>CADCGZ010000034.1 GCA_902801025.1 uncultured bacterium | reverse complement strand
GCCGAACATGACGTTCTGGATCGCCTGCTGCGCGTAGAACTGCGAGACGGGCGTGACGGACGTGCCGAAGCCGCCCAGGCGCACGCAGTCGTACATCTCGGCGATCATGTCGTCGTACTTGTCCATCATGTTGTTGTCGCGAAGCATCTGCGTGTTCGCCGTGAGCGCGCCGCCCGGCATCGGGCTCCACACGATCTGCGGATTGACGCTCATCGCCTCCGGCGGGAGGAAGTACTTCTGCATCGCGTTCTTGAAGGAATCCTCGGCCTTCTTGATCTTGTTGATGTCGAAGTCAAAGCCGAAGTCGGGATCGCCGTCGAGGCAGTGCCACATCGTGATGATGTCGGGCTGGCAAGTGCCGCCGGACATAGGCGCCATCGAGAGGTCGAGACCGTCAGCGCCGCCGCGGAGAGCCGCGAGGTAGCACGCGACGCCGTTGCCGGCCGTCTCGTGGCTGTGGAACTGAATGTGAATGTCCTTGCCGAGAAGCTGGCGGGCAAGCTTCATCGTGTTGTAGACGGTCGCGGGCGTCGAGGTGCCGGACGCGTCCTTGAACGCCACGCGGTCGAAGGGAATCCCCGCGTCCATGATCATTTTCAGGCGGTCGCGGTAGAACTCAGGCGTGTGAGTGCCCTTGTTGTCGATCCCGGGAGGAAGGCCCATCATCGTGACGACGACTTCGTGGTTGACGACGACTTCGTGGTTGAGCCCCGCGTCGTGGATGCACTGGCCGGACCACTTGAGGTTGTTGACGTCGTTCAGGGCGTCGAAGTTGCGGATGGACGACATGCCGTGCTTCTTGAACATCTGTGCATGGAGCTTGATCATGTCCGAACTCTGCGACTCAAGGCCGACGACGTTCACGCCGCGCGAAAGCGTCTGGAGATCGGCTTCGGGCGCGGCCTTGCGGAACTTGTCCATGACGTCGAACGCGTCTTCCTGGCAGTAGAAGTAGCAGCTCTGGAACCTCGCGCCGCCGCCGGCCTCGAACCAGCGGACGCCAGCCGCATACGCCTCTTCGACGCAGGGGAGGAAGTCTTTCGAGAGAACGCGCGCGCCGATGACGGACTGGAAGCCGTCGCGGAACGCTGTGAGCATGAACTTTACATTTTTCTTGGCCATGATTTTACCTTTCTAAATATTCCGTGGGTTGGGGTGCGGGCGCGCCAGAGCACTCGTCCGTTCCAATACTAACCATTCATCGCAACGGCGATTGCGAGCGCGATATCGGCGTCATCCGAGACCGCCTTGGCCGCAGGGGCCTTCTTGGGTGTTTCCTTCGGGAAGATCGAATCGAACCTTCCAATGCCGCTCATCGAGACCTTTGTGACGACGATGAGAATAGAGAGAAAGAAGTAGACGATGCCCATTCCGGCAATCATCAAAACCAAACCCTGTCCGAGCACTTCCATTTTTTGATCCTTCCGTTTAAATCGTCTCTTTTCCGCACGAATCGACGAACGAGAGCTTGAGCGTATCGAAGTCGATCTTCCTGTAATAGCAGTTCCTCGGGGCGCCCGCCTTGTCCTTCGTGTGGCAGATTCCGCCGCGGCAGGGGCGGACGATGTAGAGGAGCGAGTTCTGCTCGCAGTTGACATATGCCTCGAGGAGATCGAAAGTCTCGCCGGAGGTCTCGCCCTTGAACCACAGCTTGTTGCGGCTCGTCGACCAAAGTATGAGCTTCCTCTTGGCGAAGCTCTCCTTCATGGCGAATTCGTTCGTATAGGCGACAAGGATGACTTCCTTCGTATCGGCGTTCTGCACGGCGACGGGAATCACCCCCGGATCATGCTCCACGGCGGCGGCACGGCTGTCCGCGACCTGCTTGCCGACTTTTTCAAGCTTCGTAAAATCAAGTGTTAGTTCCGACGATTCTTCGAGCTGTCCCATGTGTTCCCCTAAAGTGGAATGTTTCGGTATATTATATCAAAAATTGCCCCAATGTGGACGCCCCATGAAAAATCTTAGGCGCAATGCGTGAGGCGGCGGAGCGAAGGTCCGAGCGAAGGGATACGGCGTATTCGCCGAGGGCCCCTGAGGAGGAGCCTTCGGACGCCGCCTTACGAACCATGCTGCGCTATGTCGCGGAGATGCAGAATCGCCGAATATGGGTCGTCGGAACCGCATACCGCGCGCACCACCGCCCAGTTGCGTGCTCCGGCTGCGAGAACAGACTTGAGATTCTCTGCGTCGATCCCGCCGATAGCGACGGCAGGATAAGGAACGGACGCTATCATCTTGCCCGCGAGCTCCGTGCCGAGGACTGGGTCGGGGATCTTCTTCGTCGGAGTCTTGAAGACCGGTCCGACGCCGATGTAGTCGGGATTGTGGCGAATGGAATCAAGTGCCTGCGCGAGACTGTGGGTGGAAAGCCCGACGATGCGGATGCCAGGATATTTCGCGCGCACTTCCTCTACCGACATGTCGTCCTGCCCGACATGCACGCCGTCCGCGCCAGACTCCTCCGCGACCGATGCGTCGTCGTCTATGATGAGGTTCGTCTCGCTGCCGCGCGTTATCGACACAAGCTTCTTCGCCATGTCGAGAAGCTCGTCGCGCGACACGTCCTTCATTCGGAGCTGCACCATCTTCATCCCCGCCTTGACAGCCGCCTCGCAGCAGCGTTCGTAGCCGACCTTGGGGTTCGTCATCACGAGGTAGAATCCAAAATCTTCCATTGAAAGTCCTTGTCTATAATTTCTCCTCAACACTTTGAAAACCATGTAGAACGTGCAGAACATGTAGATTCTATTCTGCACGATCTACACGTTCTACACGGCTTAACAATACTGCAAGTTATCTTCATTTGCATTCCTGTGCGTAACGTATGTAGCGTGTTTTCATCTGAAGCCAAGAAGCTTATGGAGCTGGACGGAGAGCGACCAGCCTTCGAGCTTGGCGAGAACGGCCTTTGCCGTCGCGAAATCCATCTCCCCGCCGCGTTCGCATGGCGAAATGTAGTAGTCGGTCGCGGCGATTCTGCCGCGGAGGTCGCGGCAGAAGTCGACGACACCCTCGGACGACGCGACGACGCGCACCTCGTCTGCGCGGGCAAGCGCAAGGAGGCCTGGGAACTCTGCCTTGGGCGAGCAGGCGACATAATCTACAAACCCAAGCCAGTCCGCATCGTTTGTCCCGTTCGTCTCGACCGCGATCCAGTAGCCGCGCTCCTTTAGCGCCGCGACGAGCTCGGGCATCTCCTCGACAAGCGTCGGCTCGCCACCGGTGAGGACTACGCTTTTTGGCTTGTACTGGCCGATTTCCGCAACGAGGTCGTCAAGCGACGAGGAAAAGCGCTTTGCAACATCAGTGTCGCACCACGGACACGCGAGATTGCAGCCGGCAAAGCGGACGAAGACGCATGGGCGCCCCATATTGCGGCCTTCGCCCTGAAGCGACTCGAAGATCTCGACTAAATCATACATCACCGGCAATCAAGAAACGACTTGAGGACGCTAACACCGTATATCGCGGCAGTCTCGGCGCGGAGAATCGTCGAGCCGAACGAAACTGGCGTCGCGATATCGATAAGCGCGGCAAGTTCCTCTGGCGAGAAGTCGCCTTCCGGTCCAACATAAATGGAGAAGGAATCAGAGGCGTCGCCCGCCGCCTGTCGCATGTCGGTTAGCTCCTTCAGCAGCGGCCGGGGCGGCGGGTTCGTAAGCGCACCGACAAAGCATGTGGTCTCACGCAAAAGCGGCAACGACTCCGCGAAAGAAACCGGTTCGTGGATTTCCGGAATCCACTTCGCATCCGACTGGCGCGCAGCGTCCTCGGCTATGCGAATCCAACGCGCACGCTTCGCCTCTCGTTCGTCGGCGCCGATCCTGACGATAGTCCGCGCGGAGACTACGGGCACGATACGCGTCACGCCGAGCTCAGTCGCCTTCTCAATCGTCCAGTCCCAGCGCGAGCCCTTCGTGACGCATGCGAAAAGCGTAAGCGTCCGCGACGCACGAGCCGAGGCGCAGACAGGGGAGAGCGCGGCGAAGCGAAAGTTTTTCCCAACGCCCTCTACCGAAAAGCGGCGAGACTTTCCAGAGCCATCGAAAAGCTCAATCTCCTCGCCGTCCTTCGGGCGCAAGACCTTCAGGTGGTTCGCCGCCTCCTTGGGAAGCACGGGCGAATCTGAGGCCAGCTGTTCGGAGGGAACGAGGAGACGGTGCATTACAGTTTCTTGAGAACGGAGCGGATCGAGCGCTCGCGCGCCTCGACCGACTCGCACAAGCGGAACTGCACGCGGGCGCGGTTCAGGTTCTGCTCGGGCTGCGACGTCTTGAAGTAGACGTTGCCGGCGAGGTAGTCCTGGAAGAAGCGGAGTCCGAGCTCGAACGGCAGCAGACGGATCGAGTCGTAGAGATACGCGCGGTCGGCGTCGGTGAGGAACGCGCCCGCCTCGCGCATATATCCCTTGCAGAACGCCGTCGCGAGGTCTTCGTCGAACACGACCTTCGCGAGGTTCGTCTCCTCTTCGCCAGCGGGGTTGCAGATGGACCTGAGCGCGTCGCCAAAGTCGAGGTGGATGAGACCGGGGCTCACGGTATCGAGGTCGATCATCGCCGTGCCCTTGCCGGTAACGTCGTCGATCATGATGTTGTTGACCTTCGGGTCGCCGTGGAACATGCGCTTCTTGAGCTCGCCCTTCTTCTGCGCCTTCTCGAGGCAGAGCGCGAGACCGCGACGCTCCTCAATGAACTTCGCGAGGCGCTTCGCCTCCATCGAGGACTTCAGGAGTTCCTTCGCCGCCTTCGACTTGAGCGTCTGGTCGTATTTCTTGAGATAGCCGCTCGTGATGTGGAAGCCGGGAAGCGGGTCCTTGATCTCCTTGGGGTCCATGTCGCTGATGAGGTAGTGGAAGTGGCCGAGAGCGGCGCCACACTCCATCGCGTGCTCAGGCCCCTGCGCGACGTCGAACGCATGCGCCGACATGATGCGCGTGATGACGCGCCAGACCTCGCCCTTGTCGTCTACTACGAAATGCCACACGCGGTCGTCGCGCCCCTTCTGCGCGTCGTCCTCGAGCTTCTCGTGGCAGTGGCGCGTGAGGTTGTGCATGTTCTCCATGATCACCTCGGGCTCTGGGAAGACGTTCTTGTTCACACGCTGGAGGATGACCTGCGTCTCGGTAAAGGTGTTACGGTAGATCGCGAGGAACGTATCGTTGATGTTGCCGTTGCCAAATGGCTGCAGCGAGACGAGACGGCCCTTGATGTTGAACTTGTTGATGAGGATCGAGAGTTCCATCCTTTGTTCCTTCTGCTTGGATTTTCGCCTGTTCTTAGGCGAAAATTATACCAAAAATACACGCTACCTGGCGAAGTTAAGCGGCGGTGGCGGCGCGGCCTTGCGAGCGGCGGCCTCCTTTGCAAGCGCGTCAACCGCCGCGTCGAGCTGCGGGTCGCGTCCTGCGGCGATGTCGGCAGGCGTCGTCTCTACTTCGATGTCGGGCTTCGCGCCGTGGCATTCCATGTCGGTTCCGTCGGGAAGGAAGAAACCGATGCGAGGCCGCCGCATGACGCCGTAGTCGAGAAGGCAAAGGTCGAAAGTCCCGATCACGTCGCCAGCCGTCTCGGTGCCGACGACCTTGGCGCGGCCGAGAGTCTTCATCGCGTGGGTGAACTCCTCGGCGTTAGACTGGCTGCGCTCGTTTGCGAGCACGACGACTGGAAGCGACGTTATGACAGGCCGCCCGAAGCGCGAGATGATGTAGCCCTCGTCCTCGACGCCGCGATAGAGCGTGCGGACATGGCGGCGTCCGCAGAGTATGTCGATGAGCCGGTCTGCCGTGTGGCCGCCGGTGTTAAAGCGCACGTCGATGATCACACCGTCCTTGCCGAAGCATTCCGCGAATACCGCGTCGGTGAACGCGTCCGCCGTGTCGTCTCGCATCGCATCTATCGCGAGATAGCCGAAGTTGCCCTTCTCGCGCACATGCCTGCGTATATCGACGACCTCTGCCGCACGAAGGAGCTGGCGCGCCTTCGAGAAGTTCACGCCCTCGACTTCGCGCGTGAGGGAATTCGTCTCGCCCTCGCGCTTGACCGAAAGCGTGAACTTGTGCGGCAGGGGAACTGTCATGGGCTCCGCGTAGTCCATCCCGGGGAAAACCTCCTTGCCGTCTATCGAAAGGACTATGTCGCCCGCCAAGAGCCCCTCGCGCCCGCGGTCCGCCGGCGAATCGCGTATAACGTCCTTGACGCGCCATCCCTCGCCCTTCCAGTCGGGATCGAAGCGGGCGCCGAGATGCGAGGTGATCGGCTTCCAGTCGCTTGAACTTGCCGCCGGGATCCAGCGCGACCGCGTCGCGTTGTTCGCCCAGAAGCCGAAGTGCGAGCCATCCACCTCGCCGTACATCATCTCCATGACATGGGCAAAGACGCTCCACGCGGGTGCGTTGCGGGCGGCGAGACGGTATTTCTCCCTGACCGCCTGCCAGTCCGTTCCATGTGTCGCCGGATCGCAGAACCCGTCTCGCATGTCCGCCCACGCGATCAGGAAGGCGAGCTCCTGCCAGTCCGCGACGTCAATCGTCTGGTAGACCGTGAAACCAAACGGCTTGTCGCCGCGCGACGGCAAGCCGTCAAGGACGCCGAATATCGTCTCCTCGTCCTTCTTGTCGCCCACGCCCTTTGTCCACGACTTCAGGAGAATCGCCTTGCCGAACATCTCCTTGTCCTTGTTGTCGGTAATCTTGGCCTTCCATGTCTTGCCATTCCAGTTCCATGCGAGGGTCCGGCCGTCCGGCGCAAAAAGAGGATCCTCGCCTCTCATGCCAAGGTTCCTCACGCGCTCGAAAAGCCCGTCGAATACGACACGATACTGCCCTTCCCTGACGCCAAGCTCCGCCTTCTCGTGCGCCTCGTCCTCCGGATCGAGATAGACGTAGAATATGCGAGGGTCTCGTCCGCTTGCCGTGCGCTTTCCGGAAAACGCGAGGACACGGCCGTCAGGAGACCACGTGGGATCGCCGTCCCAGTCGTAGTTGCGCGAGACGTTGTACGGCGCAGGCGTAGGCGAGCCGTCTTCGCCCTTCGCCCAAGTCGGGATTATCCAGACATCGCAGTTGCCATAGCCGTCACGCAGCGTCGCGGCGACATAGCGGCCGTCGGGCGACCACACGTAACTGTAGCAGTCGGAAGACTGTAACGGCGCGACGTGACGCACAACGCCGTTCGTGTCGGCAAACGAAAGACGCCCCGCGAGATCGGTCCACGCGAGAGAAGCGCCGTCTGGAGAGACTGTAAGCCCTCTGCGGCAGATATCGCCGCCCACAATGCGCTCACGGACGAACGACACGTTCTTCCACCACGCGATGGAAGGATCGGCACGACGGGCGCGCCACACGTCCGCACCGTCGCCGTGGTCGGAAAGGTAGTAGAGCGTCTCGCCGTCGGGCGAGAACGAGCAGTCGCGCTCGTGCGTACGAGACATGCCGTGTATCAGGACTGGGCGCCTTTTCTTCTCGTCGTCGGAAAGCTCCATCGTCCAGACGTCGCCGCCCGCAGTGAACGCGACGCCGTTGCCGCCCGGGAGAAACGCGTAGTTGCCAAGCCCGTAGTTGTTGTCTGCATTTGAATACCTGTGCCGAACGGTCCGCGGAGACGCGGGATCGAAGCCGGCGGGCCTGACGGCGATGCGCGTCGCCACCGGCTTCTTGGCCGTCGGGTCGAGCCGCCAGAAATCGAGCCCCTTGCAGAAAACCATCGTGCGCCCGTCGCGCGAAAGCGAAGGCGTGCGGACATGGTCGTCGGAGAACGCGGTGATTGCGCGATCCTCGCCCGACTTCAAGTCGCGGCGGCGGACATTCCTCACGCCGCCAGCGCCGGAGAGGTAGTAGAACGACTCGCCGCCGGGAGCCCATATCGGATCGTACGCGCCGTCGCGGCCAGTCACTACGGCCGAGAATTTGCCACTGTCGCGGTCGTAGAGCCATATCTCGCCGGCGAACGACGAGGAAGAGCCGGGGCGGCGCTTGCGGAAATCGCGGATCCCGCCTTCGCACTTGTCGACGAAAAGCACCTTGCGTCCATCGGGCGAAAGCGACGGCGCGTATGCAGGCGCGTCGAAGAGCATCGCTTCGGCGCCTCGGGCGGCGAGCGGCACGAGAATCGCGCGGCGCGAGTTACGGACGCTCGTCACGCTCTCGGACGAATTGTCGCGGAAAGCGGTTGCGAGAAGCCAAAGTCCGTCCGACGAATAGGCGCACGGAACGCAGCCCTGGGTGTGGAACGAAAGCTGGCGAAGGCCGCCTGCGGAGAGGCCGCCTGCGCCAAGCGAAAGCTCGAACGGCATGTCGGCCCCTGCCCTGCTCGAAAGGAACGCGACCTTTTTCCCATCTGGCGACAGGACAGGCGACTTTTCAGTGCCGACTCCGTCGCCGAGCGGAATCACCGTGCCACCGGAAGTCGGTGCGCTCCAGATGCGCCCGCACCATGCGAACACGAAAAACGAACCGTCGGGAGAGACGGATGGCGACTCGGCGAGATATATCTCCGACCAGTCGCGCTCGGAAGGAGCCGGTTCCTGTGCTGGAATTTGCGCCGCGGCTACTGCAGCGATGGAGATTGCGGATAGGAGAATTGCTGCGGATTTCATCAGAGTGGTTTCAGGAAGAATGCGTCATGCGTGATTGCGAAAGCCCAGTCTGCGGGCATGCGCTTTAGTTCGTGTCCGGCCCCCCAGGAGTCGGTGTAGAGAATTTCCTTTATCTCGGTCTTCTTCGTCTTCGGGTCCTTGCGCTCGACATAGCCGATTATGAGGCGCATGTGCCCGCCCGCCGCCTGCGGGAGACCGGGCTCGGGGAACATGCCAAGCGTAACCCCCCAGAAGACGGGGATCCCCTGGTCGACCTGCGTCTTTACGCCGGTCATGAACTTCTTGTAGCGGAAGTCCTTCATCCGCATCTTCTTCACGACCTTCGGCTTCATCGCCTCGAGAATATCGCCGACATTTACCATGTTCCCGCGCATGAAGCGATTGAGGGATATCTCGCTCTCGCCCTCGGTCTTCGCGACCTTGTTGTACTGCTCGATGTCCTTTTCTATATCCTGGAAGGAGCCGGTCATCGTCACGATTTCCTGGTAGCCAAGCCGGCACTTCGAGCCAACCGCCTTGACGGCATCCTTCATTTCCGCGATGGAAGTGCCGCCGCGCGCCGTCGTGCCTGCGGCCTGGGCTATCTCGTGCTCGTCGATGGCGAAGCCGTAGTACCTGAGGACGCGTTCGCTCGTAGCCGCCGCGCAGTAGCCCTTCTGCCCCTGGTCGACCATCGGCACGCCGTCTATCCAGACATCTCCGTCGGCGTTCTTCTTCACGTGCGACTTCGCCTTTGTCTTCGAGACGATGCCGCCCGACTTCACGGACGCCTTTACCTTTGCGCCGCCCTTCGGGTGCATCGTGACGCGAACGTAGTCAGCGGTCAGCTCCTTCGCCTTCACGCCGTCGACGCCCCAGACAAGGTCAACGTCGCAGTCTCCCTTGTTCCACTTCTTCGAGAACTGGTAGCCGCCCGTCTTGAGCTTCTTCTTCTCGGGGTTCGACCCGATCTTCCCGCCCGGCTGCGCCTTCGCGGCGATGTCGTCGAGGAGTTTCTTGAGCCCCGCCGAATCAAGGCCGTCCGAGCCCTTGTCGTCGCCACGGTTGTAGAGCGACATCTCGACTTGCGTCGCGCCGTCGGCGCCGTAGTAGATTCGCGCCTCCCACACTTCGAGCCCATGCCAAGTGCAAGAGCCGCGCGTCATGCAGTTGACGATGTCGCGCTTCTGGCTTGCAAATCCGAAACCGTCCTTCTGGTGGTCGACGGCAAAGTCAACGGCAGATTCTTCCCATGCCTCGGGCTTGGCGAAGTAAGTGCCGAGATCGCACGTGGAAAGCATCAATGGAAGTATTAGCGCGAACATGGTGTAAAGTCTACCCTCCTTTGATTGAAATCAACCTTGGCGACATGTACCTTGAGTCGCGAGCCGGCCCTCCAGCTGCCGCCGCCCGGCGCGGAAAGCGACTGGTCGTGTTCGTTGTACTTGACGAACCGCCGCGACAGAAGACTTACGTGGACAAGCCCCGAAACGGCAAGTTCGGGAATCTCGACAAAGCACCCGAACGGTGTGCACTTCGAGACGACCGCGTCGTAGTCGAGCACCTGGCGCGTCTTGAGTTGGTCTTCGAGAAGCCGGTACTTCTTTATTTCGAGAAGCCCGCGTTCGGCCTCGGCCGCAATCTCCTCGCGCTCGGACGTGTGCTTCGCCCAAGTGGCAAGAAGCTTCGGCGGGCGCTTGGCGGAACCGCCTGCGATATAGTCGGCAAGCTGGCGATGAAGCGTCAGGTCTGGATAGCGGCGTATCGGAGAGGTGAAGTGCGCATAGTAGCGCTTCGCAAGCCCGAAGTGGCCGATCGCCGACGCGTCGTAGACCGCGCGCTTCATAGACCTGAGGACCATCATCGAGAGCGTAGGGTAGAGTGGGCTGCGCTTGATCGTCTGGAGCAGCTGCGCAAAGACGTGGGGATTCGAGATGTTCCCCGCCTTTATGCCAAGGCCCTTTAGCTCGGCACGGAGCATATCGAGCTTCTCGTCGTCCGGCGGCTCGTGGAGGCGCGCGAGGATCCTGATCCCCTTCGTCCAAAGCTCTTTCGCGACCGCCTCGTTCGCGGCGACCATGCACTCTTCGATCATCTGATGCGATTCGTCGTAGGGGCGAGTGACGAGTCCCGTCATCTCGCCGTTCGAGTCGAGGATGACCTCGGCTTCGGGAATTTCGATGTCAAGCGCACCCGCCGCAAATCGCTTAGCCCTAATCTGCTGGGCGAGCGCGGAGATCGCGCGTATCGTCTTCGCCTCGCGCGAGCCGATCCGCGCGTCGGATTTGCCGCGGATGACGGCCATCACCTGTTCATAGGTGAACCGCGCCTTCGAGCGAATTACCGACTTCGAGAACGAGCGCTTGACGACCTCGCCGTTCTTGTCGAAAGTGATGAAAACGGAGAACGCGAGACGGTCTTCGTCAGGGACGAGCGAGCAGACGCCGTTGCATAGTTCCTCGGGGAGCATCGGCACGACCCTGTCGCAGAGATATACGCTCGTGGAGCGGCGATATGCCTCGCGGTCGATCGCGCTCCCCGGCTTCACGTAGTGCGAGACGTCCGCGATGTGGACGCCTATGACGCGGTTGCCCTTGCGGTCGGTCTCGAGGGAAAGCGCATCGTCGTAGTCGCGCGCCGACTGCGGGTCGCAGGTGAAGATGAACTTGCGCCTCAAGTCGAGCCGCCCGGAGCGCTTTATTTCCGCATCGGAGAATGGCCGCGCCGAAATGCGCCTCGCCTCGGCGAGAACAGCCGGGGGAAACGCCTTTGGCAGCTTGTAGAACTTCATCACCGCCGCGGTGTCTTCCTTCGGTGTCTTCCCTGGCGGCGGAAACAATATATCGTCACTCTTCACGGCGGATAGTATACCAAAAAGCGGAGAGTCCCGCCTGTCAACCTGGAGTTTATCCATTTTTTTACGGCGCATTTGCCGCGCCAAGTTTTTGGTCGCTTCTTCAACCATCCCCCAACCACGACACAACCATCCCACATTCGTAATTCTCCAACCCCAACTCAACCACTCGCAAAAGGATTCGTGAGGCGGTGGCCGAAGGCTCCTCCTTGTCTAGTCAGTTTTTGATAGACTACATTCCTGTTCCTGCGCAACAGGTGTTGCGATAGCCATTCCAACTGGGAAGGCGAAAAGAATGCTCGAAGGCCGATGGCCGTCGGCCTTCGAGCAATGGCGACTAGCCCGCATCCTCCTGGGCACGGCAATCCGACCATGAGTTAGGGCGTCGCCATTTTGAGTGGTCAACAAACTGAATGGCTGCAAGGGCTGCGGGCCGGTCGGGCTCGACAGCTGCTTCAGCTCGTATGACAAGGAAAGTATACCATGAATCAGGCCAGAATGCACGTGGGAGTTGACGTCGGCAAGGACAGCCTGGACATCTGCTACCCCAACGGAGACAAGGAACACATCAGGAACACAAAACGCTGCCGGGCGACGCTCATCAAGAAGGCCCGCACCCTCGGCGCTGTCATCAGCTTCGAGGCCACTGGCCCCTACGACGAGGCCCTGGAGTCCGAATGCGTCGCATCCGGAGTCCCCGCGGTCCGCCTGGACGCGTGGAAGACGCGAAAGTACGCTGAGTCGCAGGGCATGCTGGAAAAGACCGACTCGATAGACTGCGAGATGATCAGGGACTACGCTGCGTCGCTCAGGCCGGACCAGCTGCACTTCGTCAGGGAAAGGTCCGCAGGGTACCGGAAGCTCAAGCGCGCCGTAAGCGTCCGCCGGAACCTGCTCAAGGCGAAGGCGCTGATCGCAAGCCAGCTCGAGGGCGATCTGGACGCAGAGATCAAGTCCGCCATAGCAAGGGCAGTCGCCTCGATCGACCGCCAGGTCGAGCGGATGGACGCCGTCTGCGTCGCCGCGATACGGTCTGACGAGAGGATGGGCGCCATCGCCGCGAGGCTCGGGCAGGTCGTCGGCATTGGCCCCGTGCTCATCAGCACGGCCCTGGCGTCGTGCCCCGACATCGGGTCGTTCACGTCGAAGGGTATCGCCAAGTTCGCCGGCGTCGCCCCGCTCGAGAACAGGAGCTGCACGATTACGAAGAAGCCCAGGCCGAGAAGAGGCTGCAGGGATCTCAGGTGCGCGTTGTACATGGCCGCCGTGAGCGCCTGCCGCAGCAACCACCGCCTGCGCCGGACATACGAAGGGCTGGTCGCCCGCGGGATTCCCAAGCGCGCTGCGCTGATCGCCCTGGCGCGCCACATCATAGTCCTGATGAACTACATAGCGAAGTACCCGGACTTCAATCCCGAAGTCGACCCGAAGAAGGCCGCGCAGATGGCGTTGCCCAAGAGAAGGCCAGGGCGTCCCCGCAAGAATCCGTAACCGTCAGAAGCCGCAACGAGGTTCGTAAGCGCTGTCATGCCGCAGCGCCTGCGTAGCGCTGTCTCGAAATCGGCCAAAAGGGTTCTTCTTCCCTCCCTCCTTTCCCCCGCACCCCTTTTTCTCCTTGCTATCTTCTCCCTGCGCTGACGCGCAAAAAAAGAAATTCAAAAATTATGGTTGCTCATGGAGCCTCGGCGAATACGCCGTATCCATTCGCCTAGGTCTTCGCTCCACCGCCTCACTGCCGCCGCACCAACCGCGATGGATTCGCCACGTCCACAACACGCTGACGACGCTACAAGACGCTATCCGCCCCTATTCCGACACAGCCGCAGACATGTCGCGCAACGTTCGTCATCTCGAAGACGAGTTCGCCGCCAGACATGATGTCAGCGTGGCGGATTTTCCGCGATACAGCGCCTATTTCTGAGTGCGCCGAAAACAGCCGCTTCGAGAGAATTATGCCACACTATCTTGCCAAAATCACCGCTTTCATAGCAGAAAACCACACCGTCAACAGGGTTCCACCCTGTAATTTCGAATGAAGTATACCAAAAAACCCTGCTTCTGTCTCGCCCCAAATCACAAGCGAGACAGCGCGAAAGCGACTATCGCAAAGGCGCGGTGTCGCACTCGAGACGCTTCCCCTCGTCGCGGTTCAGCACCTCTACATAGTACGGGGCGTGGCCGCCCCTGCAGAAGAGACCGTGCACCGCCGCAACGCCCTCGGTCTCGATTACGCCCTTCACGAGCGCGACCATCGCCTCGGTTATCCTGAGGCCGGGAACGAAAACAGGGATTCCCGGCGGATACGGCACAAGGAACTGCGAGGCAATGCGGCCGACGGACGATTCGAGCGTCACGAACTCGCCGTCGCAGAGCGCCGCGTCCCTTGGCAGGACGACAGGCTGTCCCGCGACAGCGCCGCCGACTCCGCCGTCGTCGGGAACTTGCGCGGGGCATCCGATCAATTCGCGGTTGAGGCGGCAGACGCGGAAGAGGTCTTCGAAATGCTCCTCGGCCGTACCGACCGTCACGAGAAAGAGAATCGTCGTCGCAGTCGCCTTCTCCCACTGGATGTGCGACTTGAGAAGCGCCTTGCGAAAGGCCGCGCACGCAGCGGGGCTGCGGAGCATAAGGACGATCTTGAGCGGATCCTTGAGGAACCCGGCGCCGCTCCAGTCCTGGTCACCGCCTGCGATGTCCGCGAGGTCCGCGAAGCACTCCTCCTCGGGAAGGCCGCACTCGGCGGTGACGCGAGCGCGGAATTCCGCCGCCCACTTAAGGCGCTCGTCGACGAGCTTCATCCCCTCGAGGCGCATCTGCACGCCCGCCACGTCAAGAGTCGCGAGAAACGGATAGTGCGGCGACGTCGAGTGCCAGTAGCGAAGGAACTCGTGCAGGTCGTGGGTGAACTTCTCGAAAGAGCCGTGGCCGTTCAGCGCGAAGCGCCGCCTAAGCCAGCGGAACTGCGGCGACGCGTCCTCTTCAAGCAGCTGCTTGAAGCGCGTCGAGACGTGGATCATGGACGCTTGGGAAAAAGACGCCATCGTCTTGTGGGTCGACTGCACGGCAAAGTGCGCGCCTGCCCGCTCGTTTACCGCGTTGTAGCGCATCGCGCGGCCGGTGACGGGATCGGTGTGCGTGTAGAACGGGTGGAAGCCCATGTACGCGGCCCACGCCTCGTCCGCGTAGAAAAGCACACCCGCCCTTTCGCAGAACCGCGCGACTTCCCAGACTGGATACAGGACTCCCTCGTAGGTGCATGTGGTAAGTATCAGCAGCCTCGGCCGCGAAGAAACTGGGCTTGACGCATCCGGAACGCGGCGCTCCGGCATCGTCGCCGTCTTCTCAAGCTCGGCCTCTACGTCCGCGAGCGACACGGGGCCCCACACGCCGAGGCGCGCGTTCCAGCGCGACGGCAGGTAGTGCGGCACGGCGCCCGAGGTGACGATCGCGTGATGGACCGACTTGTGGCAGTTGCGGTCTACGAGCACCACCTCGCCCGGCTTGAGAAGCGTCATCAGCATCGCCTTGTTGGAGGTCGAAGTGCCGTTCGTCACATACCGGCTAAGCGCGCTGCCGAAGATTTCGGACGACATCTTCTGCGCCTCGGAAAGCGGCGTCTGCACCTCGGGGCTCGAGAGATCGCCAAGCGACTCGACCGACACAGAAAGGTCGGACCTGAAGATCATCGAGCCGAACGCCTCGTGGAGACCGCGCAGGAACGGCGAGGCCGAGAAGGCGTTGCCGCCGTTGTGCCCGGGAGTGTGCCAGTTGGTGCCCGCCTTGACCTGCACGTACTGGCGCATCGCGCTCCAGAAGCGCGGCAGCCAGAACGACTTGAAGAGATGGACGATCCGCTCGTGGTGGACGGCAGGGTTTGCAAGCACCTCCGCGCCCTTCTTCGACCATCGCCTCTGCGGCACGACCACTGGCGCGTTCCCGGGATAGGTCACGACGACCTTTGGGATCGCGGGCAGATACGTCTTAAGCCAGTCCTTCAGCAAGACGCCGCGGACGGACCCGGAATACAGGGCGTCGTCGACCATGAACAGGCAGACGTCGTCGCCGCCTTCGGTCATTCCCCTCGACGGATCGCCGTCGATGAACAGCGCGTCGGGAAGCGCATCGGCCGACGGAACCGTCGTAAGCTTGAGCGGCGGGTACTCAAGGGGCATGCGGACGTTGAACGCCTCGGCGCAGAAGTCGCGGAACGCGTCGGACATCCCGTGCTCCACGACGGGAAGATGCCTCGCGTCGTCTTCGCGCGAAGCGTGTAGCCATATTACGGTTAGCGATCTCATGTGGATTAGCCGACGACGAGCTCCTCGGACGGAAAGCGCACGTGCTTCTTCGACTCGCGGTCGCCGATCATGAGGACGACCGTAAGCGCGCCGAGACGGCCGATGAACATCGCGACCATTATGACAAAGCGGCCGGGAGTGGAGAGCGACGCCGTGGTGTCGCCTACCGCAAGGCCCGTCGTGGTAACGGCCGAGACCGCCTCGAAGAAGAGCGCGTCGGAAGAAATGCCGCGCCCCGCCTCCGTGACGAAAAGAGCGCCCGTCACGACGACGGCAAACATCACTATCGCCATCAGGATCACAAGGGACTCGCGCACGATCTCGGTCGGGATCAGCCTTCCGTCCATCACGGTCTCGGTCTCGCCGCGGCACATCGCCGTCGCCGTGTAGATGATGACCGCAAGCGTCGTCACCTTCATGCCGGCCGCGGCGGAGCCGGGGGCGCCGCCGATGAACATGAGACACTCGTAGATGAGGCGCGTTAGCGGGTGGAGAGCCTCGGTTGGAATCACGCAGAAGCCGCACGTCCGGGGCGTCACGGCCTGGTAGAAGCCAACGACCGCCTTGTCGGAAAGACTCATGTCCTTCAGCGAGAGATTCCACTCGACGGCGAGGAACGCGATGAAGGTGAGGGCGAGCAGGTAGAACGTGAACCGCAGGACGACACGAGTGTGGAGCGAAAGACGTCCGCGCGCTCCGGAGATGCGGTGGAGGAACTTGAACGTGCAGAGATTGTAGATGACGAGGAAACCGATGCCGCCGAGAATCGTCTCAACGCCCATAACGACGACGGGCCAGCTGCGCGGGAACTTCGCAAGCGAGTCGGACTCGAGACCGAAGCCAGCGTTGCAGAAGCTCATTATCGAGTAGAATACCGCCTCGTACCAATTTCCGAAATGCGGGTAGAGCGCAACGGCGAAAACGCCCTCTATAACGAGCATCGAGCCGACGATCCAGCAGATGAGCCCCCTGAGGCCCTGTATCTGCCTGACCCCATAGGCGTTCATAAGCGAGAACTCGCTAACGAGCGAGAGGCGCCGCCCTATCGCGACGAGAAAGAAAGTGCCACAAGTCATGAGTCCGAGACACCCGAGCTCGACGAGTGTCATCAGGACCACCTGGCCGGCAACGGAGAACTCGCGCCCGACGTCGACGACGGTGAGCCCCGTCACGCACACGGCCGAAAACGCCGTGAAGAGCGACGTGACCCAGTCTCCGCGCATGTTGTCTGCGCGGCAGCATGGAAGCGCGAGGACGACCGCGCCGACCGCGATCAGCGCGAGAAAGCCGAGCGCAAAGGAAATGCGGCTTTTCATTTTCCGAAAGTACCCTTCTCCTTAAGCCACACCATCCAGACGGACAGCTCGTAGAGGAGGCAGAGGGGAACGGCCATGAATATCTGGCTCATCGGGTCGGGCGGCGTCAGGAACATCGAGAGGACGAACGACATGACTATCGCTATGCGGCGCTTTTCCCTGAGCCCCTTCGAGGTGACGAGGCCAAACCACCCGAGGACGAAGATGATGAGCGGCAGCTGGAAGACGAGACCGAAGGCGATGATCGTCTTGAGGACGATGGAGATGTAGCCCTCGAGCCGGATGATCGTCGACGGTATCCCGCACCATTCGTTGATCGCGCGAAACGCCCTCACGACCATCGGCAGCGTCTTTGCGTACGCGACGCCCAGCCCCACGAGGAAGAAACCGCTTCCCACGACGAGTATCGACATCAGGATGACCTTCTCGCGGTTCGTGAGCGCCGGGAAGACGAAGCGGAGAATCGCGTACATTATGAACGGGAACGCGAGCGCCGTCCCGCCCCAGCCGGCAATGGAGATTATCGTGGAGACGCCGGTCGTGAGGTCGAGCCCCTGGAGAAGCTCCTCGCTCTCGCCCGCCGGGCTCTTGAGCCATTCGAGAATCCAAGGCGTGCAGCATCCGGCGACTATGGCGCAGATTGCCCAGGCGACGGCGCCGAACACGAGCATGTCGCGCAAGGCGAGCAGATGCTCGAGAAGCGGCCGCGGAGGGTCGTTCCGCGCGTCGGGGTCTTTGAGGAGGGAAATCGCCATTACGCGCCCTCCGCTGGAGGCATGTCCGCGGCAGGCGGCTCGGCGGGAGCGCCGTCGCCAGAGCTCGCGGCCGACTCGTCATTCGCTGGATCAACGGTGAACGCGTCCTCCGGCTGCTTCTCGACTTCCGCAACGGCCTTTGTGAACTCGGTGTCCATGTCGAGGAGCTGCCGCTTGAAGTTTTCCGCCGCACGGCGGAACTTCGAATAGTACTGACCGACCGTCCTCGCGGCCGACGGGAGCCGCTTCGGTCCCACGACAACAAGAACGACGGCGAGCAGCACAAACCACTCGCCGAAGCCGATGCTGTCGAAAATGACCGCCAGCGTCATCTGCAGAAGATTACTTCTGGTAAATCACGAACTCGCCGCGGCGGTTCTTCGCCCACGCGGACTCGTCGCTGCCGACGACCGCGGGCTTCTCCTCGCCGAAGCTGCGCGTCTGAATGCGCGAGGCGTCGACGCCGCTCTGGACGAGATAGTTGCGGATGATGCTCGCACGGTTCTCGCCGAGCGCCATGTTGTACTCGTTCGAGCCGCGCTCGTCGCAGTTGCCTTCGACTACCACGACGCGATCGGCGTGCGAACCGAGGTGCTGCGCGACCTCGTCGATCTTGCCGATCTCGCCCTGGGGAACGACGGTCGAGTCAAAGCCGAAGTAGACCGGCGCAAAGTCGACGTCGGTGCAACGCGTGCAATATTCTTCGAACGGACGCACGCCGGCGTCATCGAGCGGACCCTCCTGGTCGTCGCCGACGGTGGTAGTTATGTCGGAGCCGCCTGCGGTGCCAAGACCGTCGCCGTTCGCACCGGCACCTGCGCCAGCATTGGCCTTGCCGTACCTGCAGCCAGAAACGGCAAAGGATAGAACCATTGCAAAAACAACCATCATAGTAGAGAATTTCATCTGTTGTCTCCTTGTGTTGAAAATTTTGGGAATATGATACCGAATTCTTCTGGGAAAATCAAGTGGGAAACGAGACTTTCCACGGACCTCGCTCGCGCCAGCACTCGCGGACGGCGTCTGCCGATGGCTCGACGTAGATTGGAGTGGCCTGGTGGCGGAACCACGTGTCCTGGCGCTTCGCAAGCTGGCAGGTGCGCGTCAGGATCTTCGAGCGGTCGTCGCCCTCGCGGTAGCCGATTGCGAGGGAGGCGGTCTTGGACCAGACGGGATAGAGCTCCCTGAGCCGCCGTTTTTCCTCCTCGAGCCCCGCCATGAACATCGCGTCCAGCCGCGCGGCGATGCGCGCGCGCACGACGGCGCGGTCGATGCGGATGACAGGATACTCAGGCGGCGGCTTCTCCCAGCGGCGGTCGAGCCCGCGAAGGAGCGCTGAGAAGTAGAGCCCCGTGCCGCCGACAATCACAATAGGCACTCCCTTGGGAACAGTCGCCGCCCAGGCCGACGCGGCCCTAAGCCAAGCGCCGGAGGAAAACTCCTCTGCTGGCGTCACGACGTCGACGCCACCCATGTGGAACTCCTCGCGCTCAGCGTCGGACGGCTTGGCGGTCCCGATGTCCATGCCGCGGTAGACGAGCATGGAGTCTGCGCTCAGGATCCACGCGCCCATTTCACGCGCGAGCGTAGATGCGATGTCGCTCTTGCCGCTCGCGGTCGGCCCCGCTAGGATGTACGCTTCCCGAACGAACATAGGATAAGAAGCCCCGCCGCGACGGTGATGAAAGTGTCGGCGAGGTTGAAGCAGGGGAAGTGATACGCGGCCTTCCAGTGGAAGTCGAAGAAGTCGATGACAAAGCCGCGGAAGACTCGGTCGATGAGATTGCCCACGATTCCGGCATAGAGAAGGACCTCGGCGACCGCCGCCACACGCCCGTCGCCGAAGATGGCCTTGCGCTTCCAGATGAGGAACGCGAGCGCGACAAGCGCAAACGCGGCGAGCGGCCAGACCTGCCCTTGGAACATACCCCACGCGCAACCTCTGTTCTCGACATAAGCGAGATCGAAAAAACCGGGGATGACGGGAAGCGACGAGGCCCCTTTGAGATAGCCCGCCGCGAGCTCCTTCGCGACCGCATCCGCGAGCACGAGGTGGACGACGACGGCAAAGACGACGAGGTAGCGCCTCATCAGCTGCGGTTGCGCTCCATCTCGCTCTGGCACTCCATGCACGTCAGGACGAACGGCTGGTTGAGGAGACGGGGCTTGCGTATAAGCTGGCCGCAGACGGTGCAGACGCCGTACGAGCCGTCGTCGATGCGGTGAAGCGCCTCTTCAATCTGCTGGATGGTGCGGTTGATGTTGCCCATCTGCCCGAGCGCCTGGAGGCGAAGCGTCTGGTTGGTGCCGTCGCCACCATCGGACTCGTGGTCGTCGGCCTCGTTGAAGCCGGTCGCCTTCATCGCGTTGACGCCCGAAAGCGCGACTGCGCGGGCTTCGATGAGGCGCTTGCGGAAATCCTTGAGGTCGGCCGCGGGGAACTTCACCGTGGACTTGCCCTGAGCACGGGTCGTGGGGCGGCGCGAAAGCTTGATCTCGTCGCCGGTGCGCGCCTTCTCGGCCATCGCTGCAGAGCGCTTCATCTCCTCCGCGATCGACATCGCGAACTCGACCGCCTTTGCCGCGTCCATCGCCTCGACATCGGGCGAGACCGGTTTTTCCACGGCGACTATGCGGCGCGTGACGCGCGGAGGCACGCGCTTGATCTCGGACTTCGGCTTCTTGGCCGCAGCCGGCTTCTTCGCGACCGGCTTCTTTGGCTTCGCGGCAACTTTCTTGACCAGCTTCTTCGCGACGGACTTCTTGGGCTTCGCCACCGGCTTCTTCGCGACGGGTTTCTTCGCAATGGGTTTCTTCGCCGGCTTCTTCGCGGCCGGCTTCTTCGCCTTCGAGGACTTCTTCTTGATGCTGACTCCCATGACTATGCTCCTCTCTGCTCTGCTGTTATGCTTTTTGACGACGCCTTTATTCTATCATATCTGGACGCCGGGTGGAAGCTTCATCCAGTCGCGAATTTCTTCCGAAAGGGGAAGTATCTCGACAATCGAGGCGAACTTGACCTCTCCCTCCGCGCCTGGAAGCTCGAACTGGTCGCCGACCTTCTTGCCGAGCATGTTCTGCGCAAGACGCGTCTTCGACGCGAGAATGCCCCTGTCGACGTCGTTGTCCCACTCGCCGAGCACGGTGTAGGTCTTGCGCCCCTCCGCGCTTTCGATCACGACGGTGACGCCTGGCATCACCTCGTCGGTCGTCGCGTCCGAGAAGTCGCCGGGCTTGACGGCCTCGAGCTCGGCCTGCATGACGGTCTGCTTCTGCATCAACACGCGCTGCTCGTCCTTCGCGTACTGATACTCCGCGTTCTCCGACAAGTCTCCGTAGCTCTTCGCGAACTCGATGCGCTTGACATTCGCGGGCATGTCCTCGTTGATGAGCTTCAGGTACTCCTGCTTCCTGAGACCGTAGCTGCGGAGCGAAGTGACTCGCGCATACTCCTTCTTCTTCTCGGTCTTGACGAGGTGGCTCTCGAGCGCGGGAACGATGTGCGTCATCCTCACGACAATCGTGTGGTGCGTCGAGGGATCCCACGCGATAGACGCCTGGAAGCGCTCGAAGAACAGCACCTGGTCGGCGGGCTTCAAAAGCTTGAACATCTTCTCGAGCCACGCCCTGTCGCCGAAGAGACGGCGAACTATGTTCTGCATCTTGAGCGTCTCGCCGCCACGCCTGCCCTCGCCGAGCGCAATCGCGTGGGTGAGGATCGTCGCGACCGGCGGAAGCTCGGGCCACAGCTCGTAGGACTTGAGCACCTTGATGTTCTTGCCGTCGATCGGAACATCGGCGTATTCGAACTTGCCGAACTGCTCGATCTTGCCGACGATGAGCGTGACGAGCGTCGCGGGCGCCTGCGTGTCCTTCATGAAGCCGCCAAGCGCGGCGCGGCACGCGCTCTCCGAGCCGAAGCGCGAGACGATCTCCGCGACAGCCGTGAAACAGAGCTCGGGAACGGCGGCGTAAAGCTTCGCCTTCGCCTCGTCGGAGTCCGCGAGGAAAGCGATCATCGCGCCGACCTCGCGAGCCGGCAGGGAAGAAGCGGCGGAGATGTAGCGCTTGCGCTCCCAGAGGTAGGCGCGCATGTCGGCTGCGGCCGGACGCGCGAAGCCGAGCTCGAGTACGAGCGAGGCGAGGCGCGCGTAAAGCGCATCGTCTACGTTGCGCGCGGCGGTCACCGCGAACTCGAGGCGGTCGGCGATCTTGGACTTCGCGTCGTCGGTGGCGGTCTTGAAGCGGCCCTGCGAGACGTATTCACGGACAGCCGCGAGGATGAGCTTCGGGTCGGTCTCGTGCGAGAACGCCGTGAGCCAGCCGTCGCCGTAGTCCTCGACGGACGCCTTGAGGCGGATCGGATCGGTGCGCTTCGCGGGAATCTCGACAAGCTTGTCCTGGTGGAGCGCCTTCCTCGCCTCTTCCCAGAACTTCTTCCAGTTGACGGCCTTGACGAAGCCGTTCTGGACGCAGATGTCCTCGAGGCGGACAATCGTCATGTCGCCGTAGCTCTTCAGGACCTCCTTCACGAAGTCGCCGGGGCGTTCCTTGAGCATCTGCTCGAAAGCGGCGGGGTCGGCCTCGCGGAGAACGAGGATGTGGCCTTCAGGCGCGACCTCGAGCATGTCGCAGGCGGCGGCGTAGGTAAGCTGGTGGTTCTTCTTCGTCTTGAAATCGACCGTGACGCGCTTGTAGAAGTAGTCGAGGCGCTTCACCTTGCCGAGGCCCCACGCCTTGCTGAGGACGAGTGCGCCCGGCTGGAAGCCGACGAGCTTCTCGAGCTTGACGAGCGACTCGTCAAGCGGGCTCTCGCCAAAGCCGACGCCGTCCAAAAAAGAAAGAAGAAGACGATCTCTTGTCGTCTTCTTCAATGCATCCCTTATGCCAGTGGCGCGGATCTTCTTGTCAAGTTCTGCCCTGTTTTCGCGCACGAGCCGAAAAGCCCCCTCGAAGTCTTGCTTCTCCGCGCACTCGTTCAACTGATTCACCAACGCTTCCGTATCGGCCATTTGCCTCTCCTTTCGAAAAATAGGCGCATATTATATCATAAATTCCGCTCGCGGACATGGCGGATCATCGCGATTTCCGGACAGGTGAACGGATCGGCGTGTTTCGTGCAGTTTATGCATCCCGTGTAGAGCTTGTGCATTATCTTCGTCTTCGGCACCTCGACGAAGCCGAGCGAAGAGAAGAACTCCGGCGCGAACGTCAGCACGACGAGCTCGCGCGGCGAAAACGCCGCGGCGCGTTCTGCGACCGCCTCGACGAGCGCGCGCCCGATGCCGCGCCGCCTGAAGACGGTCTTCACCGCGACTGAGACGATCTCGACCGTCGCCGCCTCGGGGGCGCCGATCTCGGGATGTATCTGGTAGGATGCGCAGCCCGCCATCTCGCCGTCCGCCTCGGCGACGACGAACCGGTCAATCGACTCGACGATGTTGGCGAGCGACCGCGGCACGAGGTTGTCGGCGTTGCGCCCGATGAGCGCGTAGATGCGCTCCGCGTCGCCGAGTTTCGCCTGCCTTGTCGAGAATCCGTTCATGCCTGACATTCTACCAAAATCCCTACGCAGTAAACAAGTGTTCGCCAAGAGCCTTGTTACCTCACCTTGATGAGGATCATGAGGAGGATCGGGACGAGGGCGAGCTGGAGAAGGACGAAGCGCATGAGGACCTGGGCGTTCGACCAGCCAAGATTCTTCTTGCAGTGGTCGTGCAGCGGGAAGCGCACCTTACGAATTACGCTGTCGTCGCCAATCTGGAACCCGAGCCGCTTCGCGACGCGGAGAAGGACGAGCTTCCCAAGCCCGCCGCCACCGTTGACGAGAACGACTGGCGAGAGGAAGAGAACGAGAAGCGGATTGCCCGTCATCAGCGACGCGGTGGCGACGAGAATCCCGAGGAAGCGGCTCCCCGCGTCGCCCATCAGCACCTTCGACGGCTCGGCGTTGTACCAGAGATACCCGCCGAACGCGCCTGCGACGATCATGACGACGATTGCCCAGCGCGCGGCCTCGGAGTAGACGGGGATCAGGAAGTAGTGCGCGACGGGACGATAGCCGACGACGATGTAGAGGATCACCGCGAGCATCGCGAGCGTTATGACGGTAAGCGTGCCCGCAAGTCCGTCAACGCCGTCCGAGCAGTTCGTCGCGTTCATCGTGAACCAGAGAATAGCCGCCGCGACAGGAACGTACGCCCAGCCGGGGATGAGCCACACGCCAACGTCGCCGATCATCGTCGCGCCCTTCACAAACGGCAGCCACGCCACCATGACGTGCGAGCCGTCGATGACGTCGGAGTGACCGAGGAAGATAAACACCGCTATCGCGCCAGAGACGACTGCATCAAGAAGCCCCTTCTTGAGCTCACCCCACGGAACTGCCGCGCGGTCGTCGAGATAGCCGAAGAGCATCGCGCCGTACATCGCAAGCACCGCCATCATGTCCCAGAAGGCGAGCGGCGCGAAGAGGATAATCACAGGTAGGGAGATGAGCGTCACCGCGAGACCTGTGCCTGTCGGCTTGCCGCGCGACTGCATGCCGCCCATGTCCTTTAGTATCGCCTTGCCGTGGTCCTGCGGCAGTCGGTTCCAGACCCGCGGCAAAAGAAGCCACACGAGAAGCGCTGCGGCAAATGTGCCGCCCGCGAGCAAAAGCGCGTGGGACTGGAGAAGACGGAACGGACCCCAATACGGGACGAGGTACTGCGACAGATAGTAGAGCATGGCGGCTATTTTGCCTTAAGGGATTTCTTGAGCATCATGTAGAGCGTCTTGCGCTCTTCCTTGGAGAGAGCGGCGATGCGCTCCTCCCACTCGCGCTCGAACTCGCTCTTCTCGTCGCCGAGCGCGACGAAGTGGGCCTTAAGTACCTTCTTCGCCTCGTCGATGTACATCCTTACCTCGGGATTGAGCTCGTCCATCACGAGCGCGTTCTCGGCGTTGAGCGCTGGGAAGCGCGGCGAGACGAGATAGGCCGTGTAGGGGATTCCGCCAGAGCGCACGAGCGCCGACTGCTCGTGGAGCTGGAAGCCGTCGGGCCCCGCGAAGACGAGTCGCCCGGCACCCACGAACTTGCGCTTCCACTCGATGACTTCGAGCTTCGCCTCCGCGCCGTTCTCAAGCGTCAGCTTGTAGTCGGTCGTGCGACGCTGGACGATGACAGGAGTCACGGGAAGGCCGTTGAAGTAGATCCTGACGTCGGGATAGCTCTTAAGGTAAAGCGCGAACTTCGCCGCAAGTGTCTGCACCGTTTCCGCCGCGTTCAGAAGAGAGTCGCACGTCGCCTTGATGTTGGTGATGTTCACCTCGGTGCCTGTCGCGGGACCTGGCTTCGCGCTCTCGTCGAGGTCGAAGACGCCTGGCTTCGAGAGGTCGCCAGAGAGGACATACGACCTGAATCCGCCGCCCTCCTTGCGAATCGTAGTGCGCCATTCGACGTGCGTCCCGAGCGCAAACGCCTTGAAGCGCCCGCGTCCATGCCGCCCGTGGAGCCGACGTCCGCCGAACTCCGTCTGGGTCGCCGTGCGCTTCCAGCTGCCGCCGAGCGAGCCGAAGGTCGCGTCGGCCTTTTCGGCGTCGATTCCCGTGCCGTCGTCAGACACGCGCACCGCCTCTACCGCGCCGAGCGGGTTGGTGATAAGGTCTACCTTGACCTCGCGCGCGTCTGCGTCAAGCGCGTTCCACACGAGCTCTTCGACTGCCGCGATCGGAGCCGACTTAGAAAGCGACTCGATGTGGTCTGGCTGCGCCTGGACGTATATCTGCTTCATGCCTTCATTTCCTCAACTGCGCCCGACTTCGTGACCTTCTCGATGCGCTGCCTGATGGACTCGAGGTCCTTCTGGCAAGTGTCGACGAGCTTTCGGCCCTCCTCGAACGCCTTTATCATGTCGTCGAGCTTCATGTCGCCCGACTCCATCTTGGCGACGAGCTGCTCGAGCTTCTTGAGGTTGTCCTCGAAATTCATCCTGCTCACTCCGCGCCAAGGGCGATGCCGGACGACTTGATGTCCGCCGCGTCAAGCGCGTAGGCGGGGTCAATCTCGACGGGGACGCCGTCCTTCACCGCGACGCCCGCCTCGGCGAGCCAGCGGCGCCACTTCGCCTGCATGTCTGCCTTGCACGTCGCGGGCGAGTCGCCGCCCTCGGCGTTCTTGACGGGAGAGAATTCGTCCTTCTGGTCGAAGGCGAGGAACGCCGCGCGGCGCGCGTTCGGGAGGACATCAAAAATGAACTTCTCGAACTTGTAGCCGTTCGGCTCGGAGGGCTTCACGACCTTGCCCTTCGCGTCGACGAACGGGATCTTCTTGAACGCGAGGTGGAGCGGCATTGGCTTGCTGGCCTCACGCTCGAGAAACGCACGGTCGAAGACGTGGATCGCGGGCGAGCCGTAGAGGAAGTAGAGCTTGCCGTCCTTGCTCTTGCGAACGCACTGCTCCTTCGTCATCTCGGTGTATTCGACCATGCGGAAGGACTTGCCGAACTGCATCGGCATGCCGACCTTCTCGAAGGGGTCGCGCTTCGCGCAGAGCTTGAGCGAATACTCCGACTTGTTAGCAACGTGGTAACCGATGAACGCGGGATCGGCGATCTCGACGAGGGGATTGTCGACCTGGAAGAAGAACACCGACTTGATGCCGCGCTTCTTCATGTCGGCGAGGGCTCCCGAGCGCTTGAGCGCGGCGAGAAGACCGCCGTGGCCGTCGGGGCTCATAAAGACATGGCCGGGCGCGTCCATGATGATCTTGCCGTCCTGCGTCATGCCGGGCCACATGCCCTGGGTGAAGAAGAACACGTCCTTCGGGTTGAGCCCAAAGTACTCGTTCTCCTCGAAGCAGCGGATCGTCGCCTCGTTGTTGGCCTCGCTCGTCATCACGTAGAACGGAATCGTGCGCCCGTAGCGGATGGTACGCGCGAGGATCTTGCGGGCGTGGAAGTAGAAGAGCGGCGCGCCGGTGATCGGGCCGATCGAGTAGCAGCCCTTCGGGCCGTCGTAGCCGAGGCGCGAGCCCTGGCCGCCTGCGACGAGAAGCGCTGCGACGCGGCCTGCCTTGAGCTCCTTCTCTCCGAGCGCGACGGCCTCGGCGAGCTTCTTGCCCTTGAGGACGGCGACCTTCGGAGCCTTGCCCTTCGAGTTGTCGATTGCGGCCGTTCCGGCCTTAAGCGCCTTCTGGCAGTAGGCGATGCTCTTCGGGTCAATCTTCCCGACCTGTTCAAGGAGGGCGTTCTGCCCCTTCTTCGAAAGCTTGTTCCACCAGGCGAGGACATGTCCCTGTCCGCACTTGTCGAGCATCTTCTTGGCCTCTGCGTAGTTCATTTTCTTCT
>CADCGZ010000033.1 GCA_902801025.1 uncultured bacterium | reverse complement strand
TAACCCTTACGGGACGCGGCAAGCTCGACATGGTGAACAACCACGTCGGCATCCTGAAGGGCTGGAACACCAAGTCGGTCAGCGCCGCCACGACGCTGGGGGTGAAGAACGCCTTCGTCCAGGCGCTGAAGAACGCAGGCGTCGACGAAGGCGCCCTCGAAAAGGTCCGTGCGGAGCTTGGCCTCCCGCAGAACGGCAGCACCAAGGGCTTCGACCTGTCGAGCCTGAAGCCGCTTTCGCGCACCCAGACCCGTGAAATCCTCGACCGCTTCGCAGGCGTAATCAACCAGAGGGCAGGGAGCACTGTGGTCTCGAACAGGTGGGACGCTCTCAAGGCCTCGAACATCGTGGCCTACCAAAACATCCTAGCCCGCGCAGACGAAGTCAACGAGAAGTCCGCCGCGACGCGCACCGCCGCGCAGAGAAAGCTCGCCATGGATATCCTGGACTACGGCTCCGGCGAGATACCCTCGAAGATCAGGAAGTCCGGCACGTACAAAAACCTTCCCGAAGCGGACAAGGAGAAGTTCGCGAAGATATTCGCCGCCATGCTCCTCCGCGGCGGATCCGACGTGGACAGCATCGCGGCGGAGGCGATGAAGAAGGTTCTCGTATCCGGGTATGGAAGCTCAATCCAGGACGAAGCCAGGCGCGACCGCTTCAAGGGCCTCGCCCTCAGCCGTTCGGCCACGACCGACCTCGCCCGCATCGAGCAGGACGTCAGGGAGGCGAAGAAGGAATCCGCCAACGAATTGAAACTCGAATTCGGACGCAACGGGAATGAGATGAAGGAATTGGCTTATACCCTTCGGACCACCGGCGGACTCGGCTTCAACGCGAACAAGACGGCGGAAAAGTCCACTTCCGAGAACTTTGTCGCCAACCTGGCCAAGGACATTTCGGATAACGAAGCGTTTCTGAAGGATGTCGTTGCGAAATTCGGAGAGAACGTCAAGGACCTCGGGAGCCTTGAGCTCGTCGGCAAGCCCGGCTGCAGGATCACCGAGCTCAAGAACGGTAACGCGGAGCTCCTCTTCACCATCAAGGCAGGCATCGGCGACAACAGGGCGTTCGAGGGCGACTGCCTGCTGAGAGTAGAGGTCGATCCGAAGGACATGACGCTCTGCGACGCCGCGTGCGAGATGAAACTCGCAGCCAAGTTCACGGCCAAGGACGAAAAGCCGGTCGAGCTCCACAAGATGCAGATTCTCGAGAATTACAAGAACATTGCCGCCTCGAAAGGCGCGGAGCTTGACGACGACGAAGTCTCGCTGATAATCGACCAGATGGCGGAATGGGATGACATAAAGCCCGGCCAGCTGAAGAACTTCGAGACGTGGCTCAAGGACGACATCACCAATTTCATCAACAAAAGCATTCGTGGCGAGAAACTGGGCGGAGCGAAGCTGCCCCTAGTATTCGACGAGAACGGGGTCTGCACCCAGTTTGCGAAGGACAGCTACCGATCGGTGCTTGCGTTTGTCGTGTCAAAGGACGGCAAGACCGGAAAAGAAGGCAACGCGACGGTCCTTGAACCGACTGGAAACGAGAACGACGCCACTCCGCGATGCAAATATTTCTGCAGCATCCTGAAAGACAAGTCAGACCGCATGTTCATCTCCAGCTTGATGAACCAGGCCACGCTAGCCCCGATTGCAGGACTCAACTCGGACGGCGTCCTCGATCCCGACGATCCTTCGGAGAACCCGGCGCGCATAATCGGACTGGAGCCAGAAGAAAGCAGCCGAATCCCGCACTGGAGTACGCTCAACGAAAATGACTTGATGGCCATCGATCAGCCGCGTACCAATGACGGATGGCGGTTTGAACTGAAGGTTGACGACAAGAACAAGACAGCCACGCTCATACTCAAGGCGGACTACGCGATCAGGCCTTCTCCCACTATGCGCAACGGCGACCTGGGTGAAGACAGAGCGACCAAGGTCGGTTTGCACGTCACTACGTGCGAATTCAAGATAACCGGTCTCGGCAGCGGCAATCCGCAGATTGCCTCGCTCGGAGTGCGGCAGGATATCGAGGCGGAGGAGATGTAGCGCGGGCACGATGGTCTGACTGCGGGCCAGAGAATGAAAAAAACTCTACCTGTTTGGAGGTAATTTTGGTATAATTCAGCTGCTAAATGAGAAGGAGCATACGATGAAGATACAAAACCACATGACGGTCGTGCTTGCGGTCGTCTTGGCGGCGTTGAACGCCGTGGCCGTGAACTTCCCTGTCGGGACCCACCTTGTGAAGGGGACGCTCAAGGACTGGCAGAACAAGGTGCTGACCTCGTCCGCCGCGGTGACGATCCAGGCCGTCGCGACTAACGGGACGGTCATCGCCTCCACGAAGGTGGCGAATCCGTCCGAGGACGGCTACAACTTCCTGCTGCAGATTCCGCTTTCCTCGACGGCCACCGACTCCACGGCGGCTATCGGCGACAGGCTCAACTGCGTCCTTGTCCAGGACTCGGGGCTCTCCCTCGCGGTCGACCCGATTACCGTCGGTGACGCGAACGCCGTTTCGACGGTCTGCCTCGCGCTCATTGACACGAAGAGCTACACCGCGACGAACGGTACGGACAAGACGGTCAACGTCGCCCAGGAATACGTCGACACAATCGCCGCCTGGATGGAGGCGTACGAGATCGAGGGCGAATACGACCCCTTTGCCGACTACGACAACGACGGGGCGTCGAACTACGACGAATACCGCGCAGGGACGAACCCCTTCGATCCGTCGGACAAACTCGCGATCACCGCCTATTCCGCCTCCCAAAACGCCCCGCACGCAATCACCTTCGAGTATGCCGGCGGGCGCGTCTATGGCGTCAGCACGACGCTTTCGCTGACTAATCCCCAGTGGGCGACCCAGCCAGTCAAGAAATCCGAGACGGACGTCGAACATGAGCAGGTGATGTTCTCCGCCGACGAGGATGACGCGGACATGACGACCATCTATGTTGTCCCCGCCGAGGGCTCAAAGAGCCAGTTCTTCAAGCTGGAAGCGAAGTAGTTTTATGGCCGCAAAGAACGCAAAGATCGCAAAGTTTTTCGGGGGTCTGGGGCACAGCCCCAGATTCTTTGCGCCCTCTGCGTTCTTTGCGGCTAAAATCACATTCGAGAATGAAAGGAAAATGTAGAATGAAAGTCAAATGGATCAACGGTCTTTTGCTGCTGTTGCCGGTGACAGCGAGCGCTGCGCACATTTCAGAGACGATGACGCTTGAGAAGGGGTGGAACGCAATCTATCTCGAGTCGACGCCGACGAACGCGGCCTGCGCCGACTTCTTCGCGGGCGCTCCGGTCGAGCGCGTCGCGTCGTACTCTTCCGACGCCTACTCTTCCACGCGCCAGATCGCGGACGACGGAACGACCATCGACCAGAAGCCGCTCTCCTACAGCGTGTGGGTTCCCGGCGACGAGACGGCCTCGACGCTGACCGCGCTTGCGGGCGGGCGCGTCTATATGGTCTATGCGACCGACATCTGGGAAAAGACGTTCTTCGGCGTTCCCGCCCCGCCGCGGCAGACGTGGCGCGCGACGTCGGGCGAAACCGGTTTCATGAACCTCGTGGGCGTTTCCGCAGACACGAACGCCTCCGTCACCGCCAAGGCGTATTTCGGCGAAGGGCCCTTCGGCACCGCGTCGGGCGTCGCCTACAAAATCGCAGGAACCAAGACGGCCGCTCCGACATTCCTTTCGCTGGGAATCGGCGCCAAGTCGAAGGTGCAGGGCGGCAAGGCCTACGCCCTCACGGCGACGAAGGACGGCGACTGGCCGGGCGTCGTCGGCGTTCAGGGCGACGGCGTGGCCTTCGGTCCGTCGGCCAACTACGCTTCGATCACGGTCAGGAACTGCGGCACTACGAATCACACGTTCAGGTTTTCGATCTCAGCATCTGTGGACGAGACGGAGCTCGTCCCTCCCCTGTCCCGCGCTCTGCCGCGCACCGACGCGTTCGGCGCGCAGCAGTACACGAACGTCGAGGAATCCGTATCCTGGACGGTCGAGCTTGCCGCTGACGAGCATACCGACCAGATCTTCAGCATCGACCGCGCACAGCTCGAGGAAGGGAAGGAATACGGGGCGATTCTTGTCGTCGAAGACCTCGGCGAGAGCAAGATGCGCGTAAGAGTTCCGATCACGGTCGCGGCGTCCGAACAGGCCCAGACTGTGAAGTTCCCCGTCGGACTCTGGAGCGGATACATCCAGCTCGAGGCGGTGTCCCGGCTGGACGACACCAACCAGGTTCCCGTCAAGGCAGGCGGGACGATGAAGATGAGCGTCATGATGCATGTTGACAGCGCAGGCGGCGTTCAGCTGCTCCAGCGCGTGGCGGCGGGCGTCGATACCAACGGCACGCTCCGCCTCTGGCGCGAACTGGAGTCCGTTCCGGCGGATGTCACGAACGCGCGCCGCTTCTCGACGGTCATGATGAGCATCGACAATCCGGCCGTTCCGGCGGCGTCCGGCAAATTCGGCGAAAGCCTCGTCTTCGACTGGACTGTCGGCGAGAACGCTTCCGACAATCCCTTCCGCCATGCGTGGCATCCCGACCACGACGGCCTGTCGGCGGACTACAAGAGCGCCGCGCCGAGCGGGGACAATCCGGCGAACTACGCGGGCGTCGTCAAGCCGGAGCTCTGGAGCATCAAGAACAAGATGGAGTTCTCGTGGCACGAGAACAACGATCCGCACAAGGACGTCAACTTCGAGTGGACGCCGTCGGAGAAGACGGCGGGCTTCGTTACCTGGACGGTTGAGGGGTTGACGGCCAAGGAGCCGATCCGGTCGATGGGCGTCTTCGTCCTGCAGCGCGCGATCAAAGCAGCGGAGGTGGAATAAGACAGGATTGACATGATTTACAGGATTGGATAGACAAGGGTAATCCTGGCAATCCTGTAAATCCTGTCTAAAGAAACTTGGAAGAAAGGAAAACGGATATGAAGACAAGGACATACGGTAAAGCATTGTTGGCTTTTTCAATATTGCTCATTGCTTCGGCAGTTTTTGCGGCGGTGCCACAGGCGCTGACATACCGCGGGGTGCTGAGGCGCTCGGGCGGCGGCGAGCAGACGGCGGGGTCGCTCGAGCTCACGTTCCGCATCTACGACTCGAAGGCGCCCGAGACGGCGTTGTGGGCGCGGACGGTGCGCGTGCCGATCGATACGAACGGCTTGTTCTACGCGGAGCTGTCCGACGCGTCGGGGACCGATCCTGACGGAATCGGGCGCACGCTCGCGGACGCGATTGGCATGATCAAGGGTGCGCCGGAAATCGGCCTCACGCCGCCCGACTCTACGGAACTCAAGCCCCGCCAGACGCTTTCCACAGGTCCGCGCGCCGCCCGCGCAGCCCGCGCCTCGGCGGCGGATGTCGTCTATGCGCCCGCAGGGGCTGTGGCCAACGGCGTGTTCATCGACGCAGCGGCCGTCGAAAGCGTGACCGTTCAGGAGAGCGCGACGTTCAAGGCGTTCCCGGCCAAATGCACGCTCGCCAAAGTCGAAAACCGCAAGCTCGGCGGCGGCAAGAATTCGTCGATCATCGTGCGCGACGTGAAGACGGGTCGCGCCAGCTGGCCGGCGAACTTCTCGCAGGACGGGCTCAAGTTCACGACGCAGTCCGCGCCGTGCGACATGTTCCTGACGTATGACGGACCTGACGGCGCGTTCAACGTGATCGTTCCGGCCGGCGGAAAGGTCGAAGACGGCGGAAGCGCCGCGCAGACGATCTCCGGCACCGCGTTCGGCAACCTGTGAGGAAATGTTTTAGACAGGATTATCCAAACCTCTACAATCATGTAAATCTTGTAAATCCTGTCTAAAGGAAAAAAGTCTTAAAGAGAAAGCGAGAAACACATGAAGAACCATTCGATTATTCTCGTCATGGCGCTGATCGCGGCGGGCGGCACGTCGGCGATGGAGACAGCCACGATCGCGAGCGGCAACGACACGAAGCAGCTCCTGGGCGGGACGATATACACGGTCTCCGGCGATGTCTCCGTCAGCGTCGGCGCCGGAAAGAACGCGCTGGAGGTGAAGCACGCCAGCGGCGACGGCGGAAACAAGGTCGTCATCGAGATAAAGGACGGCGGTTCGCTGACCGTGACCGGCGGCGACGCGAACGGACGCGACGGCGCGGGCGCGGGCATACTGCTGCCGAGCGACATGACGCTCTACATCACCGGAAAGGGCCGCCTCACGGCGACAGGCGGCAATGCGGCGAGCGGCGGCAACGGCACCAGCGGCGCCAATTCCGAAATCAACTATGACGGAACCAACCACCAAAGGGGCGGCAAAGGCGGCAGTGGCGGCAATGGCGGCGGCGGCGGCGCGGCCGGCATCGGCGGAAACGGCGGCATGGGTGCAAGCGGTGGCTCCGGGGCTCCGTACACTGCTTGGCAGTATTGGGGACACGGCCAGAACTTCCCGACCGACGGAACCAACGGTAATCCTGGTTCCGGCGGGTCGAACGGCGCTTCTGGCGGAAATGTGTACATTCTTGGCGATGTCGCCGTGAGCGTGCGCGGCGGCACATTCGGCGCGGCCGGCACCTCGGGAGGAAGCTGGGGCAGCAGCACGGACCAGTATGCAACGGATGACTGGCATGCCGGCGGCGGCGGTCCCGGCGGTGCGGGTGGCGGCGGCGGCGCGGCGATGTCCATCGGCGGTGGCGGCGGCGGTGGCGGCGGCGGTGGCGGCGGCGGCAGCGGTTCATGCGTCGTGACGGACAATAACGACACCTACACCCCGTCGAACATCGACGGCGGCAAGGGCGGCGACGGCAAGGGCGGACAGGTCGGCGGCGGTTCGGCCGGCGGCGTTCCCGAGTCCAGCACCGAGCACAACAACTACAGTGAAAGCGGCCACCCGATTTCGCGGACCGGCGCGGGAGCAGCCGGCGGCGATGGATACGCGCGGGGCGCGGGCGGTAAGGTCGTCGTTCTGCCGACGGCCGCGCTCTCGTGCAGCCCGGCGTGCACCGTCGACAACGGATCGGGCCTTCCGCAGGAGCAGTTCCTCAAGGTTACGGTAACGCTTGACTTCGGTCTCAAGGAGAACGGCAGCGCGAAGACGATGACGTTCGAGCAGCCCTTCGCCTGCAGGATGGTGCCGCTTTCCGACGCGGCGCGCGTGACGCGCGCGGGCTACAGGTTCGCGGGATTCTGGCTGGACGACGGAACGTGCCTGTATGGGCCGGACTACAAGGCGACGATGGCGATGTCGCCGTATGTGGCCGACTACACGCTGCACGCGCGCTGGGAGGTCGATTCGAGCATTCTCGCGATCACGTCGTCCGAAGACTCGGAGAGCGCGCTCGACGTCTACGGCAACACGACGATCACGCTGCGCGACGCGGTTCAGGCGCTTGTCGACAATCCGCTTCTCGTCGGCGGGGATGGCCGCCGCCGCGTCACCTTCGAGAAGCTCGACGCGACAAACAGAGTCATCCGGCTCGCGCGGCAGATCGAGATTCCAGCGGGCGTGCGGTCGTTCGAGATCAACGGGCTCTGCACGCTCGAACCGGGGCAGAAGGGCGTTGAAATCGTCGCTGGCGGAAACCGGCCGGCTCTGGTCTATCAGGGCAAGTCGTCGGACGCCGACGGCGTGTTCTCGCTCGCAAGCCTCACCTTCAGAGACGCCGACGTGTCCGACAACTGGCAGTCATCGACATTCAGCGGCAACAAGGTTAGCCATCATGGCGGCGCGGTGTATGTACACGGCGGCTATGCGCTGTTCGTCAATACCACGTTCAGCGGCAATACCGCCGGTGACCTTGGCGGCGCCATCCTGGAGGACGGCGGCGGCGAGATCGATCTCTTGAACTGCACGTTCGCGGGCAACACTGCAAGGACCGGAGGCTCGATCTACAGCGCCAATTCCAACGCGAAAATCACTGCCGTCAACTGCATATTTGCCGATGCCAACGCCGTGACGGCGAGCTCTGGCGAGGTCAAGACCTACTGGTGCTCGATGGATGCATCTCCGGCCACTGCATTCACCGCGTCCGGCATGGCGATTACGCAGGTCGTCGCTGGCGTCACGCATGTTATCCATCCGCCGCGCGGCGGGGTGGACGCGGGTAACGAGGACGCTGCGGAAATCTACCACGACGCGAGCTACGACCACATTCTGGCCGTCGGGCGCGACGGAACGCGCGTGACGCTCGCGGGCGATGCCGGTCAGGCGAACATCCCGTTCATTGTGGATCAGCTCGCGCAGGCGCGTACTGCGCCGACGCGCGGCGCGGTGCGCCTCGCGACCGGAACGGAGCCGGTCGTGGTGGAGATCGACGGCGTGTTGACCGACGAAAACGGCTACGCCAAAGCGGCGGGAACAACGATCGATACAACGGCGACAATCACCTACAGCGACGGCACGGTTGCTTCGACTGATCTCGTCGTCAGAACCGCCGAGGCGGGCGTGTTCGGACTTTCCGTGCCGGTGGATGGCTCGGATGGCCTTTCGCACAACGTGACGGGCATCAACATTCCGGCGCTCGGTTCGGATACGATTGAAGTGACGATGGCGCCCTACGCGCTGAAGGCGGCATCCGTCGACCTGATCGCGTCGCCCGACTACATCGAGCTGGAAGGCGACGACATTTCCATCGGCAACGTCGCGGCGGGGTCGATTGCGGCGGCGAAGTCGTTCGACGCGCGCAACGCGGGTTCCTTCACGGCGGGCTCGCTGAAGGGCTTCAGGGAGATCAATCTCGATAGCGTGTCGGTTTCGGGCGGTTCGCTGAAGTGGCTCGGCGGGTCGGGTCCGGCGGCGGGCGTCGCGTTCGCGAACCTCGGCGCCATGTCGGTCGGCGGCGGCGTGCAGACGAGCGTGTCTTCTTCGCTTTCCTGCGGTGCCGGCGGCACCCAGTCCTTTGACGTGGGCGAGGCGGAGAACGACGGACTCTTCCAGCTCCAGGCGCGGTGCAGGAACCCGAACGGCGGCCAGCTCCAGATCGATGTCGTGGAGGGCGGCAACGTGGCCTTCAACGTGACGCCGAAGGGGACTGTCGGGCCGGACGGCACGGATCGCCGTCTCGTCTGGACGATACCCGTCCGCAAGGGCCAGAAGATCCGCCTGACGATGTACGGCGGCTCGTCGGCGTTCGAGCTCTCGTCGGTCAGGGGGCAGTTCATCTACTTCGGCGTGGCTGAATGAGGGTTGAACGGTTGAAAAGTTGAACGGTTGAAAAGTTGAAAGGTTGAAAAGTTATGAATTTCGAGAATCATGATAAATTTCACAGGGAGGGCAAATCAATGAGCCTTGCACGAAAGTTCTCTGAAACTTTGAGAAGTTGCTTTTCAACTTTTCAACTTTTCAACTTTTCAACTCGCGTCAGCGTGGCAATGATCGCGACGGCCGCCGCGCTCTGTGCGCAGACGACTCTTGCGGAAACGGTGGAAATCGCGACCGCCGCCGACTGGGCCGCGTTCGCCAATCGCGTGAACAACGGCGAGACGACGCTCGGCGCGGTGATGACCGCCGACGTGACACTTACGCAGGAATCCCCGCGCGTTGGCGATGACTCCTCGCATGCGTTCGCCGGTTCGTTCGACGGCAACGGCTATACGCTGACCTTGAACTGGAGTTCTTCCGGCGTCGAATGTCTCGCACCGTTCGGCTGGGTTTCCGGAGCGATGATTTCCAATCTGCATACGGATGGAGCTATCGTCACGGACCGTCAGTTCGCCTCCGGATTGATTGGCGAAGTGCGTCCCAGCGGCGCTACCATATCGCGCTGCCGTTCGTCCGTGGAAATCACGAGCTCCGTAAGCGGCGATGCGACATTCGGCGGCTTTATCGGCAGGACGTACTGGAGTTCGCAGGACGTCCTCATAAACGATTGTCTTTTCGACGGGGGGTTAGTGTGCGTGAGCGGAATAAACATCGCCGGTTTCGTCGGCTTCAATTTCAATTCGACGAGGCTCAGAGTCAGCAATTCTTTGTTCGCCCCCGAGAAGGTCGTCGTGTCGGAAAAGACGGGTTCTTCGACGTTTGCCAGGCATCAGAGCGATACCGTGACGATGAATTGCAGCTACTACACGGCATCGCTCGGTGAAATCCAGGGCGACGACGCATCTTCAATGACGGCAACGGCGATTGCCGCGGCTCTGGGCGAAAAGTGGACCGTGTCAAACGGCAAGGCCATGCTTAAAGTCTTCGAAGGGCCGGGGGTGCTTTCCGACGGAGAGATATACACTGTCGCTAGCAGCGAGACTCTCGAAGGCGAGGACGGCATCAGCCCGATTGCCGTCGCGGACGGCGCGAGCGCGATCATCAACATCAAGAGCGGGGCAACGTTGACGGTGGGCGGCGGATACGCGAGCGGAACGAAGGGCGCCGGACCCGCAATTTGCGTACCCGAAAGTTCTACGCTCTACATCGTAGGTGAAGGCACGCTGATAGCGACGGGCGGTGCGGCTGGGAACGGCCGTGCCGGCTACGACGGCGGTTTCGGTATGCTCCATATCTACTACAAAGAGGGCAGGGGCGGCGTCGGCGGCTATGGCGGCGACGGCGGCGGTGGCGGCGCTCCTGCGATAGGCGGCAGAGGTGGCAACGGAGGCGCGGGCGGCACTTATGGTGGAGGAGACACATTTCTAGAATGCACTTCCAGCAGTTTCACTGGCGATGGCGACAATGGGCACGATGGCGAAGCAGGAACGAACGGTAGCGGCATGGGCAAGGTTGTCATTCTAGGCAATGTCACCGTCCAGGCAACGGCGGGAGCAGCGGCAACATCCGATGGCTCTGGCGGAGCAAACGGTGCTAAAGACACAGATGAAGGCTCAGGTTGGTCGGACGCTTATGTCGCTGGTGGTGGTGGTGGCGGCGGTGGAGGCGCACGCGGACAAAGCGCGCAATACGGCATCGGCGGCGGCGGCGCTGGCGGTGGTGGTGGCGGCGGCGGCGGCGCGGGCGGCACGACCGTCGAGGATGATAGCACTGATTTCTCCAAAGTCGCCTGGGGCCAGGGCGGCGCTGGCGGCAACGGTGCCGTAGGCAATGGCAACGCTGGTTCCAGTGGAGGGGAACGGCAAGGGAATACATACTACGGCACGGCCAATGGAGGCTTAGGCGGCAACGGCGGAGCGAGCGCGCGCACGGCAGAGCAACCGGCGGCACTAAGCGCCGAGGATGCGCCGGCCGCTCCGGTCACCGTCACGTTCATGTCGGACGGAACTTCCGTCGGCACGGCGCAGGCAACTCTGATGCTCGCTCCGCCGGCCGCCCCCGCCCCCGCTCCAAAAACCGACTGTGTCTTTCAGGGCTACTATACGGCAGGCGGGACGAAAATCTACGACGAGAACCTCAACCCCGTCTATCCCGTCTGGCAGACCATCGAGGATACGACGCTCCAGGCCAGGTGGGTGCAGACGTACACCTTTACCTTTGTTTCAGAGGGCGGGACCGTGGGCTCGGCCATCTACACGGAAAACGGAACGGCTAAGGCGCCTGTCGCGCAGAGATTGGGCGAATTCGTCTTTCTCGGCTACTTCACGGAGAGCGGAGTGCAGGTCTTTGACGCAAGCGGCACGCTCGTTCCGGGTGTTCTGTCGGGTCTGACGCCCAAGGCGACGCTCCGCGCCCAGTGGCAGCGTCCGGCGGGCAGCGTCGCGAGGCTCGTCTACCGCGGGCAGCTGACGAAGCTTGGGAAGGACGAGCCGGCCGTAAGCGAAGACAAATACGAAAAGAAGATGCATTTCAGGGTATATGACGGCGAATCGGCCGAGACGCCGCTCTGGGAAGCCAAAGACCAGCCGGTGACGGTCAACAAAGACGGCAGCTTCGTGGCGGCGTTCGGCGACGATACGCTCGCGGAACTCATCGCGACGGGAAGCGTCACGCACGTGGGCGTCGCGATCGGCGACAGCAGGATCGAACTGACGCCGCGCCGTGCGCTCAGGCCTGTCGCCGCGGTCAACCGCGCGCTTGTCGCGGAGGCCGCCAGCAAGGACATCCGCATCGGAAATCTCCTTACGGAAAACGCGCTTGCGGCGAACGACGTGTCGGTTTCGCAGCTTGAGGTCTACGGCGCGGTGACGGCTCCCGGCGCTGGCCCTGTGGAGGTCTCGCCGGTCGTAGTAGGCGACAAGGAGACGCTGACCCTCCTGCGCGGCGACGGCGTCAAAGTCTTCTCGAACGGCAGGACAGACCTCGGCGAGGTCGCCAACGTGCTGCGCGGGCAGAAGCTCAAAGAGGCTCCGGCGGACGGCATCGCGCTCGTTTCGAGCAGCAAGTTGGGCTCGCGCGGCCTGCGCATCCCCGGCGTCATACAGTACTGCCGCAAAGGGGATTGGGTAAGGGCGCCCGCTTCGGAGCCGGACGGGGTGAAGGTGACTTTCTTCCCGTTCATCGGAAAGGAGGGAAAGTAAGATGAGAAATTATCTGGTGTTTGCCTTGGCATTCCTTTCCGGCGGCGTTTTCGCGGCGGCTCCGGAGGATACGAACGTCGGGCTCGGCGAAGTGGGTCTGCCCGTCTACGGCGCCACTTCGGCCACAAGCGGCTATTCGCAGCCGGGCGTGGCATATCCGATTTCCGCCGCGTGCGCGCCCGTGCTGTCCGAGGAGAAGGTCACCGCGACGTCCACGAAGGACACGCAGGTTTCCTGGACGCTCGCCGCGTGGACGGTCGGGCGCACGCTCTCGGAGCAGAAGCCGGACGCTAAGATCGGCGAGTTCTGCACGAACATGCCGTCGGACGACACCATCGACTGGCAGGCGACGATCGCGGCGAACTCCGCCATCGCGTCCGAAGGCCGAATCCTCTTCAACAACGGAACGACGAATCCGCTGGAGCGCGTGCTCTTCACCTCGAGCGGCGCCATGACGGTGACGTGGGTACTGAAGAACGGCACGCAGGAAGAGCAGACGTACAAGATCGGCGCGACGTCGTCCTCGCGTCCGTACAGGATCTTCGCGACGCGCGCGGAGGAGGCGAACACGGCGGCGTACATCGACCTCTCCGGCAAGTTCGTCAGGTTCTTCGGCAGCAGCAGCCTGCTTTCGACCGAGTGGCAGGAGAAGGCGGGCGGCGTGTCGAACGTCGTTTACGGACTCGACTACAACCCGTCCGTCTCGAAGATGCTGACGTTCCGCTACACGGCCGACGAGAAGACGGGAACGGTCAAGCGCTGCCCGCAGGGTCAGTTCGTGCTTGCGTACTACGACACCGAGACGAAGGACCACATGGTCGCGCACATCGTCGTCGAGGTGTGTCCTCCCGTTGTCAACACGCTGTACGCCGGAGTGGGCGACGCGCTGACGCCGGCGGGCGGCGGGTATGACACGGCCAACCTCCACGCCGTCGTCGTAGCCGGTCTTGCGAAGGAATCCGACGACCCCTATTCTCCGTATCTCGAGCAGTACAAGGCCGCGTCGGGCGAGGAGTTGACGGATCCGGACCACGGCAAGGTCTTCGCCATCGCGCCGACGGACATTACGACAAGTTCGTCCGGAATATCCGAGCCGTGGAAGGCCGACATCTACTGGCAGACGTCCGACCCGATGAAGACGAAGTGGAACTTCGAGCACGACAACTATCTCATAAGCTGGCCGGAGAATCCGATCCGCGTAGTCGTCGCGCCTGCGGACGCGACGCCGGGATGCCCGTTCATGGTGCCGACCAACTACCAGGCCAGCACGATGTTCCGCATGCCCGCAGACGTTTCGGCGTCCGTCAGCCAGGCGGGCGAGGTCTCGCTCCGCGGCGGCAACGGCGGCAAGATACTCATCCGCCTCGTGAACAGCATCGGGTCCGGCTGCCCGTGGTACATGCCGGTGGAGTTGACCGACTACCGCTCCAAGACCGTGGCGACGCCCTGGACGATCGACTGGCCCGTCGGCATGGAGATTACGCCCCGCCTCGGCATCGAGGCCGGGCCGGACGCGCGCACGATGTCCGAGCGCGTGGACGACAAGCTCGCGGGCTACATCTACGAGCCGGAGTCGCCCGGCCGCAACTGGAACCCGCGCCTCTACCACTCCCCGGTGGGCACTTCGATCATCCCCGATCTTTCCGGAGCGCTCGACATCGACATTGACGGCTTGCCGGACGAGGAAGATCCCTACGCCGATCTCCAGTCCTCGATCTATGCCGTGAACGCGGACGAAGGCAAGATACAGGTTTGGTGGCGCGCGAACTTCCAGGACGCTCGCATGCCCGAGCCCGTCACCTACCCCGCCCTCGTGCAGAACTACCGCGCGAACTGGGAGTCGACGATGACGGACGGCCTTCTGCCCGAAATCGCGCTCTCCTCTGGGCTCGGCTCGGCCGATCCTTCGATGGTCGCGTGCAGCGGACGCTCGCTGCTGCTTGAAGAGGAGGGTTCGACCGCGTCCGTGAACGTCGGCGGCGCGACAGTTTCCGCGACGGCCGAGAAAGTGACCGCCGGCTTCGCGCTCTTCGTTCCGACGGACGAACCGGCGACGCCCGGCCGCCTCGTCCGGTTCGCCTTCGGCGACAAGCAGTCTTCCGCCGCCGTCGTGGAGGCGCGTCTCGAGCGCGCCGGCGAGGACGGCTGGCAGGTGGTGTGCTCTGCGACTGGTTCCGGCGAGAAGTCCACGACCGTCACGGCGGGCGCGTGGAACTTCGTCGCGGTGAACGTCCCCGCGTCGGCGATGGGGCGCGGCGTCTCGGCTACGATCGGCGCGGTTGAGGGCGAGAGCGGCGTGTCGGCGACATACGTCGCGCTCGACGCCATCGGGCTCTGGTACGGCGATGCGCAGGCACCGGAGTCGGAAAACGACGTGATCTTCAACTTCAGCTTCGGCGACGACGATCTCGCGACGCTCGGCACCGACGGAACCGTGCGCACCGCTCTCGACGCAAAGGGCAACACGCTTCGCGGCAAGAACTGCGCCGTGCTCGGCATGGGCTCGCCCAAGGCGTTCAGCCTGACCCTAGCAGCGGAAGGCGACGTCTCGCCCGAAATCTACTACCAGAACGTCCAGGGCGCGGTCGGCTTCAACCCCAACGAGGAGCACGCGTTCCTCGAGGCGAACGGAAGCGAATACATCGTCTGGGCGCTCAGAAACGACTTCAACCAGTACGGACTCTCCGATCCGGTCGTCATGGTCATGTATGCGCGCAACGGCAAGGGCGCGATGCAGGCCTACCGCGTCGTTGAAGCGAACACGGCGCACCGCGATTTCACGAGGATGGTGACGGTCGGCAACCTGATGCTGCCTCCTGGGCCGATAGGCAAGGTGCCGGGCTGGGGCACGGACAGCGACATCGCCGTTACGCTCTCGTCTGCCGACGACGCCTCGGTCGCGTACATCGACCGCAAGAACCAGATGTGGGCGCGTCGCGACGGCATGGCGCTCGCGATCTACTCGTACCCGCTCCAGCCGGGCTTCTACTGCCCGTCGCTCGGCGACAACCAGCTTCCCGTCGACACTGTCGTCGGCTGGATGAACTGCACGAAGATCCCAGCGCCGTCCGCCACGGACATCCAGGACGGCACGGCGTCCACGCCGTGGACATGGCTCGCGCAGTGGCCCGCCACCAACAGCGTGCCGACGATGAAGGTCGGCCAGGTGCTGACCGTGGCCGAGAACGGACTCCCCGAAGTCTGGAACGCCGCATCGATGACAATCGCCTATCCGTCGCCCGCGGACGGGCTTATGACGGTGGCCGAGCTCATCGACCCCACGGCGGTGCAGTGCTCGGATGAGGAGCTGCCGATCACCGCGAACTTCGCGGAGGAGTACGGCTTCGAGGTAGGTCCTTCCGGCACGGCGATGCTGCGCAAGGGCAAGTACTACTTCACCGGCCTGCCGCCGTCCATCAGCGACCGCTTCTACATCGACGCGAACGCCGATCCGATGTTCCGCGTATGCCTCGTCGGACGCCGCGTCGTCAAGGAGTCGGGCGGCTCGTATCTGCAGCTCAACGTGCTGACGGACGCCGAACGCGAGGCGCTGAAGGCGATCTGCACCCTCGACGCGTCGGAGGACGTCCACAAGACCTACTGGGACAAGGCCATCGATTCACTTGCGACGGAGGAGATCACCCCCTCGACCAGGTCGGGAGAGGTGCTCAACGCCGACAGCTACTCCGTCCGCAAGACGTACGCATTCCCGTCGCAGAAGGCCTTCGAAGCCTGGCGCGACAGCCTCGACACCGTCAATTTCGAGGTTTCGACGCTCGAAACCGAGCTCGGGCTCGAATACCAGCTTGTCACGGGTCCCATGCCGGAGATATCCGGCGCGGAGTATCTCTGCACCACCTGCTCCTGGGAGGTTCTCGAGACCCGCTGGCGCCCGACGATGTGCGCATCCACGACCGACCTTGAGGGAAGGTGGGAGGAGGACGGGCTGAAGGAATACACCGGGCTCGAGTGGAAGGCCGAGAGTTCGGACGACGAGATTTTCTCCAAATATCTGGAGGTCGTGGTGAACTTCACCGCCATCGTCGCGGAGCGTCTGCCCACGACGCTCTACCTGCCGCGCGACCACTACGCGCTCGTCGCGAACGGCGCGGGCGCCGGCTGGGTGACGCTCGTCGAAAACGACAACCCGGATCCGCAGGAGGTCAGCCCGGGGCTTCCCGTCTCGATGAAGGTTCTGCGCGTCGTTCCGGAACTCTACATTGACGGCATCGCTGTTCTGAAGGATCCGCTGAACAAGCTTTCCGAGGAGCTCACGCTCCAGTACCGCACGCCGCTCGGCAGCGCGTCGGACGACTTCGAGTTCGAGTGGCGCCGCGCCACGCCCGCGGCCGACGGCACTCTCTCCACCGCCGACTACGAACACTCGCCTTGGTCGTATTATCGCGGCGCGGCCGGGCTCTACTCGATCCTCCTCGGCGCGAAGGGCGCGAGGCCCGACGAGTACGTCAACACCTACTACACGCTCCGCTACCGCGCTCGCGAAGGAACGCTCGCGGCGCTCACCGTCGGCACCGGATGGAGCGACTGGGCGCCGGAGCAGCTTGCGGAAGGGTGGCTCCAGCGCGTCCTGAACGAGATAACGCCGTTCGCGCAGCGCGTGGAGGACTTCTACTCGAACAAGGCCGACTCCTGGTTCTCGATGCTCGAGCAGATCGGGCGCCCCTACCAGGGCGACGTCGCGCTCAACAACGACAACCTGACGGAGGTCGGGCTTCTCGAACTGTACCAGACGCTCTTCAACCGCGCCGAAAGCGTGCTCCAGGCGTCCGGCTCGCCGAGCGTCGATCTCTCGAAGCAGCTCCTCCTGGCGCAGACGCGCATGGGCGAGTTCTACTCGCTCCTCGGCGCGGAGGCGTATTCGGACGCGAAGAACCCGCTCGTCGCGCAGCGCACGCTCGACGACATGGAGGAGAGTACGCTCAATCTGCCGAGTTCGGTGTTCTGCTTCGCGAACCAGGTGCCGTCGCTTCTCGACGAGGAACTCGCGCTTCTGCGCGGACGCTCCGCCGCGACCGCCTATCCGCGCATGACCGAGGCGCCGTGCTACAACCGCCTCGCGTGGAACCTCACCAAGGGCATAAGCGAGGGCGAGCCGGCGTACGTCGCCAACTACGGCATCCGGGCGCGCGAAGGCATACTCGACGTCAACTGCGCGGCGGCGCAGTATCCGCAGGGGCACGGCGACGCGTGGGGACACTACCTCTCCGTCCTCTCCGGCTACTACCGCCTCCTGAGAAATCCGCTCTTCGACTGGACTGCCGCCATGGGCGAGATGCTCATGGACCAGAAGCTCGCGAACGTCGATTACCAGGACGAAGAGAAATTCGCCGATGCGGTCGCGAAACTCGCTCAGATCGGTCTTGACGCGATGGATCTCACGGTGCGCAAGCAATACCGCGACAACGACGGCGTCGCCGGCGGATACCGAGACAGCAACCAAGAGCAGGCCTTCGGCTATGGCGAGTGGGCGACGCGCACGGGCATGATGGCCGCATACGGCTGGATGACGGTGAACGCGCTCCTGCCGACGAACGACGCGCCGTACAAGGCCTTCACGGACAAGGGCATCATGAAGATCGACCGCAAGACCGCGGCGCAGCTGCCCGTCATCTGCGACGCCGTGCGCTCCGTCGAAAACCGCCTCGCCGCCACGGAAGCGGGGCTCAATCCACTCGGACTCTCCGACAACACGATTCCGTTCGACATCGACCCCGACAGGCTCGACGAGAAGGACTCGCACTTCGAGCAGATACTTGAGCGCGCCGAAAGGGCCCTCGCCAACTGCAAGACGGCGCTCGACTACGCCAACTTGTACGGCAACAGGATCGTGCAGCTCTCCAAGGAGGAGACCGACCTAATCGACGAGATAGCCGAGCAGGAGCTCTCCTACAACAACCAGCTCATCGCCATCTACGGCACGCCGTTCGCGGGAGACATTGGCCCGGGCGGAACGTATCCGCAGGGCTACGAGGGTCCGGACCTCTACAACTACAACTACATGGATCTCGAACCCTTCGGACTCGAAGAGCTCGTCACGCAGTTCACCAATTCCTGGACGCTCCTCTGGGGCAACGCGCTCGGTTTCTGCGACATGAAGATCTCCAGGGACGAGAAGGGCAAGATATACCTCCAGGGAATCGACCTCGGGGTGAAGGTTGACGACATCGGCTCGGCCGACGACATCGGCATGGTCGCCTCCTATCTGCCGGACAGCCTCCGCCGGCTTCTCGCCGGCAACGAAAAGTTCGAGCTGCCGATCGAATACTCGCTCGAATACACCGTCAGCGAGGGAGGCATTCGCGCCAAGCCGCTGTACGTCACCGGCAACCGCGCTACGGAAGGCAGCATCCAGGCCGCCTACCGAGAGTACCTGCTTGCCTACAAAGATGTGCAGAACGCAATTTTCGAAGTCGATCTCAAGCGCATGGCGATGGACCTGGTCTGGAGCGAACTCAAGCTCAAGCTCGGCAAGGACCTGCCGCTGATGATTTCGAAGGCGGCCGTGTCCGAGGTCGGACTCGGGGTCGCGATTCTCTTCAAGGATCTGGCCATCGACACCGCTAAGGACTCATACGAGCACATTTACAAGATGAACACCTTGACCGCCGCCGCCATTCCGGCCGTCGTGGGTGCGGGCACGACCGTCATCTCCGACCCAAGGGCGGTTGCCGGCGCAGCGACGATGGCGGGGCTCGTAGGCGGACTCTCCGCGGCGAAGGCCGCCGTTGACGCGGCGGAGGCGTCCAAGACCGGGCTCGAGGTCGGCAAGGGACTTCTCGACATTGTCCTAGGGCTCTGGGATACCGCCAACACGATCGCCGACTCGATCATCGAGCTGCGCGACCAGATGCTCATGGCCGCGCTCGAATTCGACGTCGCCGCCATGTGCGTCGCCGAGAAGTTCGGCGCTCTCGCGAACGCCGAGGCCGCGTACCGCGCAGAGGTGTACAAGGGAGAGATGCTCCAGGACGAGCGCGCCGCGTGGCGCAGGAAGATCGCGAACAAGGCGACCGCGCGCCGCTACCTCGACATGTACAACCGCGTCGAGCGCAACGCCGCCCTCGCCAAGTACTCGACCGCCTTCGACACCGCCCAGCGCTACGTCTGGGAGCTCGCGAAGGTCTACGACTACGAGACGGGCCTTCTTTCCACCGACCCGCAGAGCGGCAAGAAGTTCCTCGCCGAGATCATCGCCACGCGTTCGCTCGGAGAGGAGGGCGTCACGATCGACTCCGCGACGACGGACGGCGGGCTCTACGACATCGTCCACCGCATGAAGGAGAACTGGAATGTTCTCAAGGGACGCTACGGCATCAACAATCCGGACAAGCCGGAGAAGTGGTTCTCGCTCAGGTACGAACTCTTCCGGATCAAACCGGACGCTTCCGGCGATGATGCGTGGAGACGCGAGCTGAGGAAGTACTGGGTGGACGACATCCGCTCCAACTCCGACTTCGTCCGCTACTGCCAGCCGCTCGAAAGCAATGCGGTCGTCGTGAAGGAGCCGGGCCTGATCATCCCGTTCTCGACCTCGATCAACAACGCCGAGAACTTCTTCGGAAAGACGCTGCAAGGCGGCGAATCGCAGTTCTCGAGCGCCGACTACGCCACTAAGATTGCCGCCGTCGGAGTCGATTTCGATGGCTACGACGATCTGACGACGCAGACGACCAGCGGACTTGCCGTCGAGCCGAACATCTACCTCGTGCCTGTCGGAAACGACTACATGCGCGCACCGGCGGGCAACTCGCGCAAGCTCGTGAAGTGGAGCGTCGTCGATCAGGTTCTGCCGCTCCCGTACAAGATAGGCTCCTCCCAGTTGGACGACGACTTCTGGATCTCGTCCTTCTCGGGCCTCGACGGCACGAGCGACTCCGTCGCGACGATCCGTCGCCACTCGACGTTGCGCGTCGGCGATGACTTCAAGTCCACGCGCCTCGTCGGACGCTCTGTGTGGAACGACAAGTGGCTCATCGTCATCCCCGCCTCGTCCCTCAACGCCGACCGCACCCGCGCCCTCGAAACCTTCATAAACGGCGTCGGCGACATCAAGATCGGCATCCGCGCCTACTCGTTTTTCATGTCAGAGCAGAGAAGGGAACTACGTAGATGGAATTCATGGAAGCACTGAATGAGCTTGCCGCGAAGATCGGCATCGGGAGAATCGTGCCTGACGACACGGGCAGCGTAACGCTTCTCTTCGACGGCAAAACCGAAGTGTCGTTCACGCCTGACGCCGACGAATCGGTCGTATATCTCCAGAGCGAAATAGCCGATGCGTCGTCTCTGGGCGACGGCGACTGCCGTTCGCTCATGGAGGCCTCGCTTTCGGATACGGACGGCGCGGCGTTCGCCATCGGCCGCGAGACCGGGAAACTGATTCTCTGGAAGCGCTTCGGGGAATTCCCCTCGTGCGCCGCGCTCGAAACGGCGATCAACGAGTTTCTCGGCCAGATTGCCCGCTGGCAGGAGAGGCTTGACGGAGGTCTGGCGGGCGGGGCGGCGGATGATTCCGCAAGCCAGAACGCAGGCACATTCAATTTTGTACAGGTCTAAAAAGGAGTTCTTACCATGTCCCTTACAATCAATCCAGACATTGTCGTACAGCAGGAGCTGCAGTCGCACGGCGTCGATTCGTCGGTCGGCGTCTTCGGGAGCCACCACGTGCAAATCGGGAAAGGCAGTCCGATCCGCCTCGACGTGATCAAGTCCGCCAAGGTTCCTTTCGCGGGTTTCAAGACGGCGACCCAGATAAGGCGTGGCAAGGCCGGCATCGAGCAAACCGCCTCGGACGCGCTCAAGACGCTGGCCTCGCCCGGTTCCCTCGACGCCGGCAAGCTGCTCGGCCTCCTGAAGGCGCAGCAAACCCACCTGGACCGGCTGACGGCGCTGAACCAGCTGGACCCCGCGCAGAAGCAGGACGCGGATGGCCTGTGGATGTTCACGAAGGCGGTCGAGAAGCTCTCGAACGAGGATCTCGCCTCCATCTTCCAGAAGTTCACGTCATCCGAGATGGACCTGCTCCAGACCGCGCTCATGCGCGAGGGGCAGATCAATCCGGCGGCCAGGGACGCGCGCATCGCCGCCTCGCGGCTCTTCAACCTCCAGGCGCTCGTCCTGAAGGAGATCGGCAACCGCGCCGCCCTCTCGAACCTCTCGGACCTTCGCGGCGCCGACGCCGCCGACGAGACGCTCAAGGACGAGAACCTCCGGCTTCCGCAGAAGCTCTCGGACGAATACGGCTCCTCCGGGGTCAATGACGTCGCCGCGCCAGTCCATGATAAGGACATCACGGCCACGAACATGGCCGTCCTGACCGAAGTCTCGGCCCAGAGCGCGACAAAGCGCGAGAACATCGCCACGACCGAGCGGACGAAACTCGACGCGCGCGGCCTCGGCGACGTCCAGCTCAAGGAGATGGGCGACGTGCTGCGCTCGGCGGAGCTGACGATCAACATCCCGCTCGACATCCTCGCGGGCAAAACGTCGGTCTTCGCCGACCCTACCAAGCCCCTCGCGAACATCTGGCACCTGCACGACCAGCACATCGACCCCAAGGGCACGGGCTACCTCGACAAGCGCGACAGCGTCGAGAAGATCCTCTTCCCCGAGTTCTCCAAGCACGACGTCAACGCCGACGAGCGTCCCGTCTATGGCGCCCTCAACATCCAGCACATCTACAACGGCGGCTCCCCCGTTTACGGCAACGCCGTCATCGTCCTCAAGCCGGAAGTCGCTCGGCGCGCCACCTTCACCCTCCTGGACACCTTCCTCGCTACGCCACTGAAGGTTGACGCGAACCGCCGCGCCGACTTCTACCGCCTTCTCGGCGGTACGGAGGGCATCCCCCAAGAGCTCAGGACCGCGCTCCTCAAATCCGATTCGCAGGAGCGCAAGGACCTCGACCAGCTCTTCGACTCGCTCCAGCAACTCAAGGAAGTCCACGCCAGCGACTGCCTGGCGCGCGACCTGCCAAGCTCTGTCAAGCGCATCCTGGAGAGGCACGACGCCAACGGAATGGGGGACGGCGAAAAGTCCCTTCTCGGCCTCGTGTACTCCTGCTTCGGCAATCCCGAAGACGCCCGCAAGGCCATGGCGACCTACGACAACATCGAGTCTCTCTTGCCGCAGCTCGGCAACGTCACCGGCAACTCTCTCGCCCGCGCCGCCCTTGAAAAGCGCGAGGGCAGGACTCCGAAATTCTCCTTCGAAGGCCCGGAATACATCGAGGCGCAGATCCAGGGGCCAATCATGCCCCTGCGCGACATAGCCGAGATCCGCGTCGACATGAACATCGTCCCGGAAGAGGAGCGCAAGGACTACATCCAGAAGATGAAGGACTTCGAGCGCCAGACCGGAATCCCCGTCGTCTTCCAGGAGCCCCCGCATCTGGAAGACAGCAACGACGAAGGCAGTCTGGATGAAAAGCAATACGAGTTCAACGCCCAGCATCTCGACATGGGCAAGCTGAACTCCATGAAGGAGGCCGTCCTTGCCGACCCCGTCAAGGCCGCCGCCGACTACATCGCCGAGCACAACCCGGAAGACATCGACGGCTTCTCCAAAGACCTCCTTTCCGGCCCGGTATTGGCGGCCGCCGTCTCCAAATTCAAGGAGCAGGTCGCCGCAAAGACGGCGAACCCCATGGTTTTGGATGCAGAGGGCATCGTCAATCATACCCTCCGTGACTGCATCGTCAGCCCAATGCTCAAGAACATCTCCTTCCTTCGCACCCTCGGGCAACTGCCATTTGAGACCGAAGGGCAGAAAAAGGCCTTCGCCGACTGGATCCGCTCCACGACCGCCATCAGTTCCATCGCTGAAGTTCGGGCCATCCACAGCCAGGCCACCGCGCGCGCCGCGCTCCTCCGCGAACTCGCCGCCGTGGAGCCGCCGCCTTCGGCCGACGTTGTCCTCTCCCGCCTCGCCGCCCTGCAGGCCGGCAAGGAGGCAGCCAACCCGACGTACGTCGCGGCGATGACCGTCGCCCTCCTCCGCAACGCCGTGCCGCCCATCACACCCGAAGCGACGCGGAAGCTGATCGGGATTCTCGACTCGCCCACCATGCGCGGTCTCTCCGGGCAGCTCGAGGCAATCGCAGGGGCCGACACCCTCAAAACCTCCCCAAAGGCGGGCCGCGATGCCGTCAGCTCCCTGTCCCGGGCCATCACCGCCACGGCCTCGGCCCTTTCCGGCTCCATCAACGCCCCGTGGACTGCCCCGCGACCGAGCATGATTCCGCTCTCCGCCGTCCAGGCGAACGTCCGCGCGGCAGTCCGGCAGCTCTCGCCCGCGCTCGCCGACGCCCTAGACGCCGCGCACCCCGCCCACCCGACGTTCCCCGCGCCGGCCAACCCCGGCGCGATGCCCCAGACCAAGGCCGAGCGCAAGCAGTTCCTCATCGACCAGATGGAGGTTTACCGCGAAAAGGAGCTGAATTCCGAAAAAGGGCGCTCCGTCCACGGACGCGGCCACATCATCCGCGCCTACATCTACGCCAACGCCTTCTGCAACATCCTCAAGGAGCAGGGCATAAACGTGGACCGCAACGCCGTCATCCTCGGCATCACAGGCCACGACCTTGGCCGTGGCGGCCTCGGACACGACAAGTGGGAGAAGGTCAGCGCCCAGATGACGGGCGAGGCCATCCGGCGGCAATACGGCGAGAACACCGCCGGCGAGGCCTACGAGAAGGAAGTCGCCGACTCCATCGTCGGCGTCAAGATACCGGCGCAGAACGGCCTCCCCGAGCGCACGGTCCCCATTTCGCCCACGCTCGAGGCCCAGCTGCTCCAGAGCGCCGACAGCCTCGACATCGGCCGCACCGGCGACTTCGACCAGGGCTACTTCGACTTCTTGCGCGACAAGAACGGCAACGTCCATCCCGACGCCCAGAAGATCCGCGATCAGCTGGCCGTGGAGGCAAACCTCCTCCAGCGCCTCACCAACCCCCTCTGCGCCCACTACCCGTTGCTGCACAAGCTCCAGGCCGACGCCGAAAACACGACAGGCAAGCTCTCGGAGGAGCTTTGGCAGCAGTCGTCGGATCTTCTGGAACAGGTAACGGACGAAATGTTGCGGCAGGCGAACGACTCCGACAACGTGGCCTTCGTCGACAACTACGAGAACGCCATCCGCGAGCATCCGGAGATGTTCCCGCTCCTGACCCAATACTACCTCAACGCAGAATAGCTTCGCCATGGCGCGCAAGATGGGCAACAAAGAAAATGGCGCTTGAGACCAACAACGCGACATTCACTGCGTTCATGGACTTTGCGTGAAAATAAGCGAGAAACCCAGATGAAAATTTGCGTCCTTTGCGTTTTGATGATGGCCCTCGTTGCGGGGGCGGAATCCGAACCTTTCAACCATTCAACTATTCAACCTTTCAACTCCTACACCAACCACGCGGGGAACGTCGTTTCGGGCGACGTCGTCGCGCTCGACGCGCGTACGGCGACGATCTCGAACGCGATGGAGTCCGTAGCGCTGCCGCTGTCGATCTTTCCTGCAGATGAACAGCGCCGCATCGCGGCGGACTTCGTCCTTCGCCAAGGCGGCGGACAAGTCAGCCAACTGCGCATACCGCCTGCCGTGAAGCGGGCAATTGAAGGAGCGGAGAAGGCGATGGCGCGATCGCGCAAGCGCGCGGAGAAGGGCCTCTGCACGAAGGAGGAGAGCGACGAATTCTGCGCGAAGTCCGCTGCCGCCCTCAAGAGCTACCTCGACAAGCAGGTAAAGGATGGCGTAATCACCCCCGCCGAGCGAAAGGCGCTTGGACGCTAAAGTTCACTGGTGTCCTTGACTTTTGCCGGGATTTTTAGGATAATCCCACTTAACCAAGAAAGGATTAAGACCAATGGCCACACGCATCATTCTTAACGAAACCTCGTACCATGGCGCAGGAGCAGTGAAGTCAATCACAGCCGAGCTCGCCGCGCGTGGACTCAAGAACCCGATAGTGTTCTCCGACCCCGACCTTGTCAAGTTCGGCGTCACGAAGAAGGTCACCGACATTCTCGCCAAGGCGAAGGTCAAGTTCACGCTCTACTCCGACATCAAGCCGAACCCGACGATCGCAAACGTCAAGAACGGCGTCAAGGCCGCGAAGAAGGCGAAGGCAGACTGCATCGTCGCGATTGGCGGCGGGAGCTCCATGGATACCGCCAAGGCCGTCGGCATAATCATCACCAACCCGAAGTTCGCGGACGTCCGTTCGCTTGAGGGTGTCGCCCCGACTAAGAAGCCGTGCCTTCCTATTCTTGCCGTCCCGACGACTGCCGGTACCGCGGCGGAGGTGACGATCAACTATGTCATCACCGATGTCGAGAAGAAGCGCAAGTTTGTCTGTGTTGACCCGCATGACATTCCCGTCGTCGCTTTCGTCGACCCCGAGATGATGGCGACGATGCCCAAGGGACTCACTGCCTTCACCGGCATGGACGCGCTTACCCACGCGATCGAGGGCTACATCACGAAGGGCGCCTGCGCGATGACCGACATGATGCACCTCGAGGCGATCCGCCTTATCTCCGCGAACCTCCGCGACGCCGTCGCCAACAAGCCGTCGGGTCGCGCGGGAATGGCGCTCGGCCAGTACATCGCGGGCATGGGCTTCTCGAATGTCGGCCTTGGCGTCGACCACTCGATGGCACACGGCCTTTCCGCGCTCTACAACACGCCACACGGCATGGCTTGCGCGATTCTCCTTCCGACTGCGATGAAGTTCAACGCGCCGAAGACCGGCAAGCGCTACATCGAGATCGCTAAGGCGATGGGCGTGAAGGGCGTCGAGAAGATGACGCTCGTCCAGGCGCGCAAGGCGGCGATCGCGGCCGTCGAGAAGCTCTCGAAGGACGTTGGCATTCCGGCGAACCTGAAGGGCATTCTCAAGAAAGAGGACATTCCATTCCTCGCGAAAAGCGCCTACGCCGACGCATGCCGTCCGGGCAACCCGCGCGACTGCACCATAAAGGACATCGAAAAACTCTATAAGTCGCTTGTCTAAAGCCAAAAGGGGAGAGGGTGACCTCTCCCTTTTTCGTAACCAACGGTAACGTGACGGCGGTTGTTTTTTTTGGTATAATAATAGACAACTAAGGGAGAAATGTCGCTAATGAAAGCAAGAAAAGGAATCTCTTACCTAGAATACGCGCTTCTCGCGGCTCTTGTCGGGATTGTTGGCGCGGTGGGCGTTATGAAGTATGGGAACGCCATAAGTGAGTTCTTCTCTTCCCTTGCGAACAAAACGACCGAGGTCACGCCGAAGACCAAGTAGTTTCTAACTAAGGCCGAGAGGCCGAAAGGAAAAACAAAAAATGAAGAAGCAGACACTCCGCGCCCGCAAGGGTGCAACGTTCATCGAGTACGCGCTCCTCGCGGGTCTCGTTGCCATCGTCGTCGCGGCTGCCGCGATGTTCTTTGGCGATGACCTCAAGGAGCTCTTCGGCTCGGCCGGCAAGCAGACTGAGTCCGTCAAGGCTGGTGTCGACAAGGTCGATCTCCACTCGACGCTCGACAAGGCCAACCAGAAGGGTGGCGGCGGACAGCAGAACACCACTCCCTAACGGAATGCTCAAGCGCATCAGGCGGCGTATCACGAGCGAACGGGCGAGCGTGTATCTCGAATATGCGCTCGTGACTACCGTCATGCTCGGGATCGCCGCCGTTGCCTTTAATCCGGGAAGCTGGTTTTTCAAGGGGCTGGGCGTTGACTACGCCTTTCGCGAGGTGCTGATCAAGCTCCCGATCTTCTGATGCCAATAGTCTGGATTTCACTACCGTTGATCCTCGCCTTTGCCTGCTACGGCGAGATAAAGGCGAGGAGAATTCCCAACTGGCTCACGCTGGGCGCCATTGCGCTCGGCCTGGGGGCCGCCTTGATAGAAAACGACTTGGAGGGGCTTAAGGATTCCGTCCTTGGGCTTGCGATTGCGGGGGGATTGTTCCTCCCGTTTTGCCTTCTTGGGGTCGTAGGCGGCGGCGACATGAAGCTTATGGCCGCGGTCGGCGCGATCGTTGGCTGGCCGATGGTGCTTCGCGTCGTGTGCAACACCTGCATCGCGGGCGGAATAATCTCCGTGGCGATCATGGCATGGCACGGCGTCCTCCTCTCGACGCTTGCGAACGTGTTCCGCATAATGGTCGGGATGCCGCGCAGGAACCAGGGGCTCAGGAACCCGCCGATGGTGCCATACGCGCTCGCGATCACGCTCGGCACCCTCGTGGCCGTCTTCATCCAGGATTTCTAACCAACCCCTAACTCTCCTAACCCTGACCCCTGACCCCTGACCCCTACCAATGTTCAAGTGGCTGACGAGAAACGACGGAAAACGCAGGGCCAAGGCCGCGCGTCGGCTCAAGTCGCCCCGTGCCTCCGTTTTCTCCGAGTTCGCGATCGTCATGCCGATCGTCGCGCTCGTGTGCAGCGCGCTCATCGAGATCGTTGGCTTCTGGGACGCGCAGGTCATGGCCAACCACGCCGCATGGACGGTCGGCAGGATCGTCATGGTGCGCGGCTCCGACGGCCTTGCGTTTTCAAGCGCCATCGACAAGAAGTCCAAGACCGGCATCCCGAACACCAACATGCCGTCCGCGATAAAGACCCTTATCGACGAGATCAACGCCGGGCTCGCGGGCGCAAACAGGTTCAACAACCGGGGGAACATCGCGACCCTCTTCCTGATGTCCACATGCGGCATCGGCTACTACGGGGCTTCCCCTGGCAGGACGCTTTCGGACGGGCTCAAGAAAATCATCGACTCCGCCTTGAAGGCGATGACAGACGGCATCCCGCAGTGGGTCAAGGATGCCGTCGCCGGCATAAAGCTCCCGTCGTTCATCCCCGGCGGCGGGTCCGGAATAATGGAAGTGGTGAACAAGATCGTCGGCGCGATAGTGGACAAGGTCGTGGAGATCGCGCTCAAGCCAATTGCCGATGCGCTTGGGGACATTCTAAAGTCTGCGATCGAGAAGGCGATCGGCAAGGACGGCATCAAGATCGACGAGCTCTTCAACGGCGAAAGCGAGGCGGCTCGCCATGCGCGGCAGATATACGGCGCGGCCTCGCGCATCGTGAGGGCAAAGTCGACGATCGGCAAGGAGGTGCTTGTAGTCACCGACATGGACACTCTCAACGGGCCTTTCATGTTCGCCAAGCGCAGCGCCCTCGGGCGGCTTGCCTATCCGCAGGTCGTCGACAAGGATGCGAAGAGCGACGGATACTTCGTCACGGGCGTGCATGGCTGGCCGGCGAACGACAACGGCCTTGCCATGGTCCACGTCGAGATCAACTGGCCATACGAGTCGGGCTGGGTCTTTCCGGTCGTCTCGGGACGCGACTACCTTGCGTCCTCGCCGCCCGTCGCCACCGGCCACAGCATGGTCTTCCCGCAGCCCGACATCGCGAACGAGAACCTCTACTCCGAGGGCGCGACGGCCTTCGAGCCCGGTTCCTACACGAACAACGCGGCCATCGCAGCCCTTGACGACCTTGCCAAGGAGATGAAGGACTACCTCAAGTTCGTCAAGTTCGGCATGCGCTTCAGGATCTGCGAGGAAACCCTGTCGCTTGGCGACGAAGACTGGTATGCCTACTCGTGGAAGCGTTGCAACGAGCTCAAGGCGCTCTGGAATCTTGGTGACGGCAAGAAGGGCGGCGACTACGGTGACTGCTGGAGCGCCCTTACCGACGGAAAGGACCAGGACGCGCTGATGAGCGATCTGAGTCCGTATTTCAACAGCACGAGCTACCACACCCGCGACTACTACCACTGGGACGGCTCCTACCACAAGAGCTACCGCCAGAGCCTCTGCGACTCGGGCGGGAGCGCGGGGCTTCCCGCCTGGTACGACAGCCGGACGGGTCAGGGGTTGTCCTACAAGAACAGCTCGGTCAACCTCTTTGGCGGGGAAAGCCAGTTCAATACATGCGTGACCATGTACTGCAACGATTCGACCATCCCCGCCGACCAAAGGAATTATGTCAGGCAGTTCGGGCTCCTGAACAGGTCAAAGCTGTTCAAGGTCGTGCGTGACTTCGCCGACCGCAACAAGGTCAACGTGTACAACCTCGTCAAGTGGCAGGAGGGGCACGACCTCGCGGCGTGGAAGGCGCAGGACAAGGAAGTCTACGAAAAGGCCCAGAAGGCGGAAAGTTCGTTCGCCGTCATCAAGAAGCTCATCAAGGACGAGATAGTCGACATCGAAAACATGGAGAACGGAACGTCGCAGTGGACCGGCGACGAAAACGACCCCGTCTACGACCCGAACGACCAGGCAATCATAAAAGACCCGGATTCCGCCGCCAAGAAGGCCTGGGCCAAGTGGCAGACGATGAAGGTCAACCTGAGGAACAAGCTTAAGGAAGTCGACGCCGCGGCCGAGGCGCTGCGGAACGAGTGGCAAAGATACAAGAGCGCCGTCGCCTCCTTTGAGCTGCAGCGCACCAAGTGCGTAAACACCTATTTCTCGCTGGCCTGCCTCAGGATCATCGGCGCCGCGAAGAACCTCTCCGTCCTCGACGCGGGGCACGACGCGAACTTCAAGATACCGGCGGGCTACATGAGCTACGATATCGGCAAGGGTACGCGCGACATGCTCGCCAGCATAAATGCCTATCAGGCGAAGATCAACGAAGCGTACGACAGGGAGGTCGAGTACGGCGCCATGCTTGGGCTTCAGAGCGCCGGCAAGGCGAAGAGGGAGGGCAAGAGGCCCGACGAGATCGTCGATGAGGCGGACAAGATCAACGAGGACTCTCCGGGGTCCCTTGCCCCGGGCAGCGACACGGGCTCGATCATCGACAAGGACCACCAGGAGTATTCGGGAGGCGCGTGGCAATGGAAGTGATCCGCAGAATGAGGGGGAGGATTGCCTCCGAGAGCGGCAGCGTAGGCGTCGTTGTCGCGTTGGTGATATTCGTCGTCATGGGGATGATTACGATGACGTGGAACACTGCGCAGCTGTCGAAGGCCAAGATGCGCCTCCAGAACGCGGCCGACTCGGCTGCGCTTGCGCACGCGATATGGCAGGCGCGCGGCATGAACGCCGTGCAGAACATCAACGACGAGATGTACGAGGCGCTTTCGCTCGCTGTCAAGCTTCGCAACGTAGCCAAGGTCGTCGAGCCCATTGCGCTCGCGTTCGACGCTGCCTCGAACGCCCCGTTCGTCGGCATCATCTTCAAGGGGCTCGCCATCGCGATGCACACGATCGGCGTGCTCGCGGGCGGAACGGGGGGATGGCTCGCGGCGAGGGTATGCGATATCTTCCTGAAGTACATAGCGATGGTGTACGTCTACGGCTCGTCTCTCCTCGGGTACTGCAACGCGCAGAAGCTTGCCACGCAAAACGAGGCAGACCCGCTCGTGGCCTACTCTCCGTCGGCGTCGGTGACAGACCCTGACGGCTGGCGTCTGGGCATCTATGCGCCCGGGATCTCGTGGCCGGTCAAGGATACGTTCCTGCTTCCTCTCGCGCAGTCCAGCAAGGACGAGGTGGGCAAGTCGCCGTGGAAGGGCGACAAGATCACCGTGTTCGAGAGCTCGATATCCCCGTGGAAGCAGATATACAAGTTCACCTGCGCCGGCGACGCCTGGGCGATAAAGCCGTATGTCTCGAAGCGCGGCACGACGGAGGGGCTCAAGGTCAAGGACGGCAAGGTGACGGACGACGGCGTCCTTCCCGGGCCTACGATCTGGTTCGCCTTCAAGCTGGGGCAGAACATCCAGACGCTGCCGATCGACGGGTTTTTCAATCCCGGAGACAAGGACCGCTGGTCGCGCAAGTACCTGCCCATGGTGGCTGTCTCGGCGGCGCAGTGCATCACTGGCGACGTCATTCCGCACTCTAAGAAGAACGAGGAGGACAAGACGAACCAGCGGCCCGCCGGCTTTGGCGCCGGCGCGACGGCGAAGCTCGTCCCCGTCTCGCAGTTCTTCTACAAGATAGGAAAGATCGGCGGCTATGCGGTCGACTCTCTGATCTACCACTGAGAAACCATGGGATAGTCAGCACAAAGGAAAAAAACTGTGGACAATACGGCGAGAAGAGTTCTGAGACGGCTGTTCGGCGAGCGTGCGACCGTCATGCTCGAGTTCGCCTTTGTCGCTCCGCTCGCCATCATCGTCGCCGTCTACGCCGCCGACATCATGCGCATCCTCCGCACAGAGCAGCAGCTCGAGATAGCGACGCGTCTCGCCGCAGACGTGGAGGCGCACATGGCCGACTACTACGCCGGCGGCAAGACGCCGGGCAGCGCCGCGAAAAACGTCGCAAAGTGCTACCTCGTGGACGTTGCGCATGTGGCGGAAGGCATCGGCGACGTCTACATAAAGGGCGACAGCTATGTCGTGAAGAACTTTATTTCCGTTGCCGTCGACGAGCTCAACAAGTTCATGAAGGGCCAGAGCTTTAGCGAGGACAACGTGTTCTTCAACCTCCTCGGCAAGATCCTCGGCGGGCTCATGAACTTCGTCACCTTCCGGACAGTGAACTACGTGACGGACATAATCCCGCACGACCGGGCGGTGAAAATCTCGACGGCCGTGTACATACCGACGGTTCTCCCGCCTGCGGCGTACTCCGCGATCTCCCTGCCGCAGCGCGGTGGCGGAGGCGGCGGCAGGATCGGCGTCGGGCAGTTCACCGCCGACCTCGAAGGCGGCAGCGCGGCGACGGCGTGGAGCCTCAAGATCAACGACAAGAAGAGACACCGCGTCTACTGCTACATGCCGGTCATGGACTCCGTTCCCGTCGCGCCGGAGACGTACGTGAGGAAGTTCAAGTCGTGGTGCGCGAAGCACCCGTTCCTGAAGAAGATATTCAATTGAGGCAGAAACTAGCCAGAACGGCGCTTTCAGTCGCCATCCTCGTACTCGCGGTGCTCGCCGCCCGATGGACGGTTCGCGCCGCCATGTCGCGCGCGTACAGGGCCAGCCGCGACGTCGGCGCGCCGGAGATGCCGGTCGTGCAGGCCCCCATGTCATGTTCCCTCTCCGCCATCGTGCCAGCCGAGCTGCGCGTCAACCTTGCGGGGCTCGTCGTCAGGCGCAGGGCCGAGCGGCTCGGCATGCCCTATTCGCTCGCCGTCGACGTCGCGGAGGAGAAGGCGGAGAGCGCTGGCTGGGAGCGCCTGGACGACGAGAACGCGCTCACCATAAAGAACCTGTCCGGCATGGAGCGCGTCTACAAGACGCCGGAGGGCTCCATCGTCCTCCGCGAAGTGCGGGCCATCATGGGCAACGACTCGATTATGGAGGATTTCGTGATCCCCGCCGAGATGATTCCCGCCCCCGACGAGCAGACGACGCCAGACGTGCTGGCGCGGCGCAGCGCGGCGCACGTGAAGGAGCTGATGCCGCCTGTCGTTCGCGACGTAGTCGTCGGGAGCCCGCTTTTCACCGAGCTCGTCGAGCGCGGCGGAGGTGCCGCGCTGATCGTCCATTGCGTTGCCGAGACGTCTGCCGCAGATGCGACGCGCTCCATCGCGACCGCGGCGATGAAGTCCGGCTGGGCGAAGGCCCAGAACCCCCTCGCCGGCCTCAAGGGGGCGCCGGCCGCCGCGGAGAGCTGGACGAAGGGCAACCTGACTTTCTACTTCGAGGCCGTGCCGCGTCCGGCGGGCGGCGGGTGCGACGTCAACTACCGCTTCACAGACGACGAAGTTCTGATTTCAAAGAAAGGAAACAACGATGAAAACTGACAACCACACAAAAATCGCCGCAGTCGCGGCCGTGCTGGTAGGACTCTTCGCGGTCGTGGCCGTGAACAAGTACATAATGCGCAAGACCGCCGTCGCGCCGACGCCGAAGGCGTCCATACTCGTCGCGACGACTGAGATCAAGGAAGGCGCCGAGATCGGCGAGGAGATGCTCGGATCGGCCGAGATTCCGTTCGAGGCGCTCTCCAACAACCACATCGCGCTTCCTGAAAAAGGCGACCCCGGCTACCAAAAGGCGTTTTCCGAGGCGATCGAGAAGATCGTCGCGAGAAAGGCCAAGCGCCTCATCGCGGTCAACACGCCGGTATTCTGGACCGACATCGACACCGAGCCGAAGATCCCGTTTGCGGACCTGATCCCCGACGGCTGCCGCGCCGTAACCGTGCCGGTCGACTCGGTGAGCTCGGTTTGCGGGTTCATCAAGCCTGGAAGCCGCATCGACGTCGTCCTCACGTCCTCCGAGGAGAAGCTCGGGCTCGTCACCGGCCAGGCCGCGAAGGAGGCCGGCGCGCGCGTCGTCTCGAGCGTGATCCTGCAGAACGTCCCGGTCATCGCGACAGACAGGCAGTACGACCTCGAGTCGAATCCTTCCGGATACGGCACGATGACGCTCGCGCTGCCGACGAAGGCGGCGATCATGATGGTTCAGGCGCGCACGATGGGGCAGATCACGTATCTCCTCCGCAACGTGCGCGACACGAAGACCGAGCAGGACCGCGCCAACGTGACCGTCGCGCCGGGAATGTCCTTCGGCGACACCGTGAGGTCGTTCCAGAACTGAGAAACCAGAAAGGGGCTAGAACATGAAGGCTACTAGATTGATGTTGGCTGCGGCGTTCTGCGCGGCGCTTTCGGCGGACGCGGCGGTTGTGAGGAAGCTTCCCGCCGAAACCGTTGTGGAGGGTGAGTCGCTCTCGCTAGACGCGATGGGCGCGAATTCCGTGAGAAGCTCCAACACGGCCGTCTTTGGCGCGGCCCTCAGGGAGTCGGGCGAGGCCGTCATCTCGGGCGCAAGGCTCGGCGAGGCACGTCTCGACTACGTCAGGGAAGGGCAGATCTTCGCGTCGCGCCCGGTCACGGTCGTGCCCGTCTTCTGGCAGGTCCTCAAGAAGATGTTCACGGACGACCCAGAGATCACCGTCGACATAGTGGGCGACAAGGTGGTGGTCGGCGGGTACACCGCCAACGTCGACACCTTGCGCCGCGTCGACACGGCGAAGGCGCTCGACCCCTCGCGCATCGTCGCGCAGGTCAGCTATTCGACGGCTCAGATCGCCGAGCTCGTCAAGGACTTCCTCGTGCGCGCCGCCGTCACGAACATCGGCGTCAACGTCGTTGGGCACGAAGTCTGCCTTTCCGGGCGCATGTACGATACCCAGTCCATCGAGCAGCTGAAGAAGCGCGTCGAGGGCTTCGTCAAGGACTTCCCCGGCATGTCGGTCAACACCGACGAGCTAAGGGTGTACAAGCAGAAGATAATGATCAACATCGAGTTCGTGCAGTACAGCGACACGATGTCCCGCAACCTCGGCTTCTCGGGGCCCGATTCGATTACGGCCGGCTTCGACTGGAACTTCGGCTACGAGCACCAGAAGGAGACGAAAGGCGGGCGCGATGGGAAGAACAACCTCAAGTTCACGCGTGACAACTCCGTCGAGACCGGCTACACCACGGAACAGTCCGAGGGGGGCGCGGCGAAGAGGACGCCGAAGGACAGCAACACGGCGAAGACGACTTTCGTGAGCGACCTCGCCAACGACTTCACGTCCGGCAACTCGTGGTCTCACAACTGGTCCGGCGGCGCGCACGCCAAGATCGACGGCGTGAAGGCGACCATCAACCTCCTCAAGCTGAACGGCGCGGCGAAGTCGCTCTACTCTACGACGCTCTCCACGCAGTCCGGCATCGAGGCGGAGTTCCAGAGCGGCGGCACGTTCAACATCATGACGACGCCGGGCATGGGCTCGAACGGCGACATGGTGGCGATAGAGTACGGCTACATAATCAAGACGACGCCGCTCATCATCGACGCCAACACCGTGAACCTCGATTTCTCGCTCGACAACAAGGAGCCCCTGGACAACACGGGTTCCCAGATCGCGCGCTACCAGACGAAGTCCAAGTACCTCGTCCGTCCAGGCGAGTCCATCGCGATCTCCGGCTACAAGCACAACTCGGAGAAGGAGGACAAGAAGGGCACTCCCTGGCTTTCGAACATACCGTGGATCGGGCCATACCTCTTCGGGAACACGGCGAACAAGGTCGAGCTGCAGGACATGCTGCTCGTCGTGACCGTCAACTGGGCGCTCGAGGGCGACGGAGAGGCCGCCGCGGCGCGTCTTGACGAAATGAAGAACCGCAAGGTCGAAGTGGAGATGCCCTGATGAAGCCGCTTGTCTTCACGCGAGAGGGGAAGCGCATAGCGACGCTTACCCCCCAGGAGGGGAAGGCCGGCGAGGTCTTCACCCTCGGCTCCGCCGCGAAGTGCGACATCGTCGTGTCGGCGGAGTTCGGCCTCGCGCCCCAGCAGGTCTCGTTCTCCCCGCTCGGCGGCGTCTGGTGGATCGGCGACATCGCGGCGGACGGGCGGCTCGAGATCAACGGCCGCAAGACCGCGGCCGAGGCGCTCGTGGGCAAGGCGTCGGTCCGCGTCGGCTCCTTCGAGTTCGAGGTGTCGAGCGAGCAGTCTGGCGAGCGCAAGAGCCGCCGCGAGACTGCCTCCGACATCCTCTACGCCCATGCGCTCTCGCAGCTGTCGCGCACCTTCTCCGACTCCGCGTCCGAGGACGCGCTTGAGCTCGAGAAGCGCGTCGACGCGTCGCTTGACGACATCCTCGCGCGGGGACTCCCCGACTTCGAGGGGCTTGACGAGGCGACGTTGGCCGACCTCCGCCGCGAGACGGTCGAGGACATGCTCAGGCTTGGCCCCCTGGAGCCGCTTATCGCGGACGACTCGATCACCGAGATCATGGTCATCGACTATCGCCACATCTACGTCGAGCGCAAGGGCAAGGTCGCGCTTTCCGACCGCCACTTCCGAGACCCGGGCCACCTCATCCGCGTCATCGAGCGCATCGTCAACAAGGTGGGCCGCCGCATCGACGAGTCGAGCCCGCTCGTGGACGCGCGTCTCGAGGACGGCTCTCGCGTCAACGCCGTCATACCGCCCATCACGCCGGACGGCGCGTGCCTCACGATCCGAAAGTTCGGCAAGTCCCTCTTTACGCTCGACAAGCTCGTCTCGTTCGGCTCCATGAGCCCCGAGATGATGAAGTTCATCGACGCGTGCGTCGCCTTGAGGAAGAACATCGTCGTCTCCGGCGGTACTGGCTCCGGCAAGACGTCGCTCCTGAACGCCATCTCGCTCTGCATCGGCCCGGACGAGCGCATCATCACGGTCGAGGACTCGCTCGAGCTGAAGCTCCAGCAGAGCCACGTCGTCCGCATGGAGGCGAGGCCGGCCAACGCCGAGGGGAAGGGCGAGGTGTCGATCCGCCTTCTCGTCAAGAACTGCCTCCGCATGCGCCCTGACCGCATCGTAGTCGGCGAATGCCGCGGCGGCGAGGCCCTTGACATGCTCCAGGCGATGAACACCGGCCACGACGGCTCGCTTACGACCGTCCACGCCAACACGCCGAGCGACACCGTGGCGCGTCTCGAGACGCTGTGCCTTATGGCTGGCATGGACATGCCGCTTTCCGCCATACGCGCGCAGATCGCGAGCGCCGTGTCGATCATCGTGCAGACCGCGCGGCTTTCGGACGGCTCGAGGAAGACGATCGAGATCGCGGAGGTCTGCGGGCTTGACGAGAAGGGCAACGCGAAGCTCAGGACGATCTTCGAGTTCAAGCGCGAAGGCGTCGATCCGAAGACCCGCAAGGTCCTCGGCCACCACGTCGTCGTCGCGAAGCCAACCTTCTTCGAGGACTTCGCGCTGCGCGGCGTTTCTCTTGACGAATCGGTGTTTGCGGGGGTGTCTGAATGACGGTAGACATTTTGATTGCCGCCCTGTCGATCGTGGCCCTCGCGGTCTTCGTCGGCATTGCCGTCAAGGGTCTCCTTGACGCGTCCACGAAGGAGGCCGAGTCGTCCGACGACCTTATGGCGCGCGCCGCGAAGGCGCGGGATTCGGGGATGCCCGAGTTCGTCGCCCGCATCATGCGCGCCCGCCGCGCCGCGAAGGTGCGGGCGGAGCTTCCCGACGCGCTCGACATGGTGTCCAACTCGCTTTCCGCTGGCCTCACGCTGCCCCAGGCGCTCATGAGGAACCTCGACCACTTCCCGCCGCTTGTCGCCGAGGAGTTCGCGCGCGTCATCTACGACACGCGTCTCGGATTCTCGATTGGCGGCGCCTTCGACAACCTTGCACGGCGCCTGCCGATACCTGACGTGACGATGGTCGTCATCGCCTCGAAGATCGGCGTCTCCCACGGCGGCAACCTCGCGGAAAACTACCGCATGCTCTCGGCGCTGCTCAGGGACAACATGGCGTTCGAGGACGAGCTCCGCGCGATGACGACCGAGGGCCGCATGCAGGCCATCGTGATGAGCGCGCTGCCGCTTGTGATGATCGTGCTGCTCGGCCTCGTAAAGCGCGACCTCGTGGCGCCGCTCTTCACGACGGGCATCGGATGGGGGACGCTGTGCCTCCTCCTGACGATGCAGGGCCTCGCGTACCTGTGGATACGCAAAATCGTGGACGTAAAGGTGTGACGCAATGAACATGGACCTCGCCATAGCGTTTTCCTGCGCGGCGGCATCCGCCGCGGCGCTCACGTTCCTTTTCGTGCGCGCCCTCTCCGGCGCAAGCCGCCGCGCTTCCGGCGGCGGGCAGTCTGCGCTCCGCTCCATTCTCTCGCTCGTCGGCCATGCGTTCGAGCGGCGCCGCGGCGCGGACGCGGAGCTCGACCGCACGCTGATTCGGCTCGAAAAGCTCGTGGTGCAGTCGGGCGGCAAGTTCCTCGAAGGCGCGACGGCGCCCGAGGTGTTCGCCGCCAGGTTCGTCTTCCCCGCGTTCGCCATCGCGGTCATCGTCCCGCTTGGCCTGCTTCTCCGGCTTTCCGGCGGCGTGGTGTTCATGCTGTCGGCGTTCTTCGCCGCGGTGCTGTACGCCTATCCCGAGTCGGGGCTCAAGGCGGCGGCGCAGGAGCGCGCGCGCCGCTTCACCCGCGAGCTTCCCGGCTCCTTGGACATCATGCGCCTCGTTTCGCAGTCAGGCGGCGACCTTCTTTCGGCGATCAGGTCTGTGATCGAGGTCGGCGGCCCTGGCCCCGTCCGCGAGGAGCTTGCGCGCGCCGTCGCGCAGGTGGCGATCGGCTCGTCGCTCGTCGACGCCCTCAACGGAATCGCCACGCGCATCGGCACGAACGAGGCGAACGCCGTATTCTCGACGCTCGCACAGTCGCTTGAAATGGGCACGTCCGTCGCCGACAACCTCAAGTCCGCCGCCCAGCTGATGCGCCACGCCGCGCGCGTAAAGGCCCAGGCGCATGCGCAGAAGGCCGTCGTGAACATGTCGTTCCCGCTCCTTCTGCTCATCCTGCCGGGAATCTTCATCGTCCTCTTCGCCCCGCTTGTCATACAGTACGTCAACAGGTAGCCGCCATGCAGAACATAAATCCAAAGCCGGCAATCGTGCCAACGGTCCTTTCCCAGAAAGGCATCTTCTGGACAATAGTCCTCGTCGCGCTCTTCTGCGCGTCTATGTGGCTCTACTCGTCCTGGTCTGCGCTTTCCGCCGCGCGCGAGCGTCTCGCGGAGCCAATCTCGACCACGATCGAGATGCCGTTCTTCTCGGTCACGACTCCTCTTGGCTGGGAGGAGTGGAGCAACGTCACCGACGAGGTGGCGGTATGGCGGCGCAAGGGCGTCGACCTGCCGATCCTGCACTTCCTCTCGGAGCACGACGACGGTTTCGCCTACCATGCGCTCGACGTCAACGCGGCCGTCGTGCTGCGCATCATAGACGAGGACATAACGTCGGAGGCGATACCGGGCCTTCCGGCGACGCTTGCGCTCGTCTCGAAGGGCGTCGCGCAGTTCACCGTAAAGCCCGGGGTCATGGGCGTTCGCGTCGACTTCGACTTCGACACAGCGCCTTTCTCGGGCGAGGCGGCGATCTTCTATTCGGGCGACGTCCGCTACGTCGTCTGGGCCATCTGGCCGGAGGAGGACGAAGCGTCGGAGGCCGAGATACGCGGGTACATGTCGCGGCTTTTCGACGTGATGAAGATTCCGAACATCCGCGAGTCCATCGACCGCCCCGTCGTGAACTCGGGGCACCTCACGGCGGAGCAGAACGAACGCGTGCACCAGCAGGTCGACCGCGAAATGGCGCTGTGGCGTCTGTTCGCGGACCGAGTCGAGACCGGCACCACCGCCGCGCTTCTTCCCGCGCTCAAGCACTACCGCGAGGCGATGAGGCTCCTCTCGTCCATCCGCCAGGAGCGCCTTGCGCTCGGGACGGACGAATTCAAGCGCTATCTGACGTTCCTCGAACGCCGCCGCCGCGACGTCGAGGAATGGTTTGTCGTCCTGGACAAGGCGATGGCCATGCGCGACTGGGAAACCGCGCGTTCGCAGGCGCAGTGGATCATCGACCACGCGACTCTCACCGGCGAGCGCGTCGACGCCAGGCGTGCGGCGGATGCGCTTGCGAAGATTCCCGAGGAGGGCAACTGACATGGAGAACCTGAAAATATACGGAACTGACGGCAAGGTCATCCTCGAACGCGACCTTGGCGGGGAGAAGGGGCCTCTTATGGTTCTCGCGGGCGATGCGCCGCGGCTCGTCGACGCCGTTGAACAGGGCGCGGAGATCCTCGGCGCCCTTGTGCGAGACGAGGACGGCTGGGTTCTCGCGTCCGCGAAGACGGACCTCCCCGTCGCCTCCGGCTCGAAGCGCGCGCAGTCGAGCCCGCTTGCGGCCGGCGTCTCCTGCTCGCTCGGGCCCTGGACGTTTCGTCTCGACACGGCGATCGTCGCCGGCGGACCGGTGTTGCTGTGGCGGTTCGGTTCGGGTGCTATTGCGCTCGAGCGTCTCGTGCAGGGACGAAACTCGGTCGTGGCCGCAGACGACGGTTCGCTTTCTGTAAACCCTCCCGTTTCCGGCGGCGACACGCTGTGCGAGATATTTCCCACTGCCGACGGCGTGGACGTCGTGACAAGCGGGGTCAATGCGCAGCGGCTCTCCGTTGAACGGGACGTTCTTTTCTCCGTCGGCCGGTTCCAGGCTATGGCCATGGATGCGGCGGACGCCACGGCAGCGGTCAAGTCGGGGAATCCCTTCTCGTGGCCTTCGCGCAAGACGCGCTCTGGGCTGTTGTTCGGGATCCTCGTCGTCGCCTTCGTATGCCTTTGCGCGATGTTCGTGACGAAGCAGCTCCGCGGCGTAGAGGCCGCGGTCGCGGCGAAGACGGGCGCCGTGCATACGGATCGCCACCACAACACCACGGGCTTCGAGTTTTCCGACGAAGACGTGATGGTGTACGACAATGCCTTCATCCGCTCGCTCCCAATGATCCTGAAGGCCGAGCGCTCCCCTGTCACGCGCGACCTTATCTCCCGCGGAATGCAGCTCATGGGGCACATTGGCGGCGCCGACGCCGAAGCGAACGAGAAGAACGTGGCAGCTCAGGTGCGCTTCCTGAAGGACGTCGATGCCATGCAGGAAGCGGTCCAGAAGGGCGACTGGGACAAGCTGGTGGCGTTGATAGCCGAGGTGGACAAGTCCACGTTCGTCCGTTTCGACGCAGACGTGTTCCTCTCCGATGCGGTGGAGATCGCGAACTTCGTGCAGGTCAAGCTCCCCGAGTTCTTCCTCTCCGTGTCCGCCGCAGGCAGCGCGGAGCTGGCCAAGACCGAGAAGCTCGTCGAGGCCTGTTTCGACACGCTGGACGACAACCTGTTCATGTCGGGCGCGGTCGTGTCGCGCGAGCGCGTCGCCGCAGACGAGCGCTGGACTGCGCTTGCCGGCTACATCCCCATGCGCGACAAGTTCCTGGCCGGCGACGCCGCGAGCATCATGCCGCTCCTTGACGCGTGGGGGACGTTCGTCGATGTGTTCGACGAGGAGGACGCGGCCTTCGCGCCGCTCGTCGCGCGCGAGCGCGGCGTCCTCGTGGAGGCACTCAAAAAGCGCGCCGCGACTGCCGACGACGTCTCCCTCATCTACCTCTGCGACCTGGGCGAGGCGGTCGGCATGGACGAGTCCTCGATCGGCGACTGGCGCCGTCGCGCCGAAATCGCCCGCAAGGAGCTCGCCGTGCGCTATCGCACGCTCTATTCGGACTACCGCATGAAGTCGGCCGTCGCGCCAGGGGCGCCCGAGACGCTTGCGGTGCTTGACGAGATGATTGCGCTCGGACTTGCCGAGAATACGTTCCACAAGTGGGCCCTGCGCGAAAAGGAGCGGGTGACTGCGCCCGCCAAGGAGGAGTCGAAATGATACGCAAGATCAACATCACCTTGGCGGTGGCGTTCGTCATCCTGTTCGCCTTCAAGGGGCTCAAGAGCCTGTCGTCGTCAAGAGCCGACGCGCGCGCCAGAGACGACGGCGAGTCCTCTGCGACTGGCAATGCGTCGACGCTTGCGCCGCGCATCTACTACTTCAACTGGACGAGCTTTTCCGTCCGGAACAAGCTGGCCGACCGCAACGGCATTCTCCTTGGCTCGATGCAGGTGATCTTCCCGAAGGCGGCGTTCGTCCATCTGCGCGGCGGCGTGCAGGAGTTCGCCAAGGCGCTTCGCGACGATCCTGCCGCCGTGGTCGTGGGATACGGCCGTCATCCGGCCCTCGACGGGGTCGGCGCGGTGTCGGAGCTTCCGCTTGCGTATTCCCGGCTTGCCGTGATGACGCCCCGAAGCAATCCGTGGCGCTACGAGGGACCAGAGTCGCTTGCGGGGCTCAGGATCGTGTCGAACGACGACTTCCTCGACTTTCCGCTGGTGCAGCGGCTGTTGAAGGCGCAGGAGTCCGGCAGCACCAACGGCATTCCCTCGATCAAGATCGTGTCGGACATCCGCTCCCGCGAAGAGCTCGCGAAGATAGTCGAGGCGGGCGAAGCGGACGCCTTCTTCGCTACGTGCGACAACGCCATGTCCATGCCGGAGCTTGTTTCGTCGACGATTCTCCAGCGTTTCCGCATGTCGGACGAAATCGACAGGGGCCACATTCTCTTCTATGTCTCGAACCGCGACCCCGAGTTCGCCAAGGCGATTCTCGCGGAATACGAAGAGGGCTTGCGGCGAATGGAATCGAACGGCGTCCGCCGCCGCCTGTTCGACTACTATGGCTTTGTCCCGGAGCCGCTGCCGCCGCCGCAGGACCGTTAGACGCCGCAGAGGCGGGGAATTTGCTTCCGTTTGGCGCGGGCCTCAAGTCCGCGCCATTTCCGTATCTTGAACTTACCCTTGACTAACAAGGGCAGAATAGGGTAAACTCTCACACACTACAGAGAAATTTTTCAGTTCAACCCAAGGACAGTAAAATCATGAGCGAAAAACTCGAAGCGATGACGCCGGAACTCAAGGCGTTTGTCGAAGAATGGAAGTCGAAGCCCGGCAACCTAATCATGGTGCTCCATCGCGTCCAGCAGACGTACGGGTACATTCCGCGCAACATCGCAATCGACATCTCCCAGATGCTCGACGTGCCTCTGGCGAAGATCTACGGCGTGGTGACGTTCTACAACTTCTTCCGCCTGCAGAAGGCCGGCAAGTACAACGTCCAGGTGTGCCTCGGCACCGCCTGCTACCTCAGGGGCGGCGACGACATCATCAAGGAGTTCGAGAAGAAGCTCGGCGTCGGCCTCAACGCGACGACCGACGACGGTCTCTTCTCCGTCGAGGCCGTCCGCTGCCTCGGCTGCTGCGGCCTCGCGCCTGTCGCTGTCGTAAACGGCGAGGTTCACGGCAAGCTCGAGACGAAGGACGTCGACGGCATTATCGCCCAGTATCGCAAACTTGGTTAAGGAGAATTGAAAATGGCAAAGCTTACATTGGCGGACCTGCGCAAGATGCGCGAGGAGAAGCAGAAGGCGCTCGACATGCGCGACTCGTCCAACAAGGACGTCCAGGTCGTCGTCGGCATGGGCACGTGCGGCATCGCCGCGGGCGCGAAGGAGACGTTCACCGCGCTCATCGACACCCTTTCCGAGAAGGGGCTCACCAACGTCCTCGTCAGGCAGACTGGCTGCATGGGCCTCTGCCACTCCGAGCCGACGGTCGAGGTCGTCGTTCCCGGAATGCCGACCGTCATCTACGGACATGTCGACGCCGCGACGGCGAAGGACATCGTCGCGAAGCACATCGTCGGCCACGAGCTGATCGAGGGCAAGATCCTCGACAAGCCGAGCGTCGACATCGTGAAGAACGCTTAAGGAGTCACTGAAATGGCATACGAATCATACGTACTGGTCTGCGGCGGAACTGCGTGCTGCTCCGGCGGCGCCGACAAGATCGTCGAGGCGTTCGCTAACGAGCTCGAGGCCGCCGGCCTCAAGCAGAAGGTCCAAGTCGTCACGACCGGCTGTCTCGGCTTCTGCGAGCAGGGCCCGATCGTGAAGATCCTCCCGCAGGGCACGTTCTACGTCCAGGTCAAGGCCGAGGACGTGAAGGAGATCGTAGCGGAGCACCTCGTCAAAGGGCGCGTCGTCCAGCGCCTCTGCTACGATCCCGAGCAGGCGAAGAAACTCGTCGCCGAGGCGAACATCCCGTTCTACCAGAAGCAGTACCGCATCGTCCTCAGGAACTGCGGCGTGATCGACCCCGAGAAGATCGAGGACTACATTGCGCGCGACGGCTACAAGGCGATCGAGAAGGTGCTCTTCGAGATGACGCCCGAGCAGGTCGTCGACGAGATGCTAAAGTCGGGTCTCCGCGGCCGCGGCGGCGCGGGCTTCCCGACAGGAATGAAGTGGAAGTTCGCCCAGCAGCAGCCCAAGGGCCAGAAGTACATGGTCTGCAACGCCGACGAGGGAGACCCGGGCGCGTACATGGACCGCTCCACTCTTGAGGGCGACCCCCACTCGATCCTCGAGGCCATGACGATCGCCGGCTACGCGATCGGCGCCTCGAAGGGCTTCATCTACATCCGCGCCGAGTATCCGCTCGCCATTCACCGCCTTGAGGTCGCAATCGCCCAGGCGCCCTTGAGGTCGCAATCGCCCAGGCGCACGAACTCGGCCTCCTCGGCGACGACATCCTCGGTTCGGGCTTCTCGTTCGACATCGAGCTCCGCTTCGGCGCAGGCGCGTTCGTCTGCGGCGAGGAGACGGCGCTTCTCCAGTCGATCGAGGGCAACCGCGGCATGCCCAAGCCCCGTCCTCCGTTCCCGGCGGTCAAGGGCCTCTGGGGCCGTCCGACGGTCATCAACAACGTCGAGACGCTCGCGAACATCCCCGTCATCATCAACAAGGGCGCCGACTGGTTCTCCAAGATCGGCACCGCGACGACGAAGGGCACCAAGGTCTTCGCTCTCACGGGCAAGGTCAACAACTCCGGCCTCATCGAGGTCCCGATGGGCACGACGCTCCGCGAGATCATCTTCGACATCGGCGGCGGCATCCGCGGCGGCCACCAGTTCAAGGCGGCCCAGACGGGCGGTCCCTCCGGCGGCATCATCCCG
>CADCGZ010000032.1 GCA_902801025.1 uncultured bacterium | reverse complement strand
CCCCTCGTCGCATTCCCATGCCAGTGTCCACTTGTTTGTAGACGCCAACTGCGCGACGCAGCGACGCTGAAGGCAGATGGGAAACGCCTCGCATATCTCATCATCAGTGTACGACGCGCCCTGTGGCAAATGCATACGGAAACGCCCGAGGCAGCCCTCGCGTGTCGTCAGGGCATACGCCCAGTCGGTGTAGTTCGTAGGAACTTTTGACGGGTCCGTCCAAACGCCCATGCCACCGGACGGACTTTCCCTGAACGTCGCCTCGAACGCCGCGTCGAGAGTTGCAATGTCCTCCTCGGTAAGGGCATGCAGCGCAGGGCACTGTGTCAGCAGCGCAACACCAAGCAGTATATGTTTTATAGTCATCGTGTTTGCTCCGTTAGTAGTTCCAGAAACCTTGACCGACTTTCAAATTGTATGTTGCATCTATCACCGTTCGCCCGACTTGGTGAACCTCTATCCCAGACTCCGCCTCCTCCTGCGTTAAGCAGAAAGTCGAATAGAACGACTTGATGCCTCCTGACGAAATGTCAACCCTTTCGACGCCAGGATACTCCTGCCCAAGCATAAGGCACCTTCCAACAATGTCGGCTGCAGAAGTTCCAGGGCTGTATGCCCAAAGTGCGTGACCAGGCCTTCCCCTATCACGGCTGTCTACAAGCATTTGGTTGTCAATATTGCATGACAACCTAGCCACAGTATTAAGACTTTCTATTTTGATTTCAGAATACAAATCCGCCTGCCTGAGCGAATGACCTAACTCGTGGGCAAGAGTTTCGATAGGAGAAGAATGTGAAATGAATGTGCCATATTGCGTTGTGAGCCCAACTGGATTGCCGCGAAATCCGTTCATATCAATCCATTCAATGCTCCCGCAGAAATAAAGTTCGACACCATCGCTTCCTATTTGTCCTGTTTTGTCATTATGACAGTCCAACACTTTTTGCCACAGCTCCTTCTCGGGCGGCTGGTCAAAGTTTTGCACGTTAATCTTCTCATAATCGGCATACGCTATCTCCTGCCCGGAAACAAACCGAACGCCGACCTGCCGATAAAGTTTATTTGCCCAATCAATCCTCCGGGACACAAACTCCTCGCTGCACGCAGCAACACCAGTGTAGAGATTTCGCAATATATACGGATACACTTTCACCGTACGCATCGCAAGCGAATTAACAACGAACTCGGGCGGTGGCGACGGGCAGTCACCGAAATGCGCGACAACGTGTATCTCGTCTGCGGCCGCTGTCGCTGCGACCTCGATTTCCCAGCCGGTCGAGGATCCCACGATATGCGCCCCGGAGCCCGATACCGTCCATGTCACCCGCGAGGCCGGAATTGCTCCCGACGCGTCCGATACCCTGAAGAATGCTCGTTCGCCGATGACGACGCTCGCGGGGTTGACCACCCACCAGTCCTCTTCCTCTGTATGCTTGGCGGAGCAGATTGGTTCCGCCACAGGCCGGCAGACCGTCACTGGAAATTCTACGCTCGAAATCTCGTTTCCGTTCCCAGACCGCGCCGCAACCTTCAGCTCGATATCACCTTCAGACGACGAGATGGAATATCCTTCCATGTAAAGAGTTCCTCCATTCGTTGGGAACACGGCGGGCAGTTGAACTCGCGAGGTCTTCCGCATGTCGCTCCAAAACCGGACCTTGGCCGAGCCGCTGACAGCGCTGAGACGAAGGGTCTCCACCGCTGGATTGTCGCCCTCGTATCGAAACGACACGGGGACCAACTCGTCGTCGTCGACCGAAAGGCGTTGCTCCTGCCGGTCTGGTATGACGTTGTTGTTGTCGCTGTCGTCATTAAGAAACACGACCGAAGGACATGACGCGCCGACCATCCCCTGGGAAAGATAGTCGTATGCGACGATCACAACGCGGCCCGTGGCAACATAGCCGCCCGCCGCCGTCGCCTCCACTTCGAGCTGCGAATCCTTCGTCACGCCTAGGGCGTATGTCGACGGCAATCCTGCATTCATGAACGTGGCAATCCCAGCCACGTCCCGCCAGATATACGACACAGGTACAGGAAGATCAACGAATGCCGACAGCGCAGTGGGCCCATTGGCCGAACCACCAGTGATGTACAGCTTGCTTGGATTGACCACAAGATCAGGCTCGAACCTCACGACGTATTCAAGCCACTCAACGGTCCCTGCAACGCCAAGATGCCCATCTTGATTTCCACATGCGGCGAACTGCGGATTGGCCTCAAGCCGAGGATAGAACGAAACCGTCACATCATCGTTCTTCTCCACGGGAAACCGCAAGTCTGCGCCTGGCTCGGCTACAACCTGGAAGTCGCCTACGCAAACGAGAGTGGCGTGGCCAGCACTCTGCGGGACAACTACGGAAAGCTCGTAGATTCCGTTGGAAGAAGCCAGCGAGCCGATGCGGGCTACCCAATTCTCGTATCCCTCCTGGATAATCTCCTCAGCGTTGGTGAAGCTTGCCGTGACCCAAGCCGTGGACTGGCCGTGGAAGTCACCACCATAAACCGTCGGCTCGGGATCGAGCGAATCCGCGAGGCCATCTCCATCCGCATCGAACTCGGAGACGCGCGGGAACCCATCTGGGATTCCGTCGCCGTCGGTATCGAGAAGTCGCGGGTCGGTGTTTCGACCGAGGACGTATTTCACCGTCGTGCGAGAGCGAAGTGCGCCTGGCGGCGCGAGCACCGTGTAGAGCTCATTAGTGTCAAGCACGGAGCGCATGGACGGGCACTGCACGCCAAGGTCCATGTCGAGCGCGGCAACGGAGTCGCCAACGTCTAGATAACTGACATACACCGTGTCCGGCTCGCCGAACGGGATAATCACCTCGTAGGTAACAGCGCAGGTTCCGGACGGCCCGGCATTGTTGGCGACCTGGGACTCGGCGCGGTAGACGGCGTAGCTTGCGCCGTTCGTCTCGACGACGGCCATGCAGCGCCCTGGCATGACGGCCATGTCGCAGTTTAGTCCGGCGACGACAACCGCCCCGCCCGAACGCGCATCGTAACGGAGGTCGTAGTCTTCGTTCCAGTACATGGAAAGAGGCTCCAAATCCTCGCTGTCGAGCGAAATTACCACAAAACCGTCGACGAAGGAGAACAACTCGTTGCAGTCTCGTCCCTGGATCATCATTGAATATTCGTCCGTAAGCCAGACGTGCCCGAACTGGCTCGACACATTCTTATAGTGAGAGACACCGGCGACGCCGTTGGAGGCGTTCAGCCACAAGAATTCGTCAGACGGAAGAATCGTTGCATATCCAAGCTCCTCTCCGTCGCCGAGTCCGTCGCCGTCAGTGTCGGCGGCAAGCGGAGACGAACCCATCGCTATCTCCTCCCCATCCGAAAGACCATCGTCATCGGTGTCAGAATCATCCGCATTTGTCTTGTAGATGAAGCGCTCGTCAGAGTCGGAAAGACCGTCATCGTCCGTGTCGGTCGCGTCGCCGACGGAGACGAACGCCTGCGCGTTTCCGTTCGTGCCAGAGACACATTCGTCGGCTATCGCGACAAATGCGTTGCTGACGCACTGCGACACGTCAAGCGTGAAGACCTTCGCAAGTCCATGCCTTGCCGTCTCGCACGAGACAAGCTTTATCGTGCCGATTACTGCAAGCGCAAGCAAAAGGATTCCGGCAATCGTCAGAATCCAACACGCCTCAGACATGCCGAATAGCGTCTCGGCAATCATGATGCTGGGGTTTCGCTCCTGCTCACACAGGTATTATATCACAATCCCGCCGACTAAAGCGGGAGCGCGATCCTGACCGTCGTTCCTTCGCCGATCTTGCTCGAAATCGTGATCTTTCCGCCAAGCTCAGCCGTGCGGCGCTCCATGCCCGAAAGCCCATAGTGCCCCTCCTTGCGCGCCGCCGCCGTGTCAAACCCTGAGCCGTCGTCCGCGACCGTCATCGCAAGCCCCTTCTCGCCAAACACGATCCGGACCTTGACGCTCTTTGCGTGGCCGCGGTCAATCGCGTTCCCGACCGCCTCCTGCAGAATAAGGAGTATCGTGCCGGCAAAATTGTGCGCGATCTTGCGCTCCTCGCCCTCGCTCGCGATTTCGACGATCCCCTCCCACTGCGGGAGGCGGCGCGCGACGAACTGAATAAGCTCGATAAGCGACTCCGGGCCCTCGCTTTCCTCGTTCATCGCCCAGAGCGTCGACCGAAGGCCCGACTGCGTGTGCTTCAGGGCGTCATTTACCTTCTCGAGCTGCGCCCTCGATTCGTCGGCGCCTTCGGGAAGGTAGTTCATCGCCGCCTTGAGCCGGAACGTCGCACCGGCGAGATACTGCTGGAAACCATCGTGGAGGTCTGCGGCGAGACGCAACCTTTCGCGGCGCGCGGCGTCGGCTTCAATCTTCACGCGCTCGCGCTGGCGCACCGACTCGGCGAGCTCCTGCGTGCGCCGCGCAACCATCCGCCGCAGCGTCAGCGTCCAGACGGAAAGCGCCGCGGCGAGGAAGCACACCCACATCAAGATGAAGAGAAGCCGCCCCACCGTCCAGAAAGGCGCGCGGCGAATGACCTCGACTGCGTCAGGCGTTGGAGGAATCAGCTCGACATTTTCTATGCGGCCGAAGATCCCCTCTTCGTAGTTCTCGATGGACGTCCACGTCAAGACGCCCTTTACGCGCACGGTCGCGCCCTGCACGAGATTTGCGGGAAGCGCCTCTTCGAGCGCCCACGGAATCTCGACCTGGAGATTCGAGTCGCCTTCGCCAACCAGGAGCTGTGTCGTCGTCTGGCGGCGGTTGATGTCGCGGAGAAGTCCCTCGGTCACGACAACTCCGCCGTAAAGGTCGGTGTTGCCAAATGGCATGAGCCGCGAGAAGAGATCTGCGATACCAGTTTCAAAAGGCGGCGGAATGGCGGCCATGGCATGGCCTTCGACGGTGATCGTCGCGTCGGCGATGCGGCGCTTCGTCGTCATTTCGCGCTCGCCCTCGACATGGACGAGATCGCCGATCTTCACCGCCGGCGCGCCCTTCACGCCCTGAACGCGCCAGTGCACGCCCGACACGTCGTCGATAAAGAAGAACGACAGGTCGCCGCGCTGGAACGTCACGACGCCCGTAAGATTGGTCGTCGCGGCATACGCGGCCCCCGCGACAAGCGCTGAAAAAGCAACACAAACTATTCTCTTCATGTTTTTCATAGGGTCAGACCCTTCTGACACAGTACGAGTGACACAGTAACGGTGGCAGGGGGGGGGCGTCACATGTCTCCTATTGACAGAAGGCCTGTTTTGTAGTGGAGATTGCGCTTGTCGGGGTTCTTGGCAAAGAATGCCTCGACTTTTTCGGCAAGACGGGTCGCGTCGAATCGCGAAGCGTCAATCTTTACCTCGTAGAACGCAAGCGTTTCGGCAATCTCGTCTTCGCTAACGATATCAATCTCGTTTTCGCCTTTCCTGTCCCACCACGAGCCGATTCGCGTGCAGCCCTTGTCCTCGACAATCTTCGCCGCGAAATAGCGCTCCAGCGCATAGCCGTTGAAAACGTCAAAGTCCCTTTCGGCGATGTCCCGCATCCGGTCTCGACGGCCAAGCTCGTTTAGATAGCTCAACTTGTGCACGAATCGAAACCAGAATCGGAAGAAACAGTCGTCGACCTGGAAGTGGGCATTCTTCGACGTCTGCTTCGCGAAGATTGGCTGTTTCTTTTCGACAATGGAATACTGGTCTTCCAACTTCGCGAGAAAGCCTCCGACTTCGGTGCCAAGAAGGTTTTTCAACTCCGCAGAAGTCGTCTGCCCTGCGGAAATCGCCGCAAGCAGCGTAAAATACGTTCCGTAGTCAGAGCCGAATTCGTCGGCAAGAATCGTCCTGCCCTCTGGAATGTATGCCGATAGCGGCGAGAATATTTCCTCAAGCATCTCCGCCTTAGTGAATGCGTGCGCCGACATCATCATGTCGACATATCGCGCAACGCCTCCGCTAACCGTCCAAAGTGCAAGCAAATCGCTGTTCGTGTAGTCTGGCTTGTAGCAGCGGAATATCTCCTTTAGAAGCGAGGGGCCAAAGGGCTTGAGCATCAGAGTTCCGGTGTTGCGTCCGTACAGCGGCTGCGAATCGTCGAAGAATATCTTGTTCATGAGGCGATTTACGCTGCCGTTGACGACAAGATTCAGCTTCGTTTTGTTGTGGTACTCGTCCCAGATGTGCTGTATGTCGCCGTAAACGCCTGGGTTTGTGCGGTCAAACTCCTGGAACTCGTCGATAACAAGAGTGTAGGGGCGCCTCTCGGCCTCTTTCATCAATTCTCGGAAGAGTTCGCCAAATCTTGTGCATGTTCCGTGTATTCCAAGATGCAGAACCCTCTCCGCCTCTTCTTGAAGCTGGGCGCAAAGCGTGACTTCTGGCTGCCGCGTGATGGGCAAATTCAAGTATGGTGTTTTGCCATCGTCAAATGCCTCGCGGGAAAGTTCGGTCTTTCCCACTCGCCTCCGGCCAGTCAAGACCGTAAAACGCGATCTCTCTTGAGAAAGTTCACGCACCTTTCTAAGTTCTTTCAATTCGATTTCACGCCCAAAGAATCTCATAAAGCAACTCCTTCGCCGCCCTCGTTACGAAATGTCTGTTTCGTTAACGCTCGTTTCGTTTGCAAATAGTATCATATTTTGTCTCTACCCGTCAATAGGGATTTTAGACCCCCGCCCTTGCACCCGCTTTTGGGGACAGACCCCACGATAGCCAATAAAATCAAGGGTTCAAAGGGGTCTGTCCCCAAATCTGGAGTTTCTTCTCCCGGAAAGGAGACTCGGATTCACTTCCCGAGATACGCCTCTTCGAGCGAGCGGCCGGGAGTGACGGCGAGGACGCCAAAGGGAACAAGGCGCGGCAAAAGCGCCGCGTTCACGGTCTCCACCGCAAGCCCCTCCCCAAACTCGGCGACAAGCACTCCATATCCTACACGATCTACACGTTCTACACGGCCATGTTCCCCATCGCCCACCACCAATCTCACTCCTGGGCATTCTTGCTCAAGCGCCGCAAGATCGCTCGGCAACTCCTTTAGCGCGTAGACGATTCGCCCACTGTCGGACGTAATCGCGCGCAGCGTCTCCATCCTCTCCACTTTTCCGTCTGCGACGAACGCGACGTGCGTGCAAAGCTTTTCGATGTCGTCGAGCTGGTGCGAAGAGATGACGAGCGTCGTCTTGCCCCTAAGCGAGAGAAGGAACGAGCGAAGACGCTCGGCCTCGACCGGGTCGAGCCCGCTCAGCGGCTCGTCGAGCATAACGACTTCCGGGTGTCCGAGAAACGCCTGCGCGACCATGACGCGCTTTCGCATTCCGTGCGAGAGCGAGCGAATGGACGCGTTCGCCTTGTCCGCCAGGTTCATGACTTCGATGAGTTCGTCGGCCGACTTCGCGGCATCCTTCCTTGTCATCCCCTGAAGATGCGCGTAGCCGACGAGCAGCGACCTGACGCGCCCCTCGTTCGGGAGATCGGAGTCCTGCGGCAATATCGTGAACCGCCCGCCGTGACGCCGCGCATCGAACGGGCCGCCTGCGAGGATGCTCACTTCTCCTGCGTCGGGAAGTACGAAGCCGGCGACCGTCATCATCCATGTCGTCTTTCCGGCGCCGTTTCGCCCGACGAGTCCCGTGATTGACCCCGAGGGAACGGCGAGCGTGAAGCCGTTGAGTGCCGCGTGGCGGCCGTACTTCTTTACGAGCCCGCGGGTGATTATCGCCTCGTTCATCGGACATCCCTCCTCGCAAAGACGGCATGGCCGACTGAAAGATAGAGTAGCCCGAGCATCACGAGCCAGGTTGCGCTCGCCGCAACAGGCAGAAAAGACGAGCGCCAGAGCGCGGCGTCCACCGAAGACGGGAAGAGGCGGACAAACACGAGCAGTTTCCCGCCGAGCCAGGCGGAGCCAAAGTCCTTCAAGATCGCGGGCACTACGGAGAATGCGATCATGAGGAGTATCGCCACGGCATCGGCCTTCGCGCCAGACTTGAAGAGATGCGAGACTCCAAGCGCGAGCCCGAGCCACGCGAGCGAGAGGAACCACGCCTTCACGGACCAGACGATCATCGCGGGAAGTAACGCCGGAATGTCCGCGCCCGAAAGTCGGAACGCCGCAACTATCCATGCCGCTATCGCTCCTACGAGAAGCCCGGCGAGCATCATCAGCGCAATCCCAAGATACTTGCCGAGCGTCCATTCGAGCCGCGTCACGCGAAGCAGCATGTACTTCGCCGCGCCCGACTTCACTTCCTCCGCGACGCGCCTCGTCGCGACGAGCACCGTCAAAAGCGGCACCGCGAGAAAGACGATCCACGCGTAGATGAGTTCGGCGGGGTGCTTCCCGACGATGTCGTCGTAGATGAGCGAGTCGTCGACCACGCTTCGTACGAGCTGCTGGAACGGCTTGGCCTTCCAAAGCGCCGCGGAGACGACACCGCTCTTGCCCTCGACCTTCTCGACCTGGAGGATCTCGGCGAGCCGGTCTTCCATCTTGCCGAGCGCCGTTATCGCTGCGCTCATCCCGAGCAGGGACCAGGCGAGATATAGCGCGACCAGCACGATGGCGCGGCGCGTACGCACTGCGGCGGCGAGTTCGAAAAGCGCGACGCGGATGGTTCTCATTTCCTGGGCCTTTCCCCGAAGTCCTCGAGCTTGTCCTGCACGGCGATAAGCGGTTCGCCGACAGACGGGTCGATGAAGTCGGTGAGCTGGAGACGCGAGACTTCGCCGCGGTGGTCTTCGTCGACGCAAGTGCCAATCGCGTCATACGTCTCGGCGAGCGACGTCGCGATATCGCCCATAAGACGAATGCCGAGCTCGGGCGTAAGCGCCTCGGAAGACGCAACCCTGTCGGCAACGATCTGTATCGAATCGCGCAGCTTCGCGTTCATGTCCTCGACTGCGTCGTTGAACGATTCGGCGCCCTTGTCGTCGAGTCCAAGCTTCTCGATCGCCGAAGCGCGCGCGATCTCGATGCGCGTGCGCCAAAGCTCCGCCGCTTCGTCGATACGCGCGCGCAAATCATCTGGCGCAACACGCTTGCGGCGCGGCGCGGTTACTTCGACCGTGGCGTTCGTTCCCGTTGGCTGTTCGTCCGCAGTCGCGGCGACGGTGGTTGTGGCGACGGCGGTTGTGTTCGTTGAAGGTTCCGTATCTTTCACGCGTCGCGGACGCTTCGCCACGTCGGGAATGTTGACGAGCTCGGTAAAGGAGCCAAAGGCGTTCTTCGGCTTCGCCTTTGTCTTTTCCTCTTGCTCGCGCACATCGCGCGAGCGCAGTTCCTCGGCAGGGCCGTAGTAACCAACAAGCCCGCCTGCGATAAACACAAGCGGCAACCAAACTATCACAGGAATCTTTTTCATGTTTTGTCTTTCCCTCTTTCTTTTTGTCTCTATCTTAAAATCTCATTTTCGTTTTAGCCGTGAATTTTTTGGACCCCACGATAGCCCATATGCGCTGGCGACGAGTGCGCTTACGCGCGACCTCGAATTTTGGCCAGGCGTAAGCGCCATACGCACCCATCTACATGTCCGCAATAGACAAAAGCCCAGACTTCTGCCTGAGATTGCGCTTCTCCGGATTCTTCTCAAAAAACTTCTCGATCTTCTCCCTAAGTCTCGCATCGCTATACCGCTCTGGATCGCGCTTGACCTCGAAAAATGCAATTTCGCCGCCAAGCTCGTCTTCACACACCAGATCAATCTCTTCGGAACCCTTACGATCCCACCATGCACCCATCTTGGCATACGATGTCGTCTCGGTGAACTTCCAGTGAAAATAACGCTCCAGGGCGTAGCCACTGAACACGTCGAAATCCCGCAATGTAATTTCTCGTAGTTGTTCGTACCGCTCAAGTTCGATATAGCCCCTGTACTTGAAGACAAATCGAAACCAAAACCGGAAAAAGCAGTCGTCGATCTGGTAATGGCAGTTCTTTCCCGTCGGCTTGTCGAAAATCGGCTGCTTCTTCGATACCAACTGATATTGCTCCTCAAGTTTGGTGAGATAGCCGTTGACGTCTACGCCGATAAGGTTCTTCAATTCCGCAGTGGTCGTAGCACCAGAAGCTATGGCCGAAAGAATTGTGAAGTATATGCCATAATCCGGGCCGAACTCCTCGGCGAGTATTGCGCGACCTTCGGACAGATATGACGATCCCGGTGAAAAAATGGTATTGACCATCTGCCTGCGAGTGAGCGCCCTTGCCCCAGTCATCATGTTCACATAGCGTGCGACGCCTCCAGTCACTGTCCAGAGGGCAAGGAGGTCTTCTGGCGTGTAGTCTGGCTTAAACTCTGACAGTATCTGCTTCAATAGTGTGACCTTGAACGCCTTAAGTGTAAAACTCGCCGTGTTGCGCCCATACAAAGGTTCCCCATCGTTAAAGAATATCTTGTTCATCAATCTGTTTATGCTTCCGCACACTACCAGATTGATTTTTGAAGACGAATGATATTCATCCCATATTGCGGCGACCTGGCTGAACACAGCATCGTTAATTCTGTCAAATTCCTGAAATTCGTCGAGAACCACGGTGAATCGTCTTGTCTGCGACGCTTTCATAATAACTTTAAACAAATCCGAGAAAGTTTCGCATGTACCAAGGATTCCAAGATTGAGAATCTGCTCCACTTCCGCCTGAAGTTCTCGGCAAAGCATTCGTTCGCTTTGACGGGTAATCGGCAGATGCACATAGGGTATCACTCCATCATCAAGCGCATTGCGCAAAAGCGCCGTCTTACCTACGCGTCGACGACCAGTAATGACGACAAACTGCGCTTCTTCGGCAGAGACATCCCTCCATCTGCGGAGCATTTCGACCTCTTCCTGACGCCCAAAGAACTTCATTTTTCGTCTCCTTTTGAAAACGACAGTTTTGAAAACCGCCGTTTTTAAAACGCGCGTATTATGGCATTATTTTGCATCATTGTCAATCCCCCTCAGTTCTTTCGGGTGCACTAGGATTTTATGTACGAGAGCGAGGCCTTTTGGGGACAGACCCTCCGATAGCCAATAAAATCAAGGGTTCGAAGGGGTCTGTCCCCAGATTTTTATTCCTCTCTGCGTACTTTGCGCCTCTCGGCACTCGCTCCGCTCGGCTTGGCTCGCTACGAATCGCGAGCCCCGCTTACGCGGCGGTTACGCGCCTCTGCGTTAAAAACTTCCGTTTCACTTTGGCCGTGTAGAACATGTAGAGCGTGTAGATGTTTCTACATGTTCTGCATGTTCTACATGGTTCATTGCTTCCGCTCCAGGAATCTTCCCGTTCTATTGGCGGAGAACTTTCCTTCTGTATACGACACCGCGCCGTTCACCACGACTGCCTTCACTCCGCTCGAGAACTGATGCGGCTCGACGTATGTCGCCTTCGACGCGAACTCGTCTTCCTTCCAAATCGCGAGATCGGCGAACGCCCCCTTCTCGATCACGCCGCGATGCGCGATGCCGAAGCGCCGCGCGGGAACGGAAGTCATGCGCGCAATCGCCTCTTCGCGCGAAATGCCGAGCGCGCGCACGCGGCGGTAGAACTCGGGCATCGTTCCGTAGGCGCGAGGGTGCGGGTGGTCCGCTCCGAGCGGCCCCCACGGTGCGCGAAGAGACGCGTCGCTCCCAGGAACAATCCACGGACGAGAGAGAATCTTGTCTAAGTTCTCTTCGCTCATCCCGAAGAAGAACGCGCCGGTCTTGCAGCCGTCAAGTTCGAGGATGCGGCAGATCAGCTCACCGGGCGTTAGTGAAACGCCGGTGAGATTGTTTGATTGTTTGATTGTTTGATTGTTTGAATTTGACTGATCGATTGACTTGATGATTTCGTCCACCGTGCAGCCGGAGAACTTCTTCGTTTCCTCGTGCCACGTGCCCCCGATCATCACCGTCGACCAGTCGCGGTCTGACGCGTTGATCTCGGCGACGATCTTCGCGCGCGTCGCGGGATCTGCGAGACGCGCCATCTCCGCGGGCGCGGCGCCTTCCTGCGCCCAGTCAGGAAGGACAATGTCGAGGTCTGTCCCCGCCGCGCAAAACGGATAGCGGTCGCTCCCGAGAAGAAGCCCGTCGCCAATCGCGTTCTCGATTTTTTCAAGCACTGCGTCGATCTTGTGCCAGTTGCGCTTGCCGCTCGTCTTGAGGTGAGAGACTTCCGCGCGTATTCCTGTCGCGCGCACGAGGTCGATCACTTCGTCAATCGCCTCGAGAATCCTGTCGCCCTCGGAGCGCATGTGCGTCGCGTAGTATCCGCCGCGCTCCGCAGTGACTTTTGCAAGCGCGACGACTTCTTCTGGCGTCGAGTATTTTCCCGGCTGGTAGATAAGCCCGGTCGTGAGGCCCCAGCCGCCGGCGTCGAGGGATTCTGCGAGAAGTCGCTGCATCTCCTTTAGCTCGTCCGGCGTCGCCGCGCGTCCGGCATAGCCGACGACGGATGAGCGGAGCGTGTTGTGGCCGACAAACTGAATTGTGTTTATCGCGGGCTTCGCCGCTTCGAGGACTGTGCGGTATTCTGCGAGAGAACGCCACGTCAGGCGCTCGCCGAGAAGCGTCGCCCAATCGCCCGAGAGACGCGCCTCGCCGTAGCGCGGCGCGACGGAGCCGCCGCACTGCCCGTTGATTTCGGTCGTGACACCTTGGGAGATTTTCGACGGCGCGTCTGGCTCGAGGACGAGGTATGCGTCGGAGTGCGCGTGAGCGTCGATGAAGCCGGGGCTGACGATGCAACCTGTGGCATCGATGGTGTTGAAATCTCCCCCGTTCCCCGTTCCCTCGGCACTCGCTTCGCTCGGCGTGTTTGCTTCCCCATGGGTCGCAAACCCCCGCAAAGGGCGGTTACGTTCCCCGTTCCCCGTTACTTCGACGATCTTGTCGCCGTCAATGACGACGTCGCCATAGAACCCGGGCTTCCCCGAGCCATCAACAATCAAACCATTCTGTATTATCAGCGTCATTATAATTTATTCGTCTGGGGTATTGATTTTTAACGCAGAGTCGCTCTATCTTTCTCTGCGCACTTCGCGTCTTCGCGTCTCTGCGTTAAAATATTTCGTGTATTTAGTGTATTTCGTGGTTATCCACAATTCCCTATTAACTCTCACTTCTCACTCTTCGAATTTGAAACACAGCGGGCGCCAGCAGGGAATCGGCTCACCAACGGCTTTAAGCTCGCACTTCTCGCGGTCGAATGCATAGACCTGAATCTCGTTCGACATCTTGTGCCCGACAACCATGAACTTCTCGCCAGGCATCAGCTCAAAGTCGCGCGGGAACTTGCCGGTCAGCTTCGCGACATTCTTCATCGTGAGCGTGCCGTCTTCGTTCACGGCGAAGAACGCGATTGAGTCGTGCCCGCGGTTCGACGCCATCAGGATCTTTCCGTCGGCTGTCAGCTTGATCGCCGCGGCCTTAGTCTCTGTCTCCTTAAGCGTGCAACCCTCTGGCAGCATCGACCACTTGCCGATGCGAGTAAAATCCCCGGCCTTGTAACTCGTCACCGTCGATGACAGCTCGTTCACTACAAAGAGGAACTTGCCGTCATTCGAGAAGATCGCGTGACGCGGGCCGTCGCCAGGATCGGCCTTTAGCGTGATAACCGGCTTATCAAGTCCGCCCGGCTTTTTGTAGTCGTAGAAGTTTACACGATCGCAGCCGAGGTCACACACGCCCATAAGTTTACCGTCGGGTGTGTAGAACGTCTGGTGCGCGAACGCCTTTTGCTGGCGATCCTTTCGCGGACCAACCGCATCGTTAGGTAGCGCCGCGGTCGTCAGCTGGAGCGAGTCCAGCGCCATCACTCCGTAAACCCCCGACCAATAAACCGCAACCGACATGACGCTCTCGTCTGGCGAAAGCGCGACATGACACGGCGTCTCGCAAGAAAGCCCCGCAAGTCGCGTCATCTCGCCTATGCGGTGTCCGTCGAGCGCAAACTTGACGAGCGCTCCGTGCGACTTGTTATCGACCTTCTCCGCAAAGACGGAATAGAGAGTCTTCCCGTCCTTGGAGATCTGGTAGTACGTCGTCCCCTCGCAGCCGTTGACCGACTGCACGATTTTCACCGCGCCCGTCTCGGTATCGCACTCGAGAACCTTGAGCGCGTCCTTGTCGGGCGAGCCCGTGTTGCATCCGACAATGCAGTAGACGGTGGCGGCGATCATGGCGTTCATTTTCCGCAGATTTCCTTGTGAACTTTGTGGCTAAACTTCATAAGCTCTACCAGATTAATTCTTGAACGAATGTATCGGCGCGGGGATGCGGCCCTTGCGCGCGATCATCTTCTCGCACGAGAACTTGGAGACCCTCATCACCGGCGCGTGGCCGAGAAGCCCGCCGAACTCCACCGAGGCGCCGACCTTCTTCCCCGCGACGGGAATGATTCTCACTGCGGTCGTCTTCTGGTTTACCATTCCAATCGCCGCTTCGTCGGCGATGATCCCGGAGATCGTCGCGGCAGAAGTCGAGCCGGGAACGGCAATCATGTCGAGACCGACGGAGCAGACGCACGTCATCGCCTCGAGCTTCTCGATGGTGAGAGCTCCGGCGTTCACTGCGTCGATCATACCCTGGTCTTCGGAGACCGGGATGAACGCGCCCGAAAGTCCGCCGACGTAGGAGCTCGCCATCACGCCCCCCTTCTTCACCTGGTCGTTGAGAAGCGCGAGCGCGGCGGTCGTTCCAGGTGCGCCAGGTTCTTCAAGGCCGATCTCCCTCAGGATGTCCGCGACCGAGTCGCCGATCGCCGGCGTCGGCGCGAGCGAGAGGTCGATTATTCCAAACGGGACGCCGAGGCGCTTCGACGCCTCCTGCGCGACGAGCTGTCCGACGCGCGTGATCTTGAACGCCGTCTTCTTGATCGTCTCGCAAAGCGTCTCGAAGCCGACTCCGCGGCAAGTGTGCCGCAGGACGTGGTTGACGACGCCAGGTCCAGAGACGCCGACGTTGATGACTGCGTCCGCCTCGCTCACGCCGTGGAACGCGCCGGCCATGAAGGGATTGTCGTCGGGAGCGTTGCAGAGGACGACGAGCTTGGCGCAGCCGATCGAGCTCTTCGTCTTCGCTGCCGTCTCCTTCACGATCTCGCCCATGAGCCGCACGGCGTCCATGTCGATGCCGGTCTTCGTCGAGCCGACGTTGACGGACGAGCAGACGCGCTCTGTCGCGGCCATCGCGGCGGGAATCGAGCGGATGAGAAGCTCGTCGGCGGGCGTCATTCCCTTCGAGACGATCGCCGAGTAGCCGCCGATGAAGTTGATGCCGAGTTTCTTCGCCGCGCGGTCGAGAGTCTTCGCGATCTTCACGAAGTCGGACGGCTTCTTGCAGCAGGACGAGCCGACGATCGCTGCGGGCGTGATGGATACGCGCTTGTTGACGACTGGCACGCCGAACTCGCGGCCTATGTCGTCGCCTGTCTTCACGAGGTTTTTGGCGAGACGCGTTATCTTCGCGTAGATCTTGTCGCATGTCTTCTTGACTGACGAGTCCGCGCAGTCGAGAAGCGAGATGCCCATCGTGATCGTCCGGACGTCGAGGTTCTCCTCGAGAATCATCCGGTTCGTCTCAAGAACTTCTGATATGTTAATCATATCACACCCTATGCATCTTCTCGAAAATCTCGCTCTTCTGGCAGCGAATCTTCATGCCCATGCCAGTTCCGAGGCGGGCGAGCTCAGCGCCAAGCTTGTCGAAGGTCTTCTTGTACTTCGCCGCGTCGACGATCATCATCATGTTGAAGAAACCGCCAGTGACGGTCTGGCTGATGTCGAGAATGTTGATATGCTCCTTGGCGAGGTAGGTGCAGGTTTTCGCGAGAATGCCGACGGAATCCTTGCCAATGACGGTAATGATAATCTTTTTCATAAGGCGATATTATAGCACAATATCGCCCGCGCCGTGCGGGTTTTACCCGTGTGAATCTTACTCACAAACTCCGATCAGCAGGGCTCTCGCTACCGCTCCGCAGAATTTCATTTGCTTCGCGCCCATCATTCGTATCTCGCTGAATGATGCAAATCGTCTTTAAGCTGGAGGAAGTATCCTCCAGACCTCCTCACTGCTGCGACGGAGTGATTGCTGTGCCTTCAAAACCTGCCGAAGGCAGCCCCAAAAGACAATTCCACTCACTGGATCGTCGTTGAGATCTCGCGAAGCAGCGGAGCGGTAGCGAGAGCCCTAACGTTCGGAGTTTATTCTTTTGCGCTTATTTTCTGAACGCGCGTTAACTTTTGGGCGGGGCGCTCCTGTTTCCAATCCAGACTGATAGTTATATGTTCCGGACTATCCAGTAGATGATGACTACTGCGAGAACAACTCTGCCAACGACAACATTGGTCGCAAACCTGCGCGACAACAACATCCCGACGATAACTGGAATGGCCGCAAACAAAAGCGGGTTTAGCCGCAATGCATCTCCAAACCTAAAGTGCAACATGGCGTGAATGGCCCTCAATGTTCCGCATCCTGGGCACTTGTATCCAGTGAGGGCGTAGAACGGACAGCGAGGAAAGAAGCTGATGTCCTGCGGGTTGTATAGATAGAGAAACACAAGACCAGCAACTATGGCAAACGCGATTAGCGCTGCTATCGCCACCTTCAAGAGCTTCTTGTTGAGCGTCATGCCACGGTCGCAAAAGTTATGACGACGAACAGATAAAAGCGAGGATGAAGATAGTCAGATAGAAAAGAGATGTCAGCGCTCCCATTACGATTCCAAACCAGGCCCTGCCAAGGCCAAGTCGTTCAGGATGGCGCTTGATGTCGCGAACAGCCAAGACGCCGGTTACAACAGCAAAAATCCCAAATAGCGGAAGCAACGACAGCAATCCCAGATAGCCCGCGGCTATTGCCCAGCCCGATCGGCCTACCGGTATAATGAACTTTAGGGCCTCGTCGCTATTAGGAATGTTCTTCTGGGGCGCTGCAGCACCACATTTAACGCAGAATACCGCCTTGTCGGACATCTGCACACCACAATTCCTGCAAAAAGCCATAAGCTTCTATGTAAGTGCAATTATGCCGCATTAGCGGCAGCAGCAGCGGCAGCAATCGCCGGAATGATATAGCAAAGGGAGCCAAGAAGTCCAAGCACGATATTGGCGATGATCCACCCCATAGCCGTCTTGGACGCAGATTGAGCACCGGCGATATCGCCCTGCGCAAGCTTTGTGTTGACCTGCGATGCATAGATTATCGCGATTATTCCGCCAATCAGGCAGCAGAATATGGTCGTGAGAACCGCGGCAACCATATGGTTAGGGACGGCGGGTCTACCATTTGCGTCAAAGCCCTTCCCCGCGACTGGAACGCCGCACTTGGGGCAGACAACCGCTTTGTCGTTGATTTCAGCACCGCATTCTGAACAGAACATAGTATAACTCCGTTTTTATTCGCAAGTCTTCGGCAAGTGGAACTCGCCGATTGTCTACCGCGTATTATATCAAAAATATTCGCTACTTCGAAAGGACGCCGAAGACGAGGAGCGTATTCGCCATGTTGTTGACGGTCGGCTCGTCCATCGCAATCGCCCAGTGGTTGTCGATAAAGGCGTGAAGAACCGCCTCGCCTTCCTTCCACGCTGGGTAGAGAGTCTCCTTGAACGAATAGCCGTGACCGCGCTGCATCGGGCCCTGGGCCTGAAGACCAATGACAGGACCGCCCGCCGCGCGATAGCGGCTGTTGTGCAAGGGGCAGCGAATCGTCCTCTCGCCAAGCCCCGTGATCCAGCTAAGCCCGAGCGGGTTCGCGCCGAGCGTGTTGTCGCATGTCCTAACGAGCCATTCGCGGCATTCCTTGTCGCCCGTCAGCGCGTAGAGGTGCGCGGCGGTGACGGCATAGTTCTCGTATGCGCCTGTGCCCCACGTAATCGGAGCCCACGGATTTCTGAGGAACTTGTAGGGCCACTTCGCCGACCCACTCTTGAACATGCGGAACTCCGCGAACATCGCCTCCTCTATCGTCTTCCTCAGCGTGGCGTCGGCAAGCTCCTTGGGAAGAAGGAGATACTGCCTCGCCGCGAGGGAGAGATCGTACTTGCCCCAGCTCGAGACCTCGGCCTTCGGGTTCGATGCCCACGGCGAGATTGCCTTGAAGTCGTCGTGATACTTCGCGTCGCGCGTCGTGTGGTAGAGACTGACAGCGGCGTATGCACGCGGATCGGAATTATACTCCTTATCCTGCCCGTCCTTGAGCCCCGTTGTCGGATTCGCCTTGCCCCACTCGTAGGCGCGCTGGGCGCGCGAGAGGAAGTCCTTTGCCTCCGCCGCCTTTCCGCACTTCTTGAGGATTCGCGCCGCCTGCGCGAACGCACCCGCGCACTGGAACGACATCTTGCTGTCCTTCGCCCACGCGTAGTCGCCTGTATCGTCGAGCTCGACAGTCTGGAAGAAACCGGGATCGCGCAGCGACTCCGTTCCGGCGCGAATGCCGCCGTCCTCGTCCTGCAGCCCCTTCCAGAGCTTCAGCTGCCAAAGCGCCTCGTCGACGATGTCGGGGATTCCGTTGCCGCGCTCCGGAACTGCGAACTGTCCATCGGCGAAGGCGTCCGGTTTCAGCTCGTAGCAGTTGAGAAGCGCCTGCGCTACGTCGAGATGCGAGCGAGGATTGTAGTCGCCAGCGTCGTGATGTCCGCCCGATGCCGCGAGGACGAGGGGCTTCCCGTCAGCTCCGTTGACGACGTTCTTGTCGAACGGCGCGAACTCCGGATTTTTCACGCGCGCGCAAGTCGACGCGGTGACACCGCCCGCGTGGCAGGCGATGCGCTCCCAGCCGCGCGTCAGCTTCGGGTCGAGCGCAATTCCGCAGCGCTGCTCGTAGACACCGAGCGCCTGCACCTTAAGTGCCTTTTCATATACCGCCTTGTCGATGTGGAAGGCGAGAGAGCGACCGACACCGGGAATGCGTATGAAGTAGCGACCTGGCGTGCGCACGTCTGAGAAGTCAAGCTCCCAGACATTGGACGCGGCGTAGGACGCCTTCTTCGACTCCTTTTCGTTCCCGCTGAAGACGAACTTAGCCGTTCCCTTCTTGACCGGCTTGCCGCTCTTCTCGTCGACGATCTCAAAGGCGGGATTTGCGTCGAAGGCGAGCGACGAGGCGGCGAGCTTCGTATTCGCGCACTTGCGCGCACCAGCGCCGCCCGCGAACTTCGCGTCCGGGAACGAGCCGAACCAGCAGCCGACGTACGCGAACTTCGGCGCATCGGGAAGATAGCCGACCTGATTTGCCTGGATCGAGCGCGAGACGCTCTTCGACTCGTCGAACGCGAACGACGCCGTGCGCACGCCGGCGGACACCGCGGCCGTAACTTCGACTGCAACCTTGTCGCCAGTCTTGAGCGTCTCGCCTATGTCGAGGAAGACGTCGTGCTGCATGAGACAGGGATACGTTCCACCCCAGCCCTTCGGAACGTAGCAGTCTATCTTCGAGCGGCGGCCAAGCGCGAGGACTGGGCGCGGCTTCCCGTTCACCGTCACCTTCCAGTTCGCGGCGGAATTTCCGCCCGCCGGGCTGTAGCCCGCGCCGAATTCGCAGAGGAGCTTCCCCTCGCCTACGGACGAAACGCGGCGAAGCCCGACGATCGTTGCGACGAGATCTGCATCAACTGCGTCTTCGCCTGCGTAGAGCCCGGTGCGGCCGGAAGTCACGACTTCCATCTCCGCGCCGTATGCGATGGCGGCATACTTGCAGTTCTTCTTCATCGGCGTCGGCAGCTTGAGCTCGACGACGGTGCGCGAGAGAGACGGCATTACCTTCTTCTGCTCTGCCATTCCGTCTGGATACTTGAACTCGACTTCCGACGAGACTTCCGCGACAGAAGAGGGCTTCACGAACTTCGAGTACGCGTAGGCCGGGTCGTCCGGGCTCGTCACGCGCCAGGCGTTGACGAGACGACGCGCGCCAGCCGAGGAACTTGCGCCAAGCGTGACTGCGAGCGTATTGTCGCCCTTGCGTTCAACGCTCCTGATGCCGTAAGCTTTCATCGCGAGCGGCTTCAGGTCTGCGACTTCGGAAAGATCGGCCGCAACGAGCGGCGCCGCAACAAGCACGGCCGCGGCAAATGCGCCGCGACGAAGAAGCGAATTTGTTTTCATGCGGGAATTATATCAAATCCGCCGCTCGATGAAAAACACCTTGTCGCCGACGCGGCAGCGCGGGCACTTGAAAGTGACCCACGTCCCCTTCTCGCCGACGGCAGGCGTCTCGTCATCACGGCGAAGCTCGCCAAGCGTCAGTTCGACGACGCCGGTCGTCGGCCCGTGTATCTGGAGCGCGTCACCCGGGCGGATCGCGTGGTCCTGGATCTTCACCTGGGCGATCCCCGCCTTGAGGAAGTAGTCGACGACTATGCCGACGTGACGCTTCACCGTAGTCGCGAGAGAGTCTTCGCTATCGGCGAACTGGTGCGCGCCGGGGCGGCCAAAATAGAGGCCGTCCGAAAACTCGCGGTGGAACACCGTCTTCACTTCCTCTGTCAGCTCGCGGACGAGCTCGGGCGTGTAGTTCCCCGCGAGGACCGCGTCCACTGCGCGGCGGTAGCAGCGCACAGTCGTCATCACGTAGTTGGCATTACGCGCGCGACCCTCGATCTTGAAAGAGGCGATTCCGGCGTCAATCAGCTTGTCGATGAAACCGAGCGAGCAAAGATCCTTCGCGGAAAGGACAGTGTGCGGCTCGACGATATATTGCGCCTTTGCGTCGGTATGCACAGGATTTCCGTCCGCGTCTTCGTAGAGATCGACGGCCTTTACGAGAAAGCGGCGACGGCACGGCTGAACGCACTCGCCGCGGCACGCGCTCTTACCGAAGACGTCGTGGCTCATGAAGCAGCGGCCCGATTCCGCGACACACTGCGCACCGTGGACGAAGCACTCAATTTCGACTGGCGACGACGCGCAGATGCGCTTCACCTCGGCAAGCGTACACTCGCGCGCGAGGACTACGCGCGATGCGCCTTGCGAAACGAGAAACTTCACGGCTTCTGAATTTGACGTCGACATCTGCGTCGAGACATGGAAGGTTGCGCCGTGCTTTTTGCAGAGCGAGACGACGCCCCAGTCCGAGACGATGAAAGCGTCGACGTACGGCTTCGCGGCGATGATCGTCTTCTCGACCGTTTCCATCTCGTCCTCAAACATGATCGCGTTGAGAGCGAGATAGCGACGCACCTTTCCGCAGCGGCGCGCAATCTCGGGAAGATCGGATTCCTTGAAGTTGACGCCGCTCCGCGCACGCATGTTGAAGGTGCCGAGCCCGAAGTATACGGCATCGGCGCCTGCGTCGATCGCGGCCTTAAGGCAAGTGAAGTCCCCGGCGGGGGCGAGAATCTCTGGACGTTTCATGGGCAGGTGCAGCCGATCCATTCATACGTTATGTCCATCATGGCGGAATTCCTCCATAATCTACGCCCAAAGCGAAGTCCAGTATGCCGCCGTTTCCGCAAGCCAGCCCTCGCGCGGGATTGCTCGATAGTCCGGCGGCGGCGAAACCATGCGCCCGACCTTTCCGCCGTACATGATGCGGAAATCGCACGCATCCTCCGCGGCGAATCCGCCGCGCCCGATCTTCTCGGCATCGGCGACAGGCGTTCCGGCGGGAACTGCAAACAGAAGCTCGTATTCGCCAACTCCGCCGACGAGCGCCCACCCCTTCTCCACGCCGGGCGGAAGACTACGCGCGACTTCCGGCGAAACGGCGCGCTCCGCATCCAGCTCAAGCCACATCCCGTTATTGACGCGGCGGAAGTTCTCCAGCGCGTCGAAAAGCCCGCCGCTCGTATCCGTGGCAAAAAGCGCCGAACTCGGCACGGGCGCGCGAAGCTGCGGCTCGGGGATCGTGTGACCAAGAAACACAGCCGCGTTCGCCGCACCGAGAAAACCCGTCGCATACAAATCGAAATCTGCGCGCTGCGACGCAACGCGGCGAACGGGCGTTTTGCATTTCGCGAAAACAGTCGCCGTCCAGCACCATTCCTTCGCCGTGCCTATATCACCGCCGATGACCTTTGCGCCATAGTGCGACACGACATGCTGGACGCCCTGCGCGACACGCTCGTAGAACCGTTCGTCGTGCGAGTCGTCTAGGTTCCACACCTGGACAAGAAACTCCGGCTTCGCCCCGCATGCGAGGATGTCCGCAATCGCGCCATACGCCATCACCCTTCCCATGGCCTCCGGCTCAAGGCCAGAGAGAAAATCCTCGCGCTCCGAAAAGGAATCCGTGGAGACGAGCAGATTCGTTCCTTCAAATGGAACGACCTCCGCATCCGCCCCAAAAGGCCGCGTACCATGAATGCGAGAAAATATCTCCATCAATGACTGTTCAGACTTCATGCTTCCTCTTGTCGCTTGCCTTCCATGACGACAATGGCTTCCGGGTGCGACGCTTCATTGCGGCTCCAAAATCCATTTCCAGACAGGGACTATCCTGATTCCGTCGGACTCGCGCTCTTCGTCCCATGTCACGACAGTGCAGTCTTGCACCTTGATTTCGCATCTCGCGTTTTTCAGCGCCGTCAACTCGCGGCGCGCGGTCTCGGAATCCGACAGCTCCCATGACACTTGAACAAGATGGCGTTTCTTCGTCGCCCTGTCAGTTACAAGGAAGTCAACCTCGTCTCCTTTCCTGGTGTTGTAGTATTCAATCTTGTTGAACCCTCGCCGCAAGGCCATGAATACGAGGTTCTCAAGAAGCCATCCACGGGACGCATCGCTCTTTGGCGTCACCGCGCGGGCAAGCCCGGTGTCGACGAGATAGAACTTGTCGGGGTTCATCCTTCGCACGGCAAGCGAATCCGTGCGAATCGGAACTCTGTAAACGAGATAGGCCTGCTCAAGCCAGTCGAGATAGTCCGCAATGTACTCACGGCTGTCGGAGAGCCCCAGTCCCTTCAAGACTCCGGATATCGCGCGAGTCGATATCTTATGCGCAAAATTATGCTTGATGTAATCCAGTGTGTAGCGAAGCGACTGCACGCTCGGCACATCATGACGCTCGATAATATCCCGATAGAGCACGGCGTCAACATATCCCTGCAGCGTCTTCACGCGGATGCGGAAATCGTCGCCTTGTACACCCGGGAAACCGCCTTCTTCCAAGTATCGCTGCATCGCATGCCGCAGCACACCTGCCATCCGCGACGAGTATGGGGCCAACGGAATCTCCCTAACCAGGGCATTAAAGCGCAAGAACTCGGCAAAAGACAGCGGGAACACCTCGACGTCAATTGAACGGCCGCGCATTTGAGTCGCAATCTCGCCCGAGAGCATCTTCGACGACGATCCTGTCAGGCAGAGCTGCACCAAATGCGAATCCAAAAGCCTGCGGGCATATAGCTCCCACCCGTCGATGTCTTGAAGTTCATCAAGAAAATACCAGCACCTCTCCCTTGCCGCCTCCGGAAACATCTCGGCATGGACGTCGCCAATCAGCTTCAGATGCTCAAGCTTGACGCCTTTTAGCCGATCGTCGTCGAAATTGACGTGGACAATCCGCTCCAGCGGAACGCCTTCCTCGACAAGCGCGCGCATCCTCTGGTATGTGACGTATGTCTTTCCCGTTCGCCGCATTCCAGTGACAACAGTCGCAGAATTACGCTTTTCAAAGTAATCGACATCGCGAGGGCGAACGTCTTCGGGTATCCCGAATTCGTAAAACTCGCGCATTATCTCTCCAATGACTTCCTTCATGCCATGAATTATATCACGCGTTCGATCCCGCCGTCAACAGTTCTGGCAAACTTTTTTAGCCACAACATATCTATTATGGCTGAATTTCTTAGCCACAATGTAAATGTTACCTTGGCCCAAGACCACGGCTCTTCCCATTCTAACTTCGGACCGAACAATCCCATGTGAATCCTAATTTGAGTGTTTGAATTGAGGAACGAGGAGGCGCAGTCGACGGAGCGAGAAGGCAACCATGACCGGCAGCGAACCATGAGGGTCGCCGTCGTATTCAAGCGCGACCGACAAATTGGACGAGATGGCCGTTTTGCCGCGAAGGACGCGGATTTCTCCGCAGGGTTTGCCGCGATACAGATTCCAGACAATCCGCAAGCATCCGAAACGCGACACATCCTTCGCAAACCAAAGCGCGTACTCATCGTCGGCAAGCGAAGGGGGCGCAATCTTGAGTCCGCCGGCGATCCGCGGCATCCGCGTGATGAGCCCATGGGCGACACTGCGGATTTCCTCGCCATTGACCTTGATGTCGTATCTGCGTCCGCGCATTACTTCC
>CADCGZ010000031.1 GCA_902801025.1 uncultured bacterium | reverse complement strand
CACCTTCAAGAAGGACGCCGCCTCCATGCTCGATACGGTGCGCGAGGGTCAGCGCGCCAAGATTCGCTTTGCCATCGACGGCCGCGAGTGGACGAATCCGCAGGGCCAGGTCAAGTATTTCACCGACCTCACCGGCCTCAAGATCGAGGTCCTCAACGCGGACGGCTCGTCGACCGAGCCCGTTCCCGCTCCCGCCGAGCCTGATTTTCCTGAAGATGCCGGTGCAATAGACGACATGCCGTTTTGATTTCCGGGGGGCGTAGGGACAGACAAAGAAAAAGGGCCAGATACAGAGATGAAGCAGATAGGAGTAGGAATTCTTGGCTTCGGAACCGTCGGCGCGGGAGTCGCTGACGGCCTTCTGAAGCACCGTGACGTCATGGCGAAGCGCCTCGGCGTCGACATCGTCCTCAGGAAGATCGCGGACCTCGACATCACGACGGACCGCGGCATCAATGTTCCGAGCGACATCCTCACGACAGACGCCAAAGGCATTCTCGCCGATCCCGGAATCGACATCATCGTCGAGACAATCGGCGGCACCGGCATCGCAAAGACGTTCGTCCTTGAAGCGCTCAACAACGGCAAGTGCGTCGTCACAGCGAACAAGAAGCTGCTCGCGGAATACGGGCACGAGATCTTCGAGACGGCGGCCAAGAATGACGTAGACATCTACTTCGGCGCGTCGGTTGGCGGTGGCATCCCGATCATTCGCGTCCTGCGCGAAGGGCTCGCGGGCAACGAGATCGAGTCGATCCACGGCATTCTCAACGGCACCTGCAACTACATCCTCACGAGGATGGAGAACGAGGGCCTTCCCTTCGACGTCGTCCTCAAGGACGCTCAGAAGCTTGGCTACGCCGAGGCCAATCCCTCGCTTGATGTCGACGGTTTCGATACTGCCCACAAGGCGTGCATTCTCGCGGCGCTCGCCTACGGCTTCCAGCCGACGCTCGACCAGGTTCAGGTCGAGGGCATCCGCAACCTCTCTGGCGCAGACGTGAAGTACGCCGCAGATCTCGGCTACCGCATCAAGCTTCTCGCGTGCGTCGCGAAGGACGGCGACGAAGTCGAGGTCGGTGTGCATCCGACGCTGATTCCCTTTTCTCACATGCTCGCCAACGTGAACGACGCGTTCAACGCCGCCTACGTCAAAGGCGACATGTCGGACTACACGATGTACTACGGGCGCGGCGCTGGTCGTGCGCCCACGGCCTCGACGGTCGTTGGCGATATCGGCGACATCGCGCGCAACCTCGCCTACGACGAGACGCGCTACACGAGAGGCGTTCCGAACTACGGCGAGGGCAAAGTGCGTCTTCGCGCGGCAGGCGATATCGCCTCCAAGTTCTACCTTCGCTTCATGCTCGCGGACAGGCCCGGCGCGATGGGCGTCGTCGCTTCCGCGCTTGGTCGCCACGGCGTTTCGATATCCGCGCTTTCCCAGAAGGGCTCGACAGAGGGGAATCTCCCTGTCCCGGTCGTTGCAATGACTAGCAAGGCGCGTTCGGCCGATCTTGATGCGGCGCTCTCGGAAATCAAGGCATCGGGTGTAATCGGCGAAGACCCCGTAAAGCTAAGGGTGCTATAAATGAAAGTCTGTAAATTTGGCGGCAGCTCCCTTGCGGACGCGACGCAGCTAAACAAGGTAATTGACATCGTCCTCGCGGATCCCGCGCGGCGCATCGTTGTCGTCTCGGCCCCGGGCAAGCGTGACAAGGGCGACACGAAGGTGACAGACCTACTTATCGCGCTCGCCAAGACTGCGCTTGCAGGCGAGAACGTTGACCGCCAGCTTGGCGCGGTCGTCGAACGCTACGCCCTCATCGCCGACGAGCTCAAGCTCGGCGAGGACATCGTTTCCGACATCACGCGCGACTTGAGGTCGCGTGTCGCCCAGGTCAAGGACCTCCGCCCAGAGGAGTTTCTCGATCTCGTCAAGGCGGCCGGCGAGGACAACAACGCAAAGCTCGTCGCCGTCGCGTTTGCGGCGCGTGGAAGAAAGGCGCGGTATGCGAGCCCGAAGGACACGGGCATGGTGCTGAAGGGCGACTTCGGCGACGCGACGCTCGATCCCGACAGCTACTCGACGCTCTCTCGCGCATTCTCCAACTTCGAGGGAATCGTGATCTACCCCGGCTTCTTCGGCTACACGAAGGACGGCAAGGTCGCGACGTTCCCGCGCGGCGGCTCCGACATCACGGGCTCGATTCTCGCGGCGGCCGTGTGCGCCGACGTCTACGAGAACTTCACGGACGTCGACTCGGTCTACCCGGTCGACCCCCGCATCGTTCCCGACGTGAAAGAGGGCATCCCCACGATGACCTACCGCGAAATGCGCGAGCTCGCCTACGCGGGCTTCGGCGTCTTCGCGGACGACGCCGTCATCCCGGCGGTTCGCGCGCGAATCCCGATCAACATCCGCAACACGAACCACCCGGGCGAGCCTGGCACGATGATCCAGCAGTCGCGGCGCGTCGTCCCCGGAACCGTCGTCGGCATCGCGAGCGCGGACGGCGGCTTCTCCAGATTCTCGAGGACGAGCACGTTCCCTACGAGCACATGCCCTCGGGCGTTGACTCGCAGTGCATCGTCATCAAGGAGCAGTACCTCCCGAAGGAGATCGAGCGCCGCGTCATCTCGACGATCCGCCGCGAGCTCGAGCCCGATTTCGTGACGGTCGAGCGTGACATCACGACGCTTATGGTCGTGGGCGAGGGCATGTGCTATACGCCCGGCATGCTCGCGAAGGCCTGCCTCGCGCTCGCTTCGGTTGGAATCTCGCTCTCAATGGTGAACCAGGGTTCGTCAGAGGTTTCGTTCATGATCGCCGTGAGGAAGCAGGACCGCGACAATGCCGTCAGGGCTCTTTACAAGGCATTTTTCGGTTGACGCGCGGGCGAAAATTGCATAAAATATCCACCACAATCGGATAATCAGGATTACGAAATGTTCCGCATACCAAAGTTGAAGTCATTCTTCTCGACAGACATCGGCATCGACCTCGGCACGGCGAACTCGCTCGTGTACGCGAAGGACCGTGGAGTCGTTCTCCGCGAACCCTCGGTCGTGGCGATTCAGGCCGGCTCCAAGCGCGTCCTTGCAGTGGGCGAGGAGGCGAAGCGGATGCTTGGGCGAACTCCGGGCAACATCGTCGCGATCCGTCCGATGAAGTCGGGCGTAATTGCCGATTTCGACATCACCGAGGCGATGATCGCATACTTCATCAACAAGGTCTGCCCGAAGCGCTTCTGGTCGAAGTACGCGAAGCCTCGCATGGTTATCGCGGTTCCTTCTGGCATCACCGAGGTCGAGAAGCGCGCGGTCGAGGATGCTGCTCACGCGGCAGGCGCGGGTGAAGTATTTCTGATCGAAGAGCCGATGGCTGCGGCGATCGGCGTCGGGCTTCCGGTGAGCGAGCCGGCGGGCTCGATGATTGTCGACATCGGCGGCGGCACAGAAGTACATCCAGCGGGTCTACAACCTGCTGATCGGCGAGCGCATGGCCGAGATGATAAAGATTGAGATAGGGAGCGCCTTCCCGACTGGTGAGGAGAAAACGCTCGAAATCAAGGGACGGGACATAGTGGCGGGGTTGCCGAAGACTTTGACGATAACCTCCGAGGAAATCAGGGGAGCCCTGAAGGAGCCGGTTGGCCAGATCGTGGACGCTGTGAGATCCACTCTGGACAAGTGCGAACCGGAACTCGCGGCAGACCTTGTTGACAGGGGCCTTGTGCTGTCGGGCGGAAGCTCGCAGCTTCGCGGCCTCGACAAGCTTCTCGCGCAGCAGACGGGGCTTCCCGTCACGGTGGCGGACGATCCGCTTTCGGCTGTCGCAGAGGGCACGGGCGTCGTGATGAACGAGCTCGACTTCCTCTCGAAGAACAAGCGTGCATAGAGTCTTCGGCAAGTCCGCTTTTCGGAGGACTTGCCAGAATGAAAGCCAGAACGACCGGTGCATACGTGCTCATCGCCCTCGGGGCGGTGGCCGTGGCGGTCGTCGCCTTTTCGCGGGGGACGGCCCTCGAGGCGATCTTCCCTGTCGAGCGCGCGCGCCGCGCGTTTTCCGACAAGGTCTGGTCCCGCGTGAAGGGCGCCTGCAGGGGGGCGGCGGCCTCTGCGGAGAACGTGGCCTTGAGGCGCGAGGTCGCGGCGCTTGCGCTGGCGCGCGAGGACGCCGCGCGGCTCGAGGCCGAGAACGATCGGCTTAGGCGCGCCCTCGAATACAAGGAGAGGGAACCGAAGACGTGGCTCGCTGCCGCAGTTCTTGTCGGCGGCGGCTCGGGGCCGCACGGGATGCTCAGGGTCGACAAGGGCTCTCTTGCCGGTGTGCGAGAAGGGTCGATAGTCGTCATTCCCGAAGGGCTTGTCGGGCGTGTCGAATCTGTCACGCCGCACACGTCGGAAATCCGCCTCGTCACCGACCCGTCGCTCGGCGTCGGCTGCGAGGTGTCGCTCCCGGGAGGCGGGGTTCTTCGCGGCACGCTCGCAGGCGGCACTGACGAGCGGCTCGTCATGAAACACATCTTGTCCGCGGCGCCGGTTCCGCCGCGCAGTCCGGTTTTTACGTCGGGTCTCGGAGGGATATATCCCAAGGGGATCGCCGTTGGCACTTTGCTCGAAGTCAGAAACGACTCTGATTCGCCGAGAAGAGAGGGTGAAGTGCTGCCGGCTGTCGACTTTGCGACGCTGAGGGACGTCTTCATCCGCTGTGAAAAATAACATCGTCCAGTTTGCGTTCATCGTCGTCGCCATCGTCCTTGGAGGGGCGTTGGAGGACATGCTGCCGTCGATTGGCTCGCTTGGGTTCCCGATACTTCTGTCGCTCGCCGTGTTCTTCGCGGTCGAGACGCGGACGCCGATATGGATCATGGCGGCAGTGGCCGCAGGCGCTTTCGAGGAGGCGGTATGCGCATTGCCGCCCGGCTCTGCGATGGTGTTCTTCGCCGCGATTGCCGTGGCGATAAGGTTCTTCCGCGAGCCGGTTGTCTGGATTGCCGTCACCTATCCCTCGTATCAGATATGGCTCGCGGTCGTGTCGGACGCCGCCGGTGCGTCGGGTCGAATCCTCCTCTCGGTGCCTGTCGGTGCCGTGTGCCTGGCAATTGCGTTCGCGGTTCTGCCGCGGCTTTGGAGAAAGGCGGGCGCCGATGCGTAGCGAAGCGTCCATCGTGAGCGACCTCTCCGTCCTCGCAGTCGGCGTCGTCTTCGTGGCCGGACTTGTGGCGCTCGGCTTCCGTCTTGCGCAGGTTCAGCTCGTTGATGCCGCGAAGCACTCTTACGACGGCGCGAGGCAATCGATACGCGCCGTCCAGACCGCCGGCCCGCGTGGGCGAATCCTTGCGCGCAACGGGACGGTGCTTGCCGACAACCGCGCGTCAGTGTCCATCGCCGTGAACCCCGAGGGCTTCCAGCGCCGTTCGTGGAACGACACGGTGCTCGCGATCTCGAATGCCGTGGACGCCGTGGCGGCGACGATCGGCATTCCCTCGTCTCTCACGACTAACGCGATAGCGCGTCACGTCCGCCAGCAGCTCGCGAGGCCCCTCGTCGTCTGGCGCGACGTCGGCGACGAGGCGATAGCCCGCTTCGCGGAGCGCGCGGCGGAGTTCCCCGGCTTCACCTGCATCGAGACGGAGGAGCGCGTCTATCCCGAGGGGCGTCTTGCAGCGCACGTGATTGGCTTCGTAGGCCGTCGCGAGACGGAGTCGGCGGGAGGAGAGAAGTTCAACTTCCGCGACAAGGAGATGTGCGGGCGCGAAGGGCTCGAGGCGTTCTACGACAGCTATCTGCGCGGCTCATCGGGAGAGCTCCAGGTAACGGTCGACGCGCGCGGCTTTGCCGTCGAGGAGAAGGTGCTCGTCGAGGCGAGGCGAGGCCCTGATCTCCGGCTTTCGCTTGATGTCGCGGTGCAGCGCGCGGTCGAGCGCCAACTTCGCGGCGAGCGCGGCGCATGTGCCGTCATCGATCCACGCAACGGCGCGGTGCTTGCGCTTGCGAGCGCACCTTCTTACGACCTGAATCTCCTCGTCCCGCAGCTAACGCCCGAGATAAACGACCGGCTCTTCAGGAATCCGAGGAACGACTACCGCAACCGCGCCTGCTTCGAGACGTATGCCCCTGGATCCACTTTCAAGCCGGTGACCGCGCTTGCGGGGCTCAGGGCCGGCGTCCCGCCGGAGGCGACATACGACTGCACCGGCGTCTTCGAGCTTGGCGGAATGAAGCTCCACTGCGCGCGTCGCTGGGGGCACGGCCCGATAGACATGAGGCACGCGATCAAGGAGAGCTGCAATACGTATTTCAGCAACCTTGGTTGCGACATCGGCACTAACGCGCTTTTCTCCGCCGCGCGCGCGATGGGGCTCGGCGCGAAGACGGGGCTCGACTTCCCGCAGGATTCCGCTGGCATAGTGCCGTCTGCCGAATACAAGCGCAGCCACTACGACCTGCCGTGGTATGCGAGCGATCTTGCGCACGCTTCGATCGGGCAGGGGCATCTGCTCGTGACGCCTCTTCAGATGGCGCGACTCGCGGGCGCGATAGGAACCGGTTTTCTCACAAGGCCCCGGCTGAGGGCAGATTCGCCGGTCGAGTGCATGCTGCTGCCGTTTTCTGCACAGAATCTCGCCGTCATCAGGGAAGGCATGAGGATGGTTGTGGACGGCGGCACCGGGCATCTTGCCGGAGAAGGAGTCGCAGTCTCAGTTGCGGGCAAGACGGGAACAGCCGAGGTCGGCCTTGGCGCGACGAGGCGCAAGAACACATGGTTCATCGCCTACGCGCCGGCTGAGAAGCCGACGGTGGCGATTGCGATGGTGATCGAGAACGGCGAGTCGGGCGGCACAACTACCGCGCCGAAGGTGAACGCCGTGCTCAAGGCGATATTTGGGGAACGGGGAATGGGGAACGGGAATAGGTAATGCTGGAAAAGCTAAAGAGATTCAACTGGCTGATGTTTGTGGCGATGCTGGCGCTCGTGGCGCTCGGCACAGCCGCGATATACTCGGCCGGCAACGCCAGGACCGAGGAGGTGTTCCACTCGATGTGGAAGGCGAACCTCTCGACGGCGGTTTTTGGACTCGCCATCTATTTTGTGCTTGCCTTCTTCGACTACCGCCGCTACCTGAACCTGCTCGCCGCGCCGTCGTATCTCTTTTCGCTCGTCCTTCTCGTCACTGTCCTGTTCGTCGGCACCTCGACCTATGGCGGGCGGCGGTGGCTCTGGTTCTTCCAGCCGAGCGAGGTGGCCAAGCTCTGCGTTATCGCGGCGCTCGCGTGGATATACGGATATGCCGACGAGCGGCCGTGGTTGCGGAAATTCTACGGCTTCCTCGTCGCGCTGGCGGTGATAGGAGTCCCTGCGTTGCTTATACTTCTTGAGCCGGACCTCGGCACTATGCTCGCGCTCCTTCCCGCGACACTCGTGATGCTCTTCGTCGCGCGCGTCTGGCGGCGCGGGATTCTGACGGTGGCATGCATTGCGGCAATCGTCGTGTCGGCCGTTCTTGCGGCAGTCTACGAGGCGGAGAGGCCTGGCGTCACCGAGGCAAGGAAGGCGGCGATACTTAAGTTCGTGCCCCTAAGGCCGCATCAGGTGAAGCGGGTCAAGATTTTCCTATTCCCCGACGAGGATCCTCACGCCGCGGGATATACTTTAAGGCAGTCGATGATATCGATCGGCTCCGGCGGATTCTCCGGCAAGGGGTTCCGCAAGGGCGAGACGAACCACCTGAAGTACCTGCCGCAGTCAATTTCGATGAACGACTTCATCTTCTGCGTGTACGCGGAGGAGGCGGGGTTCGTCGGATCGGTCGTGCTGCTCGCACTTTTCGGAACGCTTCTCGTTCCGTGCGTGTGGACGGCGTATGTCGCCGCGGATGGAAGGGGACGGTTGGTTTCGATCGGCGTCTCGACCCTTGTGTTCGCGCACGTTTTCATAAACATAGCGATGTCGATAGGGCTCGTCCCGATCACGGGGCTGCCGCTGCCGTTCATATCGGCAGGGCGGACGTTCCTCGTGACGGTGATGGCCGGCCTCGGCATCGTCCAAAGCGTATCAATACATAGAAGGGAGAACGACAGATGAATCTGTTCGGATGGCTAAAGCGCTCCAAGCTGAAGCGCGAAATAATAGTAAACGTGGAAAAGCTCGAAACACGCGTTGCGGTCCTAGAAAACGGCCGCCTCGAGGAGTTCATGGTCGAACACCCCGAGGCCGAACGCCTTGTCGGGAGCATATTCAAGGGGCGCGTCCAGAATCTCGAGAACGACCTCCAGGCGGCGTTCGTCGACATCGGGCTAAAGAAGAACGCCTTCCTGCACTACTGGGACATGACGCCCGACGCGGACGCCCTGCTCGACGAAGACGACGAGCCGAAGAAAGCGCAGAAGGGCGGCAGGAAGTCGAACCGCCTCTCGGACGCCGAGATTGCGAAGCGCTTTCCGCCCGGGAGCGAGATCATCGTCCAGGTGACGAAGGGCCCGATCTCGACGAAGGGGCCGCGCGTCACGGCGAACCTCTCGATTCCAGGACGCTATCTCGTCATGATGCCGGGGACGCGCATCCGCGGCGTTTCGAAGAAGATCGGCGACGCGAAGGAGCGTCTGCGCCTCAAGAAGATACTCGACAAGCTTCCCCTCCCCGAGAACGTGGGGCTTGTCGTTCGCACCGTCGGTGCGGGTGCGAGCTCCCGTGCATTCGCGCGCGACCTCAGGAACCTGCTCTCCGTCTGGAGCGAGATGCAGTCGAACACGAAGCGTCTGAGGACGCCGTGCTGCATTTTCCAGGAGCCAGACCTTTGCGAGCGCGTCGTCCGCGACTGGCTCACCGAGGACGTGGACGCAATCGTGATCGACGACGAGGCGAGCTACGAATCTATGCGCGAGGTGACAGGCCGAATTTCGCGCCGTGCGAAGGGGAAGATCCGCCGCTACGACGGCGTCACCAACGTCTTCGAGCACTATGGGCTCGAGCGCCAGCTCGCCGAGGCGTTCTCGCGCCAGGTGCCGCTTAAGTCGGGCGGCTACCTCGTCATCGACGAGACCGAGGCGCTTATCGCGGTCGACGTCAACACTGGCCACCACAAGGGCAAGGGCAGCCAGGAGGAGGCGATTCTCGAAGTCAACCTCGAGGCCGTCGAGGAAGTCGCGCGCCAGTTGCGGCTCAGGAACATCGGCGGGCTCGTCGTGCTAGACCTCATCGACATGAAGTCTCGCAAGCACCAGAAGCAGGTGTACCGTGCGCTAAAGGATGCGCTGAAGCGCGACCGCGCCCGCACGAACGTCCTCGAGATTTCCGAACTCGGGCTTCTCGAGATGTCGCGTCAGCGCCAGGACCGCTCCATCCTCTCTATGCTCACGTCGAAGTGCCCCTACTGCTCGGGCCACGGGCTCGTCAAGTCTCCGATGTCCGTCTCTATAGAGCTTCAGCGCAAGCTCGTCTCGCTTCTCCGCAAGGCCGAAGCCGACAAGAAGCCGTTCGAGCCGAAGATCGTGATCGCCCCGCAGGTGATGCAGCGCCTGAGGACCGAGGACGCCGACATCCTCGCGCAGATGCAGAAGCAGTTCAATACCCGGCTCACCTTCGTCTCGGAGCTTCATCGCCATCCAGAGGCGTTCTCGATTCTGGACGCGGCAACTTCGCAGGTGCTGTACTCGCAGACGTGAGTGCATGGACGACGGGTGTCGTGGCGAACGGAGAATATGGTATAATACAGCAGAAAGGGATTTAAAATGGCAGAACTGATTGTTGCGCTTGACGTGCAGACGAGAGAAGAGGCGGTCACCAAGGTGAAGGCCATCGGCGATGGCGTCGGCTTCTACAAAATCGGGCTTGAGCTTTACACGGCCGAGGGTCCCGATGTCGTGAAGGCGGTGAAGGATCTCGGCAAGAAGGTCTTTCTCGACCTCAAGTTCCACGACATTCCCCGCACAGTAGAACGCGCCGTCCGCTCGGGCGGGAAGCTCGGCGTAGACCTCATGACGATTCACTCCGTCGGAGGCAAGGCGATGATCCGCGCCGCAGCGGACGCCGCCGCTGAGTTCGGCGCGGCCGCGCCGAAGATCCTCGCCGTCACGGTGCTTACTTCGATGGACGGCGCCGACCTCGCTGATGTCGGAATCGTCGGCCGCACTCCAGCCGAGCAGGTCGCCGCGATGGCGAAGTTTGCCGTCGAGAATGGCGCGAACGGGCTCGTGTGCAGTCCGAAGGAAGTCGGCTCGCTTTCGAAGTCGCTCGCCGCCGGAACCATTTTCGTGACGCCTGGGGTCAGGCCCGCAGGCGCCGCAGTAGGCGACCAGAAGCGCGTCGCGACTCCTGCAGACGCGGTGCGCGATGGCGCGACCCATCTCGTCGTTGGACGCCCGATCCTCGCGGCGGACGATCCTGTTGCGGCGGCCGCGGCGATTCTCGCGGAGATGGCGCTGTGATTTTTGCGCTGGCAGCTTTTCTGCTTGCCGCGACCGAGCCGGCGATGACCGATGGCGAGGTCTGGAACGAGGGCGTGTCGTTCTATCGCGACGGCGATGTGACGAACGCCCTCAAGACGCTGCGCCCGCTTCTCCTGTCGAAGACGCACGGTGCGCGCGCCGCAGAAGTCATCGCCAAGCTCGAATACGAAAAGGGAAATCTCGAAGCGGCGGCGAACGCGGCGCAGATTGCACTTAGGGCTGCACCCGAGGATGCGAAGGCAAACCGCAACTTCACGCGCGCGACCGACCGCCTTCCGGCAATCCGCGAGGAGGAGCATTTAAAGTCGGTTCTCAAGGCGGCGGAAGGGAAGGATCCTGGTTCCTTGCTCCTCGCCGCGACGAAGGACTGCCGCGCGCTCATGTCAGAGTCGGGCACCTATCGCACGAACCGCGCTGAAAAGGCGGTCGCGCTCGCAGACGCTCTTTCGAAGCGCGCGGAGCGGCTTTCCGATTCGTGGATTCCCGTCCGCGAACTGATTGCGCAGTCTGTCACGAACGAGGAGCAGGCGGCGACGATCTCCGCTCAGATCGACGCAGCGCGGAGGAAGACGAAGGACGCGGCAAAGCGGCTTTCCGACCTCGACACCGAGGCATATCCGCTTCTCTCTGACGTGGAGCACGACTTCACGAGATTCGTGAAACTCACGGTGATGCCGCCCGCGGCGATGGACGAAGACCTTGTCGCGCAGTCGAACGCGTGGATGGACATCGAGCAGTTCAACGGGCGCAGCTGGCAGCAGGACGCGCTCGACTACACGCGCGCCTTCCGCGCGAAGTTCCCGGCGTGGGCGCGGGCCTACGAACAGCAGGCGCAGAGCGACACCAACAAGCCGCCGTTCACGGCCGAGGACCAGGCGAAGATATCGGCTCTCGCGACGGAACTTGAAAAGCTTCAGATGGAGTGCGTTGAGAAGTCGCTCCCGCCGAGCCAGGAAGAGGCAGTCCGCATCATAAACGAGATACGCGAGCTTCTGCCGAAGGACAACAATGGCGGCGGGCAGAGCCAGCAGAATCAGGACCAACAGCAGAAGAACGACCAGAACCAGCAGCAGAACCAGGACCAGCAGCAGAACCAGGACCAGCAGCAACAGCAGCAGGACCAGCAGCAGTCCGAGGACGAAAACAAGGACGACGACAAGGACAAGGAAGAGCCCGACGAGGGCGACCAGCAGGACTCCGAGGATCAGGAGGTTGAGGCCGTTTTGAAGAAAGCGCAGGAGCGCAGTGACGAACACGAGGCGGAGAAGAAAGCGCGCATGAGAAAGGCGCCGCTCCCGCCAAACGAAAGGGACTGGTGAAATGAAGATCGTAGTTGCATGCGGTGGAACCGGCGGACACGCGTTTCCGGGGCTCGCGGTCGCGGAGGAACTTAAAAACCGCGGCCACGACGTGACCGTGTGGGATTCAGGACGCGACATCGAGTCGAGCGTAATGCGCAACTGGAAGGGCTCCGTGTTTTCAACCGGTGCGAAGCAGCTCTCCGCCCGCAACGTCTTTTCGATATGGCGCTCGATCATGCGCTGCCGCAAGGAGATGCGCCGTGCGAAGCCAGATGTCCTGCTTGCGATGGGTAGCTATTCGTCGCTTCCGCCAGTCCTCGCGGCGAAAGGGTGTGGTGTGCCAGTCGTCCTTCACGAAGCGAACACCATTCCAGGTCGCGCGGTCGAGTTTCTCTCCCGCTTTGCGAAGAAGGTCGCAATCAGCTTCGACGTGACAGCCAAGCACCTGCCGGGCTGCGACACCGTGAAGACGGGGCTTCCAGTCCGCGCCGACATCGCGTCGGGAACGCGCTTTGACTTTATCCCCGCGGGCTCCTTTGTCGTGTTTGTCACCGGCGGCTCACAGGGGGCGCACATGGTGAACTGCATTGCGAGCGAGGCGATTTCGATGATGAAGGGCGAGATCGACCGCAGGGCGGCTTCCGGGCGGGAGGTCCGTCCGCTTTACGTCATTCACCAGACCGGTACGGCTGACGAAGGAACGGTGATGGCGGCCTACGCGCATGCGTCGCTTCAGTCGCGTGTCCAGGCGTTCGAGCGCGAGATGGCGAACGCGTTCGCTTCGGCTGATATCGTCATCGCTCGCGCCGGAGCGTCAACGTGCTTTGAGCTTGCGGCTTGCGGCAAGGCGGCGATGCTGATACCGCTTCCCTCGGCAATGCGCAACCACCAGCACTTCAACGCCGAGGCGTTTGTCGCGAGTGGCGCTGCCGACGAGGGCATCCAGTCCAATCTGACGGCGAAGCAGCTTTACATCTATCTCATGGGCTGCTACGACCGCCCTGGGCGCCTTGCGGAGATGTCCACGAAGATGCGCACCCTCGCGACCCCCGACGCCGCATCCCGCGTCGCCGACCTCGTCGAGAGCGTGGCAAAGTGAGCGGCTTGATAGCGGTGGCGCGTCCGCGGTGGGGCGAGTTTCGGCTTAGGGCTCGCTAGATTTGCCGCGAATACGCGGCAAATCTCCGGTGAAAAAGCTGGTGGCGACATCGATTTCGCGGTCTTTCACATTTTGCCCGTGCCGTCAAGCCTCTCGGCAAAATGACGACGCGTCGAAATCGGGTCGCTTCCGTCTTTTTCGCCGTCGCTTCGCATGCCGCCGAAACACCCCACCGCTCCCGCGCTCGCTGGAACACAAAATTCAGCACGCCAAATGTGGTTTTTGGTATAATTACTATGAACTTGGACGAGCCCATGCGGGCCTTCATGGAAAGGCCCAAGATCATCGCATGAAATCCGAATCAAAGCGTAAAATCTCTTGTCCTCCGAAGTGCCTTGCACGAAGGAGGATCGTCGCCGGCATGGGCACCTCGCCGGCGGTGCTGACGAACGCAGTCTGGGCGCTCGCGCACTAGAAGAAGCCGGTCGTGCCGTCAAGATCGCGATTGAGAAGATGCTGATGTGGAGGAAATGGTATAATATGAGCATATCGACAGAGGCAGTGCCCTATGATAACTAAAGATGAGTTGCAGGAACTCTTTGCTTCAACAGAGACGTATCGCATTGAGCGAACAGTATCGACCACCGACAAAGACAAATTTGGTGAGGCGGTGTGTGCGTTCGCAAATGACATGCCTGATTCGGGCAAGCCCGGCTACCTGTTAGTTGGCGTTCGTAATGATGGCTCTTTGAACGGGCTTAAGGCTTCCGATGAGCTTCTGCAGAAGTTTGCCGCGCTCCGCTCTGACGGCAACATACTGCCTATACCGTCCATCGCAGTCGATTCGTTTTCTTTCCCGGATGGTGATGTGATCGTCGTGGAGGTTCAGCCTTCCGACCAGCCGCCAGTCAGGTATCGCGGTCGCACCTGGATTCGCATAGGGCCGCGCCGTGACATCGCTTCGCCCGCTGAAGAGACGATACTTGCCGAGCGTAAGGCGCGGAACTTTACGACATTCGATGCTCGTCCCTGCTTCGGCGCATCGCTTGACGATCTTGACCTCGACCTCTTCCAGCACGATTATCTGCCCAAGGCGGTGGACGCAGAAGTCCTTGCCGCCGATGACCGTCCAATCGCGCGCAAGCTGGAATCCCTCAGGTTCTTCAACAGCGTGTATGGCTTGCCCACAAACGCGGCCGTTCTGCTGTTCGGGAAGGATTCTCGCCGGTTCTTCCCTGGCGCATATGTCCAATATGTCAGCTTCGGTGGGCTTGATAAGGCGGCCACCATCTTGAACGAGCACCCGTTCAAGGGTCCGATTGTGCGCATGCTCGCGCAGATCGACCTCTTCATTGAAACGACCATTGCGCGGAAGCGTCCCGTGTTCGTGACCGCATTGCGCGAAGAGACCCGCACTGACTATCCCAAAGGCGCGATTCGCGAGCTTGTGATGAACGCCATCATGCATCGCGACTATCAGGGCAATGCGCCGATACACTTCTACCAGTATGCGGATCGCCTCGAAATAGTCAATCACGGAGGACTCTACGGACGTGCCAGGCCGGAGAATTTTCCGAACGTCAGCGATTACCGCAATCCGATAATCGCCGAGGCGATGAAGGTTCTTGGCTATGTCAACTGCTACAACCGCGGCATCAACATGGTGCAGGACGAGCTTGAGGCGAACGGCAATGGCAAGGCTGAGTTCTCATTCCGACTAATCACCGCATTCGAGGCCAAGGTCGCGCTCGCAGGGAATGGGGCGGCGGAAATATCTGAGACTGGAAGGACAAATTCCGGGATAGGCGACAAGGTTAATGAAAAGGTAAATGAAACGCCTAACGCTGCTACAGGATCTTCCCAGGGAACTGTGGAGAAAACTGTGGAGAAAACTGTGGAGAAAATTTTGTCTGCAATGAAGGGAAATCCGTCGATAACTCAACAGCAGTTAGCAAAAACGACAGGTTTATCCCGCCGTGGAGTCGAATGGCAGCTTAATCAGCTTAAGGCCAAAGGCATCATCCGCCGCGTCGGCCCTGACAAGGGCGGCCATTGGGAGGTCCTGACATGATCAAGAGACGCCAAATCTTCGTCGCCGGCATGGGCACCTCCCCAGCGGTGCTGCCGAAACTCTCTTTGGGTTGGAAAATGTCGAATGACAATCCCTATCATAATCGGAGGAACAATGGAAAATGAATCTCTAACACGACGCCTGAAGGCAATAAATGCACTCATGAGCTTCAGATATGGGTCGCTTTGGATTGTGGGCGAGAACATCTGGAAAGAGAAGCTTGCAGCAAAAGGATATGACCTAAACAGTAACAGGCGTGAACATCCTGGAATTTGTGTTCAAGGTGCTGTTGTGGGCGAGCAACTACATTCTGTTGTCCCAATGCTTTACGGAACAAGCGGAAAGATGTCTCCGGCTTACCGAGTGATCAACTTCTTTAACGATCCGCGCGAGAAAGATCATATCACGTATTTTGGCTCGTATTTTGGAGCCGTGCCCATAGAGGTGGACAAGATTGGCTCAAGGCGAGTGCTGGACTCCGACTTTCCAGAAGTCAAGAAGACGCTTTCAAAACAGGAGATGGCTAGGCAAAGTGTTATACAAGAGAAACGAGATGAGGCCGTTAAAGATATCGTAAGGCCAAACGCGGCACGGCGGCAGTTGAACACATGGGAGACGACAGAGCTGAAAAACTTCACACGACGGTATCTGTCAATTGCATAGGAGAACTTATGGAAATCAGCAAGGACATATACGAAAAGTCGGGGGGTGATGCTGCGTGGCAAGCATGGCTTGACCTCTGTTCAGTCGGGCGCGTGAAGGAATCAGACGCAGCTTTGGCGGGCGGTCTTGCGGCACATATTGGTGCGGCTATGAGAGGGCAGTTGGCAAAAACGGGCTATGATTCTATTGAATTTGACGGCGACGACCCAGTAGCCTTCTTCGATTCCTTTTTTTTGCTTGGGAGTATGCGTAGTGAGGCGCAGAACAAAAAGCCACTTAAACGGCTCCTTGCATCTAGGTTGGCAGGAGGCGTGCCGTTGAAGGAGTTAGTGTGTGGAGTGCTGTTCAGTCCTCAGCGCGGGCGTATTCGCGACATTGTTAGGGACTGGATTGCAACAGTGAAGGGGTGGAAATGGCGTAGTGTATTGCAGGAGGATGGAACGCGAAAGCTGGTGCGAGAGGGCGCGGCGGATGTCGAGGATGTGCGTGAAGATTCACAGGCTGTTTGTTATTCTTTCGGCTCGCGCCTAGACACCAATACATTCAAAACTATAGCGTCGGACTTGCTGCCTGCACTGGAAGTTTCGATGGACTTGGAAAAGCAGAAGATTGCGCTCCTATTGTATGTGACGGCCAATGATGTCTCTATTGATACCCCGGTTGTTCTCGAAACGCTGGGGATGAAGAAATCTACGGCCTACACACAGAGAACTAAATGTATGAAAACAGCTGCCGAGTATCTTGCTAATCACGACGTGCGAACGGATGATGTCGCATTTGCTACGAGATTAATGGCTTCTTGCAAGAATATACTTGGTGAAGATATTGTCGTGAAACTTGGGATATGATGGAGGATTTAATATGAACGAACAACAAACCATGAAAGAACAGTTTCTCGCGACGTTTCTCAAAGAATGGGAAATCTACAAAAGTGGCGAACGTGACTTGCGTGATGGAACAGAAGTTGCCGTTGGCGGTGATTTTGATCCTCGGTTGAAGGTTGGTGAGCTTCGCCTTTTTGGTGAAAGCGAGCGGACACTTGTGGGCCTTCTTTATAAAAGGATTGAGTCGGGTTGGATAATCTTGCCGACATCAGACTTCACGGCGCCGGCAACCGAACAAGAAATTCTGATTGGTAAGCGCGTTTACCAGTTGTGGAACTCATTTTCTGCTTCAGATGCATTTGCGGAAAAGAGTTGGCTGGTAGATACAATCCCTGATGCTGACAGAAAAGATCTGTGCGAGGCATTGTTGCATGTGATGGTTGGCGATCCCATGCGCGAGGACCTGTATAATTGCATTGGACTTCCAATCAGATCCGTAGAAGATCCACGTTTGGATTACGAGAGAACATTTGCTGCCGGACTCATGTTCCAGACGGTTCAAGCGGAAGAAAGTGATCATATCAAAGTAGGGGTGCTGGATTTGCCTGTTGGTTTCTTTAAGAGAATGGTGGATGAAGAGATACCATATCGTCTTTCTGCAGCAACTGATAGTGATTCAAGCTTTATGCTTTTGCTTGACGGCAACTCAGAAGCAGACATTCGGAAAACTTGTGTTGAGTGTGATCTTGTTACAACATTCCGCTCAATTAATCCAGATGATGATCCGTATGTTTATGTGTTCAAGCCACAGTCTGAGATTAAAGGTATCCGTGGCGATGTTGCGGTACAAGCTCGCAACAGAGATACACTGGAAGTTGTAGGTGAAGGGGTGCTTGAGGCTGGCAGCGGTGAGATCGTTATAAGGACGACGGGCAACGTGAAGACGGCAATTGACAAGCCAGAACAACTGGTTCTTGTTATGGTTCACAAGGAGGTCTGAGCACAATGGAGAAGTTCAGCCTATGTTGCGACTTATCACACAATCCACGTGAAAGCGAGGGTTCGCGTATAGTTGCGTCGAAGTGGGGGAATACGACGGATGCGTATCTGTCGGAGATTCCTGATGCTTCAAATACGCAATACTTCAATCTAACAGCGGAAAGACTTCTTTATAGGAACAAGCTGCTTTCGTTGCCTATTGATCAGGCTCTTGTAGAATGTGAAGCAATGCAATCAGCTCGTCCATTTGGCCCGTGTGGCCCGGACTTTGCCATGTTTCTCGATGCGTCTGTGCGTCTGGCAATGTCGTTCGTGCCTTTGACGCCTATTGGTGGGAGCGGCAAGGCGGTAATGGCACGGCTCTATTGTATAGGGGCTCTTTCTGCAAAACATGCTCCCCCATTTGATGAAGGAGTAGATTTGCCAGGGATAGATAATTACTCATGGTTTGTTGCTGGTGTCCCCGAAGTATTTAACGGCGAACGGCTCTCTGGCAGGTCGTGGCTCCTTGCGGCACACCTATTGATGAGAATTGTCGAGAAGAATGATCGTGCTTCTGCATATAATTTAGCAACCGGCTTTATTACAACGGGTGATGTCGAGAACGGACGTATCAAAGAAATAGAAATAGGCAAGAAGGCCGCTCTTGCAGACCAAGGAGAATTCAAAAGCTACAAGTGGATTATACCTATGAAAAATGCAAACGAAATGACCAATGTTCCATCTCGCAAAATCGAAAAGCCAGCCACTCTCGATGAGGCGTATAAACTCATCGAGACTATGCAGAACACAATGACTCGCGATTTGTGTGTGATTGTCAATCGACAGATTGATACAAAGGCCGATGAATGGGATCAACGGGTTGACCGGATAAAAGACCTGCTATTTAAGGGCGCAGATCCGAATGCTGTAGTCCAGGGAAAATGTGCTTGGCAAATGTATCGCGAGAAGCATGACGCATTGTGTAATTCAGAGCAATCGGATGCTTGGTCGTTAGAGCAGGCATCGTTAATAGATAGAGTCTTTTCATTTTATGGTGCTGTTCCTCAGTTTTTCTTCATGCTGGCGCATGCAGGAGAAGCTGGGATATTAGAGTCTATTGCTCGCGTATTCGATATAGACGCAATTGACTGTGCTGGCGAAACAGCATTGGATTTCGCCGAGGAAGCAAAGGACACTTCTGCGAAAGAACTGCTTGTTGCTTGTGGCGCAAAGAAGCGTGGTAGATTCCTTGTGAATAGCAACAGATTTTGGATCGCTCTTGCGAGCCTTGTGACAGATGGGTACTTGGGCAGGCAGGAAGGTGAACGTGTTCTGCTTGAATCGCTTGACAATGGTTTGAGCGCAAACGACAAGTTTACATGGGGTTCTGATGGCGTGGTTAAACGAGGTACGATTACTGAAGAAATGCCTGTTCCTGTGGATAAAGAACCAATGGAGGAATGGGAATATTATGAATGGAAGAATGAGAATTATAAACAACATGAATTTGCGAGCACGCGCTATGAGTCTACGGTTTTGCTTGAAGCTCTTTATGCGGGGAGTACGCCAATAGTTGAAAAATGCTTAGTCGCCGGGATTAGCCCGAAGGTTGAAATTAGGACTAAATACGGTTCGGTTTTAAGAGAGATGACTATTGAGGGTAAAGTCATTGAAAGCCATGATGATGAATTAGTGGTGCCAGATGCATGGCGCAAGAGTAAACCTATTGGTGCGTTCATTCGTTCAGCTAATGCAAGAAACGAGTTCCCTGATAAAGACTTGGCGGCAAAAGTTATAAAATATCTTTCCGAGCTGGAAATAGCAGAGTTGTGAAACAATGCAATCTATCTCAGAGAATTCTCGGTTTTGTGGAAAGATGTGCCCTCATATGTGATGGGAGTTGTAGCTATGACGCTGTTCAAGGACAAGCTATTTAAGGCAATTCAAGATGGATGCGAATCGCTTTATGGTGAGTTCGTCCATTTGTGTCGTGAAAACCTGCCGCCTGATATAGATGAGCGCTATGAGTGGCTGAAAAACAATGGATATGCTGTCCGTGATGATGCTGACATTGCTGTATATGTTCATAAAGTTGCGGCGAGACATCAACCAAAGTTTCAGTGGCTGTACGGCAACTTGTTTCAGCAGTACCCAAATGTATTTCAAGGCGAATTGGATCTTGTTGTGTGGGGGTGTGGGTGTGGGCTTGATTTGCTTGCTTTGTACGACCGTGCCATGAAGCAGGGCAATCCTCAATTGTGGCTTACAGTCAGGAGCGTGACCCTGCTTGACATCTCAGAGACTGCCTTGTCGTGTGCAAAGGAATTTGCGGAGTTGCTGTTCCCCTGCGCTCGTGGACGGATAGTTGGGCATGTTTGTGATTTCAAGGACTTTGATTCGGCGAAGGTTGAAATACCGAGTTCCTTTATCTACACGCCTCGGCTACATCTTATATCGAATGTCTTAGATTTGTTGTCGCAAGAGCAACTTGCGGTTTTCGTAGCTAAACAGAAGCGATGTACGGCGCGGAAATCATATTTCAACGAAATGTTCGTAGCGTTCTCTCCTGAATACAGGAATTGGGATAGCGCTGCCAGTAGGCAGAAGTTGGAAGCCTTTAGGTCCGAGTGGGGAGAGAAGGCGACAGATGTTTCGGTTTCAGGGAATGAGCCAGCGAACTGCGCGTATGCGACTTTTGAATACAATGATTTGTTAAAGAGCAATGCCTATCGTCTGTATGCATCTGGGAATAGATGTCTGAGAAATATTGTTCGTGGCAGAAACAGGTGCCTGGATGAAGGCTGTGATGATAGCTGTTTGGCGCATCTTCATCAGAAACTTGCTTTGATTAAGATAGGAGGGAGGAATTTCTTTGAGTGCTATGAATGGGTGGATGTTCAGAAGTATGAGAAGCGGCGAGGCGGTGCTGTCATTGATAGAATTCTCTTCGTGCCGTCAAAAGGAGGTGTTGCTGCGCCTTGCGTGATATGCTTTAGCAGGCGTTCGCCACAAGCTCCTGATCCAAAGGAATTAGCTTGGAAGACCCTCTTGAAGACGAATGGACTTGAAGCGAATGAATGGAAGCATTATGCAGAAGCAACAAAGGTGTTAAGTTGGGATTACAAAGGGAGGCGATTCTATGAAACTGTTGACATAGAAGGTCATTTATTGGGTAATGGCGAAGATTTTTCAGATGCGTTTATCATTGACCCAAAGGGGGCTAAGCCATTGCCAAGCATAGATAAGGAAATGGACAAAAAACAGCGGGACATTATATATGGCCGCCAGCAGTTGAGACGTATTCGAGGCGGAGCGGGATGTGGGAAGACAACAACAATGCTTTGGCATGGTGTCTTGTCTATTTTACGGATGCATCAGCCTGTGTTGATGGCTTGCCGTACTGTAACACTCTTCATGCACAATCAACGAAGAATGGCGGCAACCATTCTTCAGCATATTCCGGGACTAGAATACGTCGAGAGAAACTTGATACGTTTTAGGACGATTGATAAGTATTTATGTGAACATTTGATGTTTATCAACGAATGTAACATTGCTCACTGTGGCGGTTGTAAGCGTAGATTTTATGATATATTGCGAAAAGACGGAACATTGTGGGTCCCGGAGCGTTGCAAAGATGGTGTGCGGCCAACCCCTTTTTGCGATGTTATTGCAAAATACAAGATATCGCCTCATAGTATTAGCAGGGATTTGAAAGAGCAGGAAAAAAATGATGCATGTAAGGTCTGCAAAGATAGAAAGGTGTCTTTGCTCTGTAACCGTGATACGGCTCTTTTGAAGTTGGCTGATAGTTTCGGTGGAGTATTGGTTGACGAAATTCAGAGTATTGAGCCAGTGTTGGTGCAAGCCCTTTATAATCTCACCGAAGCAGGCAATCCCAATCGAGAATTCTATTGCTTTTGTGATGAGCGGCAGTGCCTTGAAAGTGGTGCACTTGAGAATGATGCTGAAGTCAAGCGAAAGCGTGTAAAAACGCCAGTCGCAAGTGGCGCTCGGCGATTCAATTCAACATGGATTACGTTAAACAAGCCGTATCGACAAATTGGAGAGTTATCAGGTGTGTTAGCTGAAGTTTCGGCAACCTTTCAAAAAGTTGTAAATGACAAATATGGTGAGTGCGAGACTGAGGCGCAGCCATATCAACCAGAGTTGGCTAATGTTTTTTCGGTTGATAAAGTAGATATTCATGATATTGCAAACGCGGTCATAGATAAGATTGGAATGCTGAAAAGAATGGCACAAGACAGGATTACTGTTTTGTGTGATAGAACACGAGAAGTTTACCAGCTGCTTAGAACGAAAGATGGCTCGTTCTGGCGTAGCACGCATGCAGAGGGGGCTTCGTTTGTAGAAGAGCAGCGGTTGCGAAATAGTTTTGAAGAATCTGAGGATCGAGTGGGTCTTACGACAATAGACCTTGCTCAGGGGTGGGATTTGGAAAGTGTTATATTGATTGTCACGCAAGACAATGTCCAATCGACTAATACTGCAGAATCAGTTTTAACTGGCATAACTAGAGCTCAACAGCAGTTGCGTGTAATTGACGCGTCGCCAAGTGGCTGGGTTTATGAACAACTTAAGAAGTTTAATTAGTATGGAATCACAAAAAGCAGTTTTGGAGCCCGTAATTATTTCGGCAAGTCGTGAGACCGATTTGCCGCGGTTCTACGCAGATTGGTTTCTTGCTCGTTTGCGTGAAGGTTGGTGTTCATGGAGGAATCCGTTTAATGGTGAGATGCGCAAAGTGTCATTTGTCAAGACGCGAATGATTGTATTTTGGTCAAAGGACCCGAATCCGATGTTGGAACGGCTGTCTGACGTTGAGGCATTGGGTTTCAAGCAGTACTACTTTCAGTTCACTCTTAACGACTATGTTGCAGAGGAATTGGAGCCGAACGTGCCGGGGGTCGATGAGCGCATTGACACATTCCATCGTCTTGCAGATAGGATTGGTAAGGATCGTGTCATTTGGCGGTTTGATCCATTGTTATTGACGGATAAGATATCAATCGATGTGCTGTTGGAGCGGATTGCTAAAATCGGACGTCGGTTGAAAGGGTACACGGAGAAGTTAGTTTTCAGTTTCATTGACATTGCTTCATATCGGAAGGTGCAAAAGAATCTTGCTGGCTTGGGATGCCGCGAATTTTCGCCGGGGGAACAGATATGCTTTGCACAGGGGCTTTCACAGCTGAATACGGAGTTTGGATTTGAACTTGCAACATGCGGAGAGTTGGCAGACCTTTCGGCTTATGGAATCAAACACAATAAGTGTGTTGATGATGACCTGATGATGCGGCTCTTTCATAATGATGCTGCGTTAATGGATTATATTGGTGCAGAATATGACTTGATAGACGGCTGGCATATTAAGAAGTCCAAGAAAGACAAGGGGCAACGTAAGGCTTGTGGCTGCATCGTCAGCAAGGACATCGGGATGTACAATACGTGTCCACATCTGTGTAGATATTGCTATGCAAATGAGAATCCAGATTTAGTAAAGAGCAACGAGAGGCAGTTTTGTGCTGAGCAAAAGCAGGAATGCAGCTAGAATTAACAACATATTTTGGAAAATCGTTGTGTCGGATTCCTATCATTGGTAGAAAGGAACGATACAATGATGGATGATGACGAGTTGCTTGAAGAAGGTTTCTGGAATGGACATGATGTCCATCGCGACTACGAAGATGGCGGCATTTGGTACGATGGCTATTATTGTGCCGATGCTTCCGACTATGAGGAAGCGGAGACGGAATACTGGAACACGCATTGACATGATTTTCAGAGGGGACACCGTAGCGACCTGCCAAGGGCGGGGGTTCGAGCGGGAAGAAGGCCGAATGGCGTCGAAAGGCAAAAGGAGGCTCCCAGTGCTAATGCAACTCGATGGGCTCGATGTCCTGAAATACGGACCGAAAATCCGCAGCGGTCAATCCCCTCGCCTTTTTAGTGAATAGGAAAAGAATATGGCAGAGAAGGTCATCGGCACGCTTAAAGACTACACCACGCTCGACGAAGCGGCGATGGCGCTCGCCCGGATGCGGATGCACCGGACGGTGCGCAATGCGTCTAAGGAATTCCTGCTGCGCTTCCTCGATGTGGGGTGGTCGTCGATGAACAAATGCCTTGCCCGCGAGTTCCTGCCGCCGCGCCGCCAGTGGGTGCGGCCGGGACCGAAGTCGCGCGTCAAGAAGAACACGGGGCAGCTCCAAGTGGTGTCCATCATGCGATGCATTCGCGCCCATGAAAAGTACGGTACGCTTGAGGCGACGGACTGGGGAGGGCGGCTCGTGCGCCTTGTCGCAGATGTCCAGAGGCGCGTCAGAGAATGCGACATCTCAATAGCCGCTCCGCGTGCGGGCAAGGTCCCGAAGTTGACCGTGTCAGGACGCCGCGAGACGCGGGACATCTCGATCTTTGACAATCCGGCCGACGCCATTCTTCTCTCGCGCACCGCCGCGTATCTTCGCGATTGGTTCGAGCCGGTGTTGAAGGCGGGCAAGTGCTGCTATTCGTTTCGCAAGAGCCGCAAGCTTACGCATCAAAGCGCCGTAGGGGCGTTGTGCCGTTGGCGCAAGCGGCACGAAGACGAAGAGCTGTTTGTCGCAGAATGCGATATCCAGAAGTTCTTCGACAATATCCGTCACGACGTAATCCTGAAGGCATTGGACCGATACGCAGCAGCGCTCGGCAATCTCGATACCGCCGCGCGCGAGGTCGTGTGCGCCTATCTGCGTTGCTACAGATTCGGGGAGACGGATGGCGTTGCGTTCGGCATTCCGCAGGGTGGCTCGCTCTCGCCCGTCCTTGCCAACATGGTGATGGCGCAAGCGGACGAGGCAGTGCTCGCGTTTGCGTCCGAGGGGCTATTCTACGCGCGCTATTGCGACGACATGGTCATTGTTGCGACTGATGAGGCGCTTTGCCGGCGTGCCATGAATGCATACTTCGGAGCACTTGACGAGCTCCACCTGCCGCCGCATCCGGTTGCAGACTTCGTGTACGGTGCAAAGTATTTTGAGGTGAAGAGCAAGGGGCCTTTCCGTTGGTGCGCGGCAGAGCAGGGGACTCCCGGATGTGCGCCGTGGGTGTCGTTCCTCGGCAATCAGGTGAGGTTCGACGGTGAGGTGCGCGTGCGGAAAGACACAGTACGCAAGCATGTCCTGAAGATCAAGGAAGAGGTCGGTACTGCAATCGGGTTGTGGGAACGGCTTGGCGGAAATTTTCGCGCCGGAGTCAAGAAGATGTCTTTCTACAAGGCGTTCAGACGGCGGCTTGTCGCGAAGGGCGTTGGGTATCTGCGGGCTGGCCCTATCCCCAAAGACGGCATTTGCTGGGCGTCGGCGTTTCCGAACCTGACGAAGAATGCGGTCTGCGCGCGGCAGATGCGGACGCTCGATTTCGTGCGGGAGCGCGCGCTCGGAGCTGTAAGGCGAGTGCTCGGGCTGAAAAAGGTAGGCAGCCTCGGACTGCCGAGTAGCTACTATGGTTACCTGATGAAGGTCGAGCGCCCAACGAACATGGCTCGTCGCCGTGTTCGGGTGCTGCCGTATTCGGAATTGTGAAAAGTTGTGTAAGATTCCGGTGTAAGGAACGAATAAGAGGTAGAAAAGAGGTGCGTATGCATAAGAAGTCGAGGCAAATAATCGTAGTCGCCTGGGTTGTTGCCGTCGTGGCCGTCGCTAAGGCGTATGCAATGACGAATGTCGTCGCGTCTTATACAGTTTTGCCTGGCGATACTATCTCTGGCATTGCCAGTTGGAACCACACAACTGTCAAGCGACTGTGCGAACTAAACAACAAACCAAGCGACTGGTGGCTGATTCATCCAGGGGAGACGATGCAGATAGAGAAGCCGGTGGAATTGCACACGGCCACGGTTGGTGATGGATTTTATCAATATAGTGTTCGCGCCGGGGACTCTCTTCAGGAAATCGCACGGGAACGGCGCGTTACGGTTGAAGAGCTATGCAAGTGGAATGGGTTGGCATCGGAATGTGGCATGCTTGTCGCGGGGCAGAAAATGCGAATAGAAAAGAGGGCGTGGATTGATTGGCGCAATCCCAAGTTGAAACTGTTGTACGAGGACTATGGAGTGCCGCGTGGAAATGGAGATGATTACGAAGTCAGCATTGACTTTTCTGCGCATCAAGTTCAATGGAGTCAATATACATATCCCGACTATTCTGGCCGGAAACTGATAAAACGGCATACACACTTCTGCGACTCAAATTGCTGGGAGATTGTGGTGAAGGTACTACAATGCAGCAAGTGCGAAGATTGGGAAGGTTATTCGGTGTGTGATTCCAGCATTTGTGATGGAGGCGCAAGGAAACTAACAATTTTTGACAATGAAAGAGAAATCCTTCATGCATATGCATGTAATGCGCCTTTGCCTGCAGGAGCCTATTTGCAAATCTTAGAGGGAAGCCGCGATGGAAGTTTTTGCATAAAATCAACGTACGGCGACTGCAAGAATGCCGATAGCACCTGCGACGGGGTGTCGCAGTAACGCGGAGATGGTGCCTGACATAACGCAATTATACTCGTGTAAGATTTCGGCGTAAAGAACGAGTACATAATAGAAGGAGGTAATGCAAATGATTGGAGCAATAGTCGGAGACATTGTGGGGTCGCGGTTCGAGTGGCATAACCGCAAGAGCAAGCAGTTCACGTTCATGAAGGGCGCGAAAGAGTCGCGGCATCCTTGTCGCTTCACGGACGATACCGTTATGACGCTTGCAATCGCAGCGGCACTGATGGATTGGAAGACTGGCGGCGGTGATCTTGGCGCGTTTGCCGTCGTACGTATGCAGGAGTATGGCCGACGTCTCCCGAATGCCGGCTATGGCGGGCATTTCTATCATTGGCTTCATGACGACGATCCGCAGCCCTACAACAGCTGGGGTAACGGGTCGGCGATGCGCGTGAGCGCGTGCGGTTGGGCCGGGCGGACGCTCGACGAGGTGAAGGTGATGTCGCGCGCCGTCACGGAGGTGACGCACAACCATCCGGAGGGCATCAAGGGCGCGGAGGCGACTGCCGTCGCGACATTTCTGGCGCGGACGGGCAGGTCGATGGACGAGATTAAGGCGGTTGTCGTGCGTGACTACTATCCGCTCGACTTCACCCTCGACGAGATAAGACCGACCTACGAGTTTGACGTGTCGTGCCAAGGTTCTGTTCCGCAGGCGCTGGAGGCGTTCTTTGAGTCGACGTCCTTCGAGGACGCGATCCGCAACGCCATCTCCATCGGCGGCGATTCGGATACCATCGGTGCCATCTGCGGCGCGGTCGCGGGCGCATACTATGGTGTTCCCGCTGATATTCGTGCCAAGGCTGAGAGCTTTCTTGATCCGTTCCTTTTAGAGACGCTCAATCGGTTTGAAGTGGTATATTCGAGTACTGAAAAAGGCGTGTAAGATTTTGGCATATGCGGCGAGTATGGGGTAGAAAGGAATATTGCCTATAGTGAAATGCCTTGCGATGGCTTTGGCTTTGCTGGCGGTGGGTGGATGCGCCTATCGCAATACTCTTGTGCTCGAGAACGGCGAAAAGGTTGACTCGCTCTATTACCACGAAAGCCGGATGCCGGATGAGGTGATGGTGGAGATGTGGATCGACTTTGATACGCGGCGGTTTCGGTTTAAGTGCGGACTCCATGACGCTATGGGCTGGGGTTCATGCCGATTTGACAGGATGCGGCTGGACTTGTCGATGGATGGCTGGAAGTGGCGGCGGCTCGTGAAACATGTCCAGCAGGCGAATGTCGAGGCATGGCCGAGAATCGACGAGGGGCAGTCCGCATTGCCATTAGATACGACGGCATATTATCTGCGATTGCGAGCGGGTGACAAGACCATAGAGAGATTTGCCGTTGGTGCAGCGCCCAAGAAATTCGAGGAAATCCAGTCCGTGATTCAGTTTGCGCTGTCGCACAAAGACCTTTACATGTTGTCAGGGGAGATGCCGAGTAGCGCAAAGCTATCCGCAATCGTAGAGAAAAGCCGATAGCGCCGGCGAGACGCCATATCCACCGAGGCGAAAGCCGAGCCGCGCAAGCGGGCGCTAGCGTGGTGCTTTCCCAGTTAGCAGAAGCGCGATTCCTACATGCAATTAAGCGAGCTGGCGGAACGGCGGCGAGCACGGTTGCCCGAAACAAAGCCGCACACGGGAAGGCAAGCACACAAGGTACAGCAAGTCACATTCAGGGGCGTAATACGCACATAGACGCGCGGATTTATGGTATAATTTCCTCTTTAAGCGAGGAAATGTCCAGATGACAATAGACAGGAAATGGCTCAAGAAACAGGCGGAAAAGGCGCGTGCGGCCGACTACATCGACCCTGCGCTCTACGCGAAGTATGGCGTCAAGAGGGGGCTTAGAAACGACAACGGTTCGGGTGTGCTCGTTGGGCTTACGACCATGGATGAAGGGGAGCGCAAGGCAATCCCCGGCGAACTCTACTACCGCGGCATCAACGTCAAGGACATCGTGCAGGCCGACAAGCGCGAACACCGCTTTGGATACGAGGAGACGGCGTACCTCCTTCTTTTCGGAGAGCTCCCCACCGCGCGGCAGCTCGTCGACTGGAAGCAGCGCATCGGTGCGTACAGGAAGCTTTCCGACGGGTTCAAGGAAAACGCGATCATGAAGCACCCCTCGAAGGACATCATGAACGCGCTCGCCCGCGCCGTCCTCTTTGCCTACGCCTACGACCCCGAGGGAACCCCCGACGACCTGTCGCTCGACAAGTGCCTCGAGCAGTCGATGGACCTCATCGGCTCGATGCCGACGATTGCCGCCTACGCCTACCAGGCGAAGGCCCACTACCACGACGGCGGGTCGCTGATGATCCGCAACCCCGACCCCGCGAAGTCGACGGCCGAGACGCTGCTCATGCTCATGCGCGAGGACGGGAAATACACGAAGCTCGAGGCCGAGACGCTCGACCTCTCGCTCATCATCCACGCCGAGCACGGCGGCGGCAACAACTCGTCGTTCACGACCCATGTCGTCACCTCTTCCCACTCCGACATCTATTCGTCCGTGGCGGCGTCGATCCTCTCGCTGAAGGGCTCGCGCCACGGTGGCGCGAACCTGCGCGTCATGCGCCAGATGGAGGAGATCAAGGCGAACGTCAAGGACTGGACAAAGACCGAGAACGTCGCCCGCTACCTGGAGCGCATCGCCGACAAGAAGGCAGGCGACGGAACGGGGCTCATCTACGGCCTCGGACATGCGGTCTATACGATCTCCGACCCGCGCGCGCAGCTCCTCAAGGAGAAGGCGAGGGCGCTCGCGAAGGAGGCCGGGCGCACGGAGGACATGAAGCTTTTCGAGACCGTCGAGGAAGTCGGCCCCGCGATAATCAAGGCGCGCCATCCGCGCGCGGAGGACATCTGCGCCAACGTCGACCTCTACTCGGGGCTCGTCTACGACATGCTCGGCATCCCGAAGGACCTCTACACGCCGATCTTCGCTGTCGCGCGCTGCGTTAGCTGGTGTGCGCACAGGATGGAGGAGCTCGTGAACGAAGGGCCGATCATCCGTCCCGCCTACAAGCCGATTTACAGGCCGCGCAAGTACGTGAAGCTTTCCGAAAGGAAGGGGTTCCTCGGTATTCTCGGCAAGTGATTTTTTGATATAATAGCGCAAATGGCAGGTTGCAGGAAAGTCAAGGGCGGCGTATGTTCCGCGAAGGGGTTCCGCGCGGCGGGAGTCGCGGCGGAGATCAAGTACAAGGGGCGCAACGACGTCGCGCTGATCGTCGCCGACGAGCCGTGCTCGGCGGCCGCAGTCTTCACGACGAACAAGGTCGCCGCCGCGCCAGTCGTCTACGACCGCTCGGTCGTGAAGGGCGGCAGAGTGCAGGCGATCCTCGCCAATTCCGGCTGCGCGAATGCATGCACCGGCGAGCAGGGGCTCGAGGACGCCCGTCTCTCGGCTCTCGTCACCGCTGGCGAACTCGGGCTTGACCCGCACCACGTTCTCGTCGCGTCTACCGGCGTGATCGGCCGTCGTCTTCCCGTCGATCGGCTTCTTGCGGGCATGAAATCGGCGACGAAGGCGCTCGGGCGCACCGGCGCCCACGGGCTTGCTGCCGCGAAGGCCATTATGACGACAGACACGCGCCCGAAAGAGGCGTGTGCAACCGTCACGATTGGCGGCAAGAAGGTGACTGTTGGCGGAATGTCGAAGGGTTCCGGGATGATCGAGCCCAACATGGCGACGATGCTCGGCTTTCTCACGACCGACGCGGCGATTTCGCCGCGGATGCTGAAGCGCGCCCTCCAGCTCGCCGTTGGCCGCAGCTTCAACCGCCTCGTCGTCGACGGCGACGAATCAACAAACGACTCTCTTTTCGTTCTCGCGTCGGGCAAGGCGGGGAACCGCGTGATCGACGCTCCCGGCAAGGACTTCGACGCTTTCCGCGCCGCACTCGAGACGGTGTGCGTTTCGCTTGCCCGCCAGATGGCGACGGACGGCGAGGGCGCGACGAAGTTCGTGACTGTCACCGTGAAGGGCGCGAAGACGGAACGCGACGCCGAGCGCGCCGCTCGTGCCGTCGCGAAGTCGCCGCTTGCAAAGACGAGCTGGTTCGGCAAGGACCCGAACTGGGGCCGCGTTCTCGCGGCTGTCGGCTACTCGGGCGCGGAAGTCGTGGACATGAAGTCGGAAGTCTTCTACGACGGCGTATGGGCGTTCCGCTTCGGGAAGGTCGCCGACGAGAAGCAGCTCGCACGGCTAGCGAAGGTCATGCAGAAAGACGCGTTCTCGGTTGTCGTCGATCTGCATCTCGGCTCGGCCGAGAGCACGATCTACACGTGCGACCTGTCGCTTGACTATGTGCACATCAACGCAGACTATACGACGTGAGAAGTTGGTGAGTTTGTGAGTTGTGAGTGGGTGAGTTGAGAGTTAAAAATTTAAGGAGGACAATAAAGTGAAGAACTGGATATTTGCATGCGCGGTCGTGGCGGCGATTGCGGGGAACGGCGCGACCGTCGTCGACGTCACCGGCATCGGTGCACACGACAAGAAATCCGTCTCGATCTCCGTGACCGGCGCGGGCGCGGACGCGTACACGAAGACGCTGAGGCGCAACCTTGAGCTCACAGGATGCTTCAAGATCGAGAACGGCGGCGAAATCAAGGTGTCCGGCGCGATCGGCGGCACCGTCACGGCGGCCGGCGCCGGCAAGTCCCTGAGCGCGCCGACTCCGGCGGGCGACGACAAGGCGATAAGGATGGCCGCGCGCAGGATGAGTGACGCAATGGTCTCCGCCATGTCCGAGGACGGGCAGAAGGGATTTGCGTGCGACCGCGTCGTGTTCGTGTCGCGCAAGAGCCCGCAGTCGTCCGAGCTTTGCATGTGCTATCCCGACGGTCAGGACGTCCGCCAGCTGACGAGCGACGGCAAGGCGGCCGTCGGGCCTCGCTGGAAGGACTCGAAGTCCGTCTACTACATCGGCTACCTGAACGGCGGCCAGCAGATCTACGAACAGGACGTCGAGACCGGCGCGCGCAAGCTCGCGTTCAATCTCAAGGGGATTTCGTCCCCCGCGGCGATCTCGCCCGACGGCACCAAGGTCGCGATCACGGCGTCCTTCCAGGGCAATCCAGAGCTCTACATCCTCTCCGGCGGGCGCTACACTCGGCTCACGAACACCAAGACGGCGAGCGAGGGCCAGCCGACGTGGAGCCCCGACGGAACGGAAATCGCGTATGTCTCCGACGAGACGCGCCATCCGCAGATATACATCGTCAACGTTGCCACAAAGGCGAAGCGCCGCCTCACCTCTAAGGGCTCGCAGAACGTCGACCCCGACTGGGGAGCCGACGGGCGCATCGCGTACATCACGAAGCGCGGCGGGCTCGCCCAGGTCGCCGTTATGGACCCCAAGGTCGGCGAGGGCTCTGCGAAACTCGTGACGTCGCCTGGCAGCTGGGAGCACCCCGTTTGGTCGCGTGACGGCCGCCACCTCGTCGCGGGACGCGACAAGGCGCTTTTCATCGTCGACTCCGTCGAGGCGTCTGAAGGCGGCGACGAGCCGCGGCAGATGTTCCGCGCGGCCGGCAACTGGATCACTCCGAGCTGGATTCGGTAAGAGTCAGGGGTCAGGGGTCAGTAGTCAGGAGTCAGGAATGAAGATCGATGTTGGATATGTAGCGGAGCTGGCGCGGCTCGAGCTCACCGACGAGGAAAAGTCGGTGTTCCAGCCACAGCTCGAGAATATCGTCAAGTACGTCGAGAAGATTTCGGAGGTCGACGTCGAGGGCGTGGAGCCGATGATGCATGGCCGTACGCTCGTCAACGCGTTCCGCGAAGACGAGGTGCGTCCGTCGCTTGCGGCCGAAACTGCGCTTGCCAACGCGCCGGCGCGTGTGGGCGATGAATTCCTTCTCCCCAAGATCGTCGAAGGAGCGGAGAGCTGATATGGAACTCTACGAACTTGGAATCAAGGCGGCGCGCGAGGGGCTTGCGAAGGGTGAGTTCTCGTCCATTGATCTGACGCAGGCGATCATCGACCGCTACCACGCGAAAAACGCCGAGATCGGCGCGTACCTCACTTTCGACGAGGAGCAGGCGCTTGAGCTCGCCCGAGCGAACCCGAAGGCGGTGCCGATCGCGGTCAAGGACCTTATCAATGTCACGGGCCAGCCGTGCACATGCGCGTCGAAGATCTTGAAGGGCTATGTCTCGCCTTACGACGCGACGGTTATCAAGAACATGAAGTCGCACGGGTTCATCTCGGCGGGGCGCGTCAACATGGACGAGTTCGCGATGGGTTCGTCGACCGAGAACTCGGGGCTTGGCGTGACGCGCAACCCCTACGACCTCACGCGCGTTCCCGGCGGCAGCTCCGGCGGCAGCGCGGCGGCGGTCGGCGGCAACCTCTGCATCGCGGCGCTCGGCACCGACACGGGCGGGTCGATCCGCCAGCCGGCGAGCTTCTGCAACTGCGTCGGCATCAAGCCGAGCTACGGCCGCGTCAGCCGCTACGGCGTCACGGCGTTCGCGAGCTCCCTCGACCAGGTGGGGCCGATGACGAAGTCCGTCGAGGACGCGGCGATACTTCTCGGTGCGCTCGCCGGCCACGACGAGATGGACGGCACGACCCCGAAAGACCCTGTTCCCGACTACGCGGCGGCGATCAAGGGCGCGTCGATGAAGGGCGTCCGGCTCGGTGTCGCGAAGGAGTATTTCGAGGTGGAGGGCATGGACCCCGAGGTGAAGCGCATTACCGAGGAGGCGCTCTCGAAGTGCGAAAAGGCGGGCGCGGAACTCGTCGAGGTGTCGCTCCCGCATACCGAGTACGCGATGGCCGTCTACTACATCATCGCGCCTGCCGAGGCGAGCGCGAACCTCGCAAGGTTCGACGGCGTCCGCTACGGGCACCGCTCCGCCGAGGCGAAGGACGTCTTCTCCCTCTACACGAAGTCGCGCGCCGAGGGCTTCGGTCCCGAGGTGAAGCGCCGCATCATCATGGGGACGTACGTCCTTTCGAGTGGCTACTACGACGCCTACTACGGGCGCGCCCAGAAGGTTAGGACGCTCATAACGCGCGACTTCGCCGAGGCGTTCGGGAAGTGCGATGCGCTCCTTTCGCCCTGCGCCCCGACGCCCGCGTTCCGGTTCAAGGAGCTCCAGGACCCGCTTACGATGTACCTGAACGACCTCTTCACGATTCCATCCGCGCTCGCGGGCGTCTGCGCCTCGTCGGTCCCCGCCGGATTCACGCGCGACACGAAGATGCCGGTCGGCGTCCAGTTCATCTGCGGCGCGTTCGAGGAGGCAAAGCTCCTTTCCGTGTCGAAAGCATTTGAAGACCTACGGGGAAGTTTGGTATAATTCCGGCCATGAAAGCGACCATCGAGACTTCAAAGGGCACGATAACCCTCGAACTTGACGGGGAAAAGGCCCCGGCGACCGTGGCGAACTTCGCGGAATACGCGAAAAGCGGATTCTACGACGGCACCATCTTCCACCGCGTCATCGACGGGTTCATGATCCAGGGCGGCGGCTTCACCCGCGACATGAACCAGAAGGAGACGCGCGAGCCGATCATGATCGAGTCGATGAACGGGCTCTCGAACGCGCGCGGGACGATTGCCATGGCCCGCACGATGGACCCGAACTCCGCGACGAGCCAGTTCTTCATCAACCTCGTGGACAACGGCTTCCTCGACTTCACGGCGCCCACCGCCCAGGGGTACGGATATGCCGTGTTTGGCCGCGTAACCGACGGCCTCGACGTTGTCGACGCCATCGCGAAGTCGCGCACGAGGTCGGTTGGCCCCTACGAGAACGTGCCCGAGGAGGCCGTCGTCATACGCAAGGTTGTCGTAGATTGACGGTTGCCAAGTCGGCTGGGAAAGTTTATAATAACCACAATACCACCAATATCCAGGAGTGACAGTCATGAAGAAACTTATCGCAATTGCCGCACTCGCCGCTTTCGTGCTCCCCGTATGCGCTGCGCCGGCGGCATCTGAAATGGTGACGGTGGACGACGTCGCCGACGACCTCTCGGTCGACGAGGACAACGGGCTCGAAGTCAAGGTCGACGCGCCGCGCAAGAACGTCGCGCTGTGGCCGGCCTTTATCGCGATCTGGGACTTCCCCGAGACGCCCGACCTCGTTGGCCTGCGCATCACCGTTCCCTACTCCACCAAGCAGGAGAACGTGACTGGCGTCGACGTCGGCTTGTGGGGCTGCTCCGAGTACTTCGAGGGCGTCCAGCTCAACTTGCTCAGGAACGACGTCAATGATTCCTGCGCCGGCTTCCAGGTCGGTTGCTACAACTCGGTCGCCCGCGGCGATCTCTTCGGCATCCAGGTCGGCCTGTGGAACGAGTCCCAGAGCCATCGCGGCGTCCAGTTTGGCGCGATCAACGTCTCCGGCGACACGCAGGGCGTCCAGATCGGCCTCATCAACCGCTGCGAGACGATGTACGGCTTCCAGATCGGCCTCATCAACATAATCCGCGACGCGGAATTCCAGTTCATGCCGATTGTCAACATCGGCTTCTGATACAAAATGAAGATACAGCCATTTGCGGCCGTCAGGCCGAACAGGGAGGACGCGGCTCTTGTCGCGTCCGTTCCTTATGATGTAGTCGACACGGCAGAGGCGAGGGCCCTCGCCGCAGGCAACCCCAAGAGCTTCCTCCACGTCTCGCGTCCCGAGATCGACCTTCCCGACGGGACCGACTGCTCGTCGCCCGAGGCGTACGCGCAGGCGCGCAAGGCCCTCGACAAGCTTATTGCCGACGGCGTCCTCGTGCGCGACTCGGAGCCGAAGTTCTACGCCTACCGGCAGACGATGGGCTCGCACTCGCAGACGGGCATCGTCGCGACGTTCGACACCCAGGACTACCTCGCAGGCGTCCTGAAGCAGCACGAGAAGACGCGCAAGGACAAGGAAGACGACCGCACGCGCCACATCGAGACGCTTTCAGCGCACACGGGCCCCGCATTCCTCACCTACCGCGACGACAAGGCGATAGACCTCGTTGTCGCCGATGCGTGTCGCCGCGAGCCCCTGTACGACTTTGTCGCGCCCGACGGCATCGGCCACACGGTCTGGGAGATCGCGTCCGGCTCTTCGTGCACGGCCGACGAACTCCAGGAGCTCTTCGCTCGCATCCCTGTCGCCTACATAGCCGACGGCCACCACCGCAGCGCGGCGGCGTCGCGCTACGCGAAGGAGCATGGTTTCGAGGGCGAGAGCCGCTGGTTCCTCGCCGTCGCCTTCCCCGCGGGCCAGCTCAAGATCCTTGCCTACAACCGTCTCGTCGCCGACCTGAACGGGCTCTCGCCGTACGAGTTCATGTCGCGCATCAGCGAGAACTTCACTATTGGGCAGAAGGGCTCGCGCAACTGCCGCATGTACTTCAACGGTAGCTGGACCGATCTTTCGTGGGACATTCCCGCCGGAGCGGACGTCGTTTCGTCTCTCGACGTGAGCTACTTGCAGGACAAGTTGCTCGCTCCCGTTCTCGGCATCGGGGATCCGCGCACTGACAAGAGGATTTCCTTCATGGGTGGAATCCGCGGTGACGCGGCGCTTGCCGCAAAGGTCGACTCGGGCGAAGCCGCCGTCGCGTTCGCGATGGAGCCGGTCACGGTCGAGGAGATGATGGCGATTGCCGACGCGGGGGCGATAATGCCGCCCAAGTCAACGTGGTTCGAGCCTAAGCTCCGCTCGGGGCTCTTCGTCCACACCGTCTGATGATGAATCTCCGCGGCTATTTCCGTCGGCTTCGGGAGAAGATGGTCCGCGACCCTCTTCCCCCCGAGGACATAGCCGCCGGATGGGCCCTTGGCGTGTTCGTAGGGTGCGCGATCCCGTTTGGGCTCCAGCTCATCATATCGATTCCGCTCGCGATGATGATGCGTGTCAGCAAGATAGGTGCGACGCTCGGCACCTTCATCACGAACCCTATCACCATTTTCTTCATCTACCCCGCGCAGACGTTCGTCGTGAACAAGATCCTGTTCAACGGGTCGCTAACTTATTCGCGCCTTGCGAATACCGAGTGGACGTGGGCGGCCGTCAGGCGACTCGGCGCGGAGGCGATGGCGTCGTTCTTCCTTGGGGGCTTTCTACTCGCGATTGTGATGACGCCGATAGCGTACTTCACCGTCAGGCGCCTTGTGGTCCGCGCCCGCGAGTTCCGCGCCAGACTCGCCGCGCGCAGGGCCGCGAAGACCGCCGCGCGTTCCGGAGCCGCCGCGCAGTGATCTCTCCCGATACGATAGAGCGCATCAAGGCGCTTATGGCGGAGGCCTCGGTCTATGACGAGGACCTTGAGGAGAGCTTCATTCTCGGTGGCGGCCCGGGCGGCCAGAAGACGAACAAGACGTCGAACGTAGTGCGGCTCTCGCACGAACCGAGCGGCCTCATGGTGCGCTGCGGCGAGACTCGGAGCCGCGAGACGAACCGCTGGCTTGCGCGGCGCATGCTTGCGGAAATGATCCTCGAGCGCGAGAAGGGCCGCAAGTCGGCAGCGCGGCAGGCCGCGGAGAAGATTCGTCGCCAGAAGCGCCGCAGGAGCCGTCGTCAGAAGCAGAAGATGCTCGACGACAAGCACGCGCACTCCGAAATCAAGCGCCTTCGCAGGACAATTCCGAGCGACGACTGAATTTATGGTATAATATCACCCGTCTTTTCGACACGGGGCGTTGCACAGCCTGGTAGTGCGTCTGCTTTGGGAGCAGAATGTCGGAGGTTCAAATCCTCTCGCCCCGACCATTCCCCGAGGTAAGTTTTCCGCCGGATGCGATGCTTTTTGATATAATTTATGGGTTCCGCCGGACGGAAAGTCGGCGAAGGAAACAAAACCAAGAAGGGAGCGTTTTAAGATGAACAGGAAGCTTACGATTATGCCGTGCCTCGACATGATCAACGGACGCGTGGTGAAGGGCGTTAATTTCGTGAACATCAAGGACGCCGGCGATCCCGTCGAGTGCTGCAAGGCGTACTGCGCGGCCGGGGCGGACGAGCTGGCGATGCTCGACATCACGGCGACCGTGGAAGGCCGCAAGACGATGCTCGAGGTGGTCCGCAAGGTCGCGGACGCCGTCACGGTTCCGTTCACGATGGGCGGTGGCATTTCGTCGGTCGCAGCCGCCGAGGAAGTTCTCAAGGCAGGCGCGAACAAGGTTTCCACTTCGTCCGCAGTCTTCCGCCGTCCGGAGATGATCGGTGAAATGGTCAAGGAACTTGGCGCCGACAAGGTGACCGTCGCGATTGACGTTGCGCAGAACGCCGCGATGCCTTCCGGCTACGAAGTGTTCATCGACGGCGGACGCACCGCGACCGGCAAGGACGCAATCGAGTGGGCGAAGCAGGTAAACGACTACGGCGTCGCTTGCATCCTGCCTACTTCCAAGTCCACGGACGGCGTGCGTACGGGCTATGACCTCCCGCTCATCAGGAAGATCCGCGAGATCACGGACGCCTCAGTTGTCGCGTCCGGCGGAGCGGGTACGATGGAGCACTTCGCCGAGGCGGCCGAGGCGGGCGCAGACGTCCTTCTCGCGGCGTCGGTGTTTCACTTCCACGTGATTGGCATCCCGGAACTAAAGGCGTTCCTCGCCTCCCGCGGCCTCTCCGTCCGCACTTAATCGGCGCCGGCCAATAAAATCGCGGCTTCCGTGGGGTCTGTCCCCAGGATTTTTGTCCGTGAGCGCAGCCGCAGCAGTCGGGATTGCCATATTTGGCTCCGCGACAGTGGCGTTCTGCTCGACCTTGATGAAATGCTCGGAGTAGCCCGGCCTGTCTGCGCCGCCGTTTATCATGACTGCGGTGCCTTTCGCTCCTCCAGGCAAGGATGGCTGTGTCGCTACGTAGCGCAGGAAGGCCCCATCCGTGGAATAGCTGTTGCCGAACGCAGCGACGGCGACGCCGTGCGGACGCGCCAGCACAAGGGCACGCACGTTTTCGACCTTGCCCTCGCCCATTGGGAGCGGATGCACCACTCGCGAAGTGACCATGTCGCCATCAATCTCGACCCTGATGCCCACGAAGCGGCATGACGGCAGCCCAAGCGTGTCCGCCGCTGCCCTGACAAACAGTTCCGGACTTGCGGAGACTATGTAGTTCTCCACCCCGGCGCTCTCTAGCGCCTTGAGAATCCTTACGGAAGAGTCGAAGTACCATTTACGATAGACGCGCTCGCATTCGGACCTGCAGAACGAATCCAGGACGGACACCCTCTGTCCGTTGTACATCTGCGCATTGTACGGCCACGCCAGCCAAAGCCCGATTTCCTTCATGGCAGGATAATCGCGCTTTATGTACTGGTCCCAGCCGCCGTCCTTTCCGTATGTCGGGCACAGTCCTTCCTCGATCGTGCGCTCGACAAGGCCTTTGAACAAAACCCTTCCGCCCTCCTCCAGACCTTCGCTGATGTCGCCCTTGATGATTGTGCCGTCAAAATCCCAAAATGCCATCGGCACCGCGTCGGGGCACGTCGCCTTTATCTTGGCGACATTCTCAGACACCCGGGCGATTATGCCGTCCACGTGAGATTCGTATCCAAAACACGCCGCCGATGCCAACGCAAGCACCGCCGCTGCAAAACACTGCTTTTTCATGCTGCGAATTATACCAAATTTTCCTGGCCGCCATCCTCCCGCCAACTCCTCTTTGGTTTTTGATATAATACTCACTGTCAGAACGGGAACGTTACTGGCCTCATAGCTCCCCGACGAGAACCGCCGCGGAGAGGCCGGCAGGATCGGCCATCGGTTGCCGCAAACTGGCAAACTAAATATCGTGACGTTATGATTTTAAAACACAGAGACCGGGAGCTTTTGCGATTCGAGTGGCTCGAACCGCAGGGCGTTCACGTAGTCTCCGTGAACGAATCAGAACGTAAGTTCCTGCCGCTCGAGATGAAGGGCGCGGCGGACGATGACGCCCTCTGGTCCTGGCTCACTCACCGCACGGTGCCGAAGCATCGCAACTACATTCAGCGGATGCTTGGCAACATTGGAATAACCCGCATGGAAACGCGGGCGATAATCGAACTGTGCAAGGGACTTTCTCTTAACGACGTCTATTGGGTCGTTGCAGAAGATTTCAAAGGCAAGTGGTCGGATTGCAATCTCTATTGCAACGAGTTCTCTAAGACGCTTGCCGTCATGGCGTTTACAGGCGGACTGCGCGGGGAGTTTGTCGCCGGCAGGGACAGCTCCACTTCGCCGGAATTCACGACAAACGGAATGCTCGCCAAGTGCTGGCGACGTCGTGAAGGGCAGATCGCGCTCTACAAAGGCGGAACCGAAGGTGCGGCGAACACGGGCTTTGAGCCGTACTCCGAATACTATGCGTCGCAGATTGCAGAAGCCCTTGGACTTGCCCATGTCGAATACGGTCTTGAAAAGTTCAAGGGACGCCTTTGCTCCACCTGTCCGCTTTTTACAAGCGAGAGGATAGGTTTCGTTCCAGCCGGACGTCTTGTCTCAAGGAATGAGGCGCTTCAAGATCCGCGCTTTGCGGACATTTTCTTCTTCGATGCAATCATCTTCAATACGGACCGCCATCTTGGCAATTTCGGCTATCTGATCGACAACGATACAAACGAGATTGTCGGAGCCGCGCCCATCTTCGACAATGGCTATGGACTCTTCTCGCTGGCAATGTACAAGCCGGGCCATCGCTACGACGAATATGATGATCTTCGCAAGTTTGTTGGACATGTCACGCCGGCGCTGTACGATAGATGGCTTGGCTTCCCTGGCGCTATTTCTCCGACGTCAAGGGCTCGGCTGGTCAACTTGAAGGGATTTCGCTTCAAACGTCACAAGTATTACAATCTCCCTGTGGATCGACTTCGCCGTATAGAAGATTTCCTGCAAAATCGTGTCGCCGAAATTCTTGAATATGGAGATAAAGCAGATGATTTCTTGAAGATAAGCGGCGAGAATGACAGTGTAAATCATGTAAGTAATGAATCTTGTGCACTGCAAATCAAAGAGAATCTGAAGGCAGATCCGTTCATTACTTATGCAGAACTTGCCGATCTGTTGCAGATATCGCCAAGTTCTATCGCCCGCAAGATAAAGGCGCTGCAAGAATCGGGTGAAATCCGCCGCGTTGGTGCAGACAAGAATGGATATTGGGACGTCCTAGATCGGTAGGGGTTAGGAGTTGGAGTTCAGAGTTGGAGTTGGAGAGTGGAGGGTTAGGAGTCAGGAGTCGTAACCGCCCCTTGCGGGGGTTCGCGACCCATAGGGAAGCGAACACGCCGAGCGGAGCGAGTGCCGAGGGGTCAGTACGCAGGAGTCAGGAGTTTAAGAGAGGTGGCTCTAACTGGGAGAGTCGCCATCTTGGCGGCTCGCGCTGGGGCACGCCAATAAAATCGCTACTCCCGTGGGGTCTGTCCCCACGTAGTTTTTTCCAAGAAGGAAACAAGAAAGGCGGCTTCGCATGAAGCCGCCTGTTAGGACGCAGCTGCGTTCGGATAGATGTTCACACCGATGCTACTGCCGGACCTCGCGCTGGCTGTCATAACCGTCGCGCGGCGTAAACCCCCAGCATAGGGATCGCCGTAAGCGCGATCATGTTCGAGTGGCTATAGAATCGCTACTTCCGTGGGGCCTGTCCCTAGGATTCTACCCGTTCTCCACGGCTAAATCTCAAACTCCGAGCGTTAGGGCTCCCGCTACCGCTCCGCGGCTTCGCGATGTTTCAACGGCAATTCAGTGCGTCGAAATGTCGTCTTGAGCTGCCTTCGGCAGGGTTAATCGTCATGAGCGGCCAAGTGGAATCGCGCCTCACGCCCGCTGCCACATCGTCTGTCCTTTGTCGTTTGTCGTCCGTCCTCTAACGTTCACGAGGTGACCGGTCTCTTTCAATTTCTTTCGCCGCAAAGAACGCAAAGGGCGCAAAGAAATGGAAAACCAGCGACTACTGACGCCCATAATCTTTCCCGAAAAGCCGTCGTATTTGGTATAATACTCATTGTCAGAAGCGGGAACGCATCTGACCTCATAGCTTCGCGACGCGAACCTCCGCAGTAGAACAACAAATGAATGAACATCTTCTAAACCAGGATTATCGGGACATGGTGGAGTGTCTGCTTGCCGCCGGAGTGGACTTCATGCTTGTTGGTGGCTATGCCGTTGCACTTCATGGCTGGCCGAGGACGACGTTTGACATAGACTTCTGGATCATGGCGAACCCAGAGAACGCAAAATCTATTTTGCAGGCGATAAGGTCATTTGGCGCGCCGCTCATGGATCTTACCGAAGAGGATTTTCACAAGCCAGGAATGGTGTTCCAGATTGGCACGGAGCCACAGCGCATCGACATTGTTTCGGCTGTTGATGGACTTGAGTATTCGGATGCCGTAAAACGCGCCGTCAAGATGAATGTCGATGGCCTTGAAATCAAGGTTATTTCTATTGACGATCTCATAGCCAACAAACGCGCGTCTGGCCGTCCCAAGGACATAGCTGACGCCGTTGCGCTTGAAAGAATCAAGGCGAGGAGCGGGAATGGATAGGACTGTTGTTAGAAAGACCACCTTAAAAGAGCAGGACGAGGCGTTTTGCCTCTCGCTGTCAATTGACGAGCGCCTGAAGGTTCTCGAGGAGCTGAACCGTATCGGGCGGCTCGCGGCCGGCTACCCCGAAGCCCGACTTGACAGGAGCAAGGTGCGCGCCGCCTAATCTGCACGCTCTACACGTTCTACACGGCTAAATGATTTAACTCCGACGGTTGAGAAAGTGCCTCCGCTACTGCTCCGGCTTCTGCTACGCGCGTCCCAACCGCCGCGGTATTTTATTGCTTTCGCTGCGGGGTGTTTTGGAGTTTTGGAGGATGAAGGAGGTGTGCTCTCGGCCTTAATGTGTTTTTGCCGCAAAGAACGCAAAGATCGCAAAGGTGTTGGGATGGGGCTTCGCCCCGTCCGTCTCCACGCTTTCCACGCGCGGCAGAATTTCCGATAGACTGAAAGAGTAAGTTTATGGTATGATATCGCTGCTCCCCGGGATTGAACTCCGTGGCGACGGAGGTACGAACGGGAGCCTTTGATGAGCCGTCGGGTTGAAACCGAAGTAGTCTCGCTGAGAACGGATCGAAAAGCCTGAAGGGTGGGCGGACGGTCCGGGAGGGGGCGTCGATGTCGGGAACCGCGGCCGCCGATTGGGAACGTGAGGAGGAGGCTTCCTCTGCGGGCTTGAGCGCGAATGCGCGGCCCAGGCGTCGTCGGCATCTTGGCGAGGCATCGCCTATTCCGAAAATGCGCCGTAGGCGTATTGTATCCAGTGGCCGTGGTCCGGCTGCGCAATGCGCCGACACAACGCAGAAAGGAATTGGAGTCCGAAATGGATCAAATATGTCCGAAGTGCGCCACGGGAATATGCCCTTGGCGTGATGGAATCATGTGCAGGAATTATGTCTGCGAAAGAGATGACGCCAACAAAGGGATGGAGGATTTGCTCAAGGGGCTTCCTCCTGGCTTCGACGAGATATTCCGAGGATTGTCACGAGAAGGGGATAAGGCGTGTAAGGTGAACGGAGGTAAGTCATGAAGAATAATAATATAGTCACGAAGTCTGGCAATCTCATGTGCGACGGCATGATCGTCAATGGCGACAGATTCGACATTCGTTCCGTAATATACACGATTCGCGGTGTGCAGGTCATGCTCGACAGGGATTTGGCTGCGGCTTATCAGGTTACAACCTCCGTGTTTAATCAAGCTGTCAAACGTAATGCCAATCGCTTTCCTGAAGGGTTCCGCTTTCAATTGTCAAAAGAAGAAAACGACGTTTTGATATCACAAATTGTTACATCAAAACGAAATGCTGGCCGGCTTACGTTTGGAGTTTCGAAAATGGGCATAACAGTCATTCCAGGTTTGCTCGCCAATCTGCGCAATGCGACATCGGTGCGGAAGGAGTATGCCAAATGAAACGCCGTCGCTTCTCAGATGCGTGCGTCTCTAAGGCGCGGACAGGGGTTAATGCGAGGTTTGAATAATTTGCAAATTTTGCAAATTAATACCGAGCGTGGCAATGGTATGTGCAAATTTTGCACATACCACTTCCTTTTGGCGATCCCTTTTCAATGGTTTTTCGCCGCAAAGGACGCAAAGAGCGCAAAGAAATGGAAGAAGTCAGCGACTACTGACGCCCATAATCTTTCCCGAAAAGCCGTTGCTTTTGGTATAATACTCACTGTCAGAAACGGGAACGCATCTGACCTTATAGCTTCGCGACGCGAACCGCCGCGGTAGAACAATAAATGAACGAACATCTTCTAAATCAGGATTATCGGGACATGGTGGAGTGTCTCCTTGCCGCCGGAGTAGACTTCATGCTTGTCGGCGGCTATGCCGTTGCACTTGAAAGAATCAAGGCGAGGAATGGGAATGGATAGGACTGTCGTCAGAAAGACCACCCTCAAGGAGCAGGACGAGGCGTTTTGCCTCGCGCTGTCGACTGACGAGCGCTTGAAGGTTTTGGAGGAGTTGAACCGCATCGGGCGGCTCGCGGCCGGCTACCCTGAAGCCCGGCTTGACAGGAGCAAAGTGCACGTCGCCTAGTCATGAAGACGCTCTCGTTCCAATAGATAAAGCAGTCATTTGGGGTCGCATTAATATGAAATACCTTAAGCTCAAGATGGATTTTGACGGAATCGTGTCGCGAACGGTGGTCGTTCCGGCTGATTGGTCGCTGGCCTTTCTGCATAGGGTCATCCAGGCTGCTTTTGGCTGGCTTGACTACCATGAGTACGAATTCTCCATTCCGGGCGACCCGCAGAAGCGCAGGTGGACGGAGCAGATCGAGAGTCTTGATGACTTTGGCGATGGAAAGTTTCTTGAGTCGTCCGAAACGCCGATCTCCGCGATTGTCTGCAAGAAGGGAGACATGATCGATTACACGTACGATTTTGGCGACGGCAACGAGGTAGAGATCACTTTGCTCGGCATGGTGACGAAGCCCAGCCCCAAGGAGTTTGCGACAGAAGGCCCTGATGCCGTCGAAGACTCTGCAAGTGTAGGCGGCATTGCTGGAATAGTTGCAATTGCCAAGCAGGGCAAGGGCAAGGAATACAAGCAAGTCTCGCAATGGCTTCGAGGTGCGTTTAAAAAGCGCATTGACGATGTGCTTGACTATCCAAGTGTGAGTGATATCTACACGCGCGTATTTTGCCTTGTCAAAACCGCTTCGACAGCCAATCCGAAGGCCATTAGCAATTGCTGGCAGGATTACATTGTAGTCCGGTGAACAGGGCATTTGACTCGCAGAGTTTTAGCCGCAAAGAACGCAAAGCCCGCAAAGGAGTTGGGGCTTCGCCCTGTCCGTCTGCATGCTCTACGCGGCCAAAGTCTTAACGATATCTTAACCATGCAACGAGAGTAATGTGCGATAATGTCCGCATCAAAAGAAAGGAAAGCAATATGGATTACATAGCCAAAGACGCAATCAAGCCAAAAGACGGTCTTGCCACTTTTAAGGGGAGGAGGTATATTCTGGTAGATGCGCACTATCTACCAGATCCGAGGGGGGAAGGCAAGGCCATCAACGCCGTGGAGGAGACGGCAACGGAAGTGTCACCGGGATATTTTCCGATGGTGCTTGTTCGCGTTCCAAAGAATTGGAAGCGGGGTGAGGAAGCGCTTGAGGTCATCTCGAACGGAGAGTACGACTATTTCATGCGCGAGCAGAAGGGCGTACTGACCGCTCCTCGCGGATATCGCGGAAGAAGATGCCACGACTGTTGATGGTTAATTGCCGTGACAGTCCGTCTGACAGTCCTGATTCATGGTATAATAGCCGCATGACAGAAATACTGCTGGTAGACGACGAGCGGTCGATCCGCGATTCCCTGTCGCGCCTGCTCCGCGAGGCGGGCTTCACGGTTCGCGTCGCGGCGAACGGCGCGGCAGGCGTTGAGGTGTTCCGCGAGCGGCGTCCAGACCTCGTGCTACTCGACGTAATGATGCCGGGTATGGACGGCTACGCGGCCTGCGCGTTGATGCGTTGCGCGGACCGCGAGACGCCGATAGTCTTTCTTTCCGCGCTCGACGCGGAAGACGACCAGATCCGCGGACTCGCCGCCGGCGCGGACGACTATGTCTCGAAGACGGCTTCGCCCGCGCTCCTCGAGGCGCGCATCCGAAAGGCGCTGGAACGCGCGGACAGGTTTTCGAAGATGGACGCTCCCGCTGCGATGACAAAGACCGAGGCGGACATCTACCGACTCCTTGAATCCGATTGCGGCAGGTTCTTCTCGTATCGCGAGATATTCTCCGCCGTCTGCGGTGAAGGTTATTACGCTGACGAAGGCGCGGTCCGTGTGCATGTGAGCAACATGCGCAAGAAGCTTCCCGACGGCGAGCGGATTGTCGCCAAACGTGGCGTCGGCTATGCCCTTGTGCGTGGCTGAGTTCCGGCTATGCTTTCCCGTACGGCTTTGAAGGTGTATCGTCGTCACATCCGAATCCTATGCGGCGGCGCGGCTGTTCCGGCGGCGCGGAGAGCTGCTGGACGAGATAAGACACGCCGCCTTTGATCTGCTTGATGTCGCCTTCGGCTGAATCCATTCGTCGCTCAAGCTTGGCAATGCGCTTGATCTCGTCGAGCCTGTTCAGCAGCATCTCGCGGAGAATCCTCGTCGCCCACTGTCTAAATCTAGTTCCCTGGATTGACTTGACGCGATATCCGACAGAAATGACAACATCGAGGTTGTATAGGCCGACTTCTTTGGTCTGAGTCTTCCCGTCGATGGCGCCGTGTCGAGTGGTGTATGCAAATTTTGCATATACCACTTCTTTCGTTAATTCACCTTCACGGAATATGTTGGCAATATGCCTGGCTATTACAGGTTGAGTCCGTCCGAACAGCAGGCACATCTGCTCCTGTGTCAACCAGACGGTCTCGCCGTCCGTCTGAACCTCAAGGCTGATGTCATTCGCCGCCTTGTAAACCACGATTTGCTTTTCCATGTATTTTCTCCTTTCGTTGAGATGGGTACATTATCTCATATTCATGTCGAGTTATCGTTAAGCTATCGTTAAGATTGTATGTCCCGCCCGTTTCCACGCGCTACACGTTCTCCACGTTCTACACGGCCAAAGTCTTAACGATGTCTTAACCATACGTTGCTCCTATTATGCGATAATGCCCGCATCAAAAGAAAGGAGCATACGCATTTAAAGAAGGCGAATTGGATAGAGATTCAGTTTATGCAAAAAATGCATATACTGCCAGTGACGGTAAGATATGCGTTCTACACGGATAAACAATATTATAGCGCAGAAAGGAATGGGCATATGAAGGCAAAAAAGGTAAACGAAGCGAAGGCCGTGTCGGAATCTGGCGAAATCGTCAAGTTCGACGAAGCCGGCATGCCGCAGCTCGATGTGTGGCTGGAAGACGAGACGATCTGGCTTACGCAGAAGCAGATGGGATTCCTGTTCGGGTGCGCGGAAAATACAATTACGTATCACATACAGGAGGTGACCAAGTCGGGCGAGCTTGAGGGCCTGGCAACTACTCGAAAAATTCGAGTAGTTCGATTGGAAGGCAAGCGGCATGTGTCTCGTCTGATAGACTTCTACAACCTTGATATGATAATATCCATTGGGTATAGGGTCAATTCGCGGCGAGGAGTATTGTTCAGGCGGTGGGCATCAGGTGTCCTGAAGGAATTCCTCCTGCGGGGGCTTGTGCGCGACAAGCGGATCGCGAAGCTTGAGAAGCGCATGACCGCCGCCGAGCGCTCAATAGACACGATCATCTATACGCTGATGCCGGCCCTGCCTGAAAAACGCGAGCCGATCGGATTCCACACATGAAAAGGAGGTGGTTGCTCTTTTCAATGGTTTTAGCCGCAAAGAACGCAAAGTTCGCAAAGGAGTTGGGATGGGGAGAAGGGTGAGCGCTGGCGCGCGACCACGAAAACCGGCCGGGCATGTCGAATCGCCTGCGGCGATCCGCGGCGGATGCACCGCGCTCGGACTTGAGACTTCGTCTCGTCCGTCGCGGCGCATCCGTCGCGCCCTGTCGGGCTCGACCTGCCCGCCGGACACGAAAACCGCCTGCGCGGTGCACGAACAGACACGAAAAAGTCATGCAACGAACTGGAGGCGGCTTCAACTTGTAAAGATTTCTTACAAGTTCATATCTATGGCGGAGGCAACACACGTCACCTTTCGCCACTCTTTCGTGTAGCCCCGCAGGGGCGTTTTCGCGTGCCGTGAAGACGGCTTTCGTGCCGCGGGCATCTGACGCGGACCGAAGGTCAAGACGACGCGTAGACGACGGGCGAAGGTCGCCCACGCAGAGCAATCCCTGTAAAGCCAACTGAACCACCTCGCGACCTTCAAGCCTCGGCGTCGACGCGTCGTCTCAAGCGGCGTTAGCCGCGCGTCAGATGCGCCGCGTTTCGTGGTCGCGCGCAAGCGCTCCAATCCCCAAAATCCTGTTAATCCTGTAAATCCTGTCTAAAACATTCCGCCAGGTCGCGCGAAACGCCGCGGATTATCCTCTGTTTTCTTCGGCGGGAGAAGCTGGATTTTGGTATAATATTAATCGTCAGAAACGGGAACGCATCTGACCTCATAGCTCCCCGACGAGAACCGCCGCGGAGAGGCCGGCAGGATCGGCCATCGGTTGCAAACCGGTCTTCCAGAACTGCTACATTCTGAATGCACAAAACATGGTTTGCAAGACGGTACCCTATTGTCAATTTGGGGTGTCGCCTTGCGGTGTATTTGTGTGGGCTGTAGCAGGCCTTGGAAGTATGCCGCAGGCGCGCCCCTCTAACCAAAATAGAAGGGTGCGCCTATTTGTTTGCAAACGAGAGGCGGAATATAATGAAAAATGTCTGAGTGGTTCGTCAGCGAGAAGGGCGTGAACAACAAGGGATGTGATTCCTGCTGGAATAAGTATTTCTTGTTTGTTCGCGTGAGTGCGGGGAGGAGATAATAGATGAAAACGATTTCTTTACCGCCAAGGGCGCATACGCTTATTTCGGCTACCCGTCACATAGGGTACTCCCTTGAGGCTGCTATAGCTGACCTCATAGACAACTCTATCGCGGCAGAAGCAAGAAATGTTAACATAGATTTCATAGACTCGGCCGATTCGTATATTGCAATCATAGATGATGGTTGCGGTATGACAGAAGAAGAACTGACCAATGCCATGCAATACGGTTCGTCAGACCCTTCGCGTGAACGGTCAGATAAGGATCTTGGGCGTTATGGGCTTGGTCTCAAAACAGCATCCATGTCTCAATGCACTAAAATGACAGTTGTCTCTAAGAAGAACGGGAGGATGTTTGCCCAAAGATGGGATTTGGATTATATCCGCAATCATAAAGATGAGGTGTGGCCGCTAATAAAGTTGACTGAAAAAGAGATCGAGAATTTGCCTTTGGTTGGCACGCTCTCTTCCAGAGCGAGTGGGACTTTGGTCGTATGGCAAAATATCGATTTTGGTGGTTCATATGACGAGACGACTTTTGACGACGAGATGCACAAGGCAATGGAGCATTTGTCTCTTGTGTTTCATAGATATCTTTATGGCGAAGACGGGATAAGGAAGTTGAATATTCGCGTCAACGATCGCTTGTTGACACCCAAAGACCCATTTCTGCAACACGTTCAAGGCGAGAAGCATGGTCATCAATGCAAGGCGACACAATCACTCGGTTCAGGCAAGAACAAAATCATATTGCAGGCATTTGTCCTGCCGCATGAAAAAGAACTAACCGATGAAATGCGCCGTCTGCTGGGTGCCGACAAGACACTTCGTCGAACACAGGGTTTTTACATATACAGAAACAAGCGGCTGATAACATACGGGAATTGGCACGGTCTTCGCGCACAGGGGGAGTTCTTTAAGCTTGCACGCGTTAAGGTCGACATCCCCAATTCCGTCGACATGAAGTGGTCGCTCGACGTCAAGAAGTCCATTGCGATTCCGCCAAAGCAGATACTTGCGCATTTGCGCGCATACGTTGACTCGGTGGTGAAGCAGAGCAGGAATGCCATCCGTGTTGAAGTGTTCGGGAAAAAGGCGAAGGCAGGCTCGGAAGACTCCCAGGTTTGGGAATCCACCGTGAAAGATGGTGTCGTTACAGCGGTGAGCCTGAATCGGAAACATCCAGTCGTCAGGGCCGCGTTGGAATCACAGGGAGTGTCCGAGAAACTTCTGCGACTGTTCGAGCGCACGATTCCCGTAGATGTGATCTATTACAGCAGAAGTAGTGAGCAGAAGATGGAAAATGAGGTTCCACTCTCGATAGACGAGATGGTCGACATGCTTTCCGGCCTCGTCAATATGATACCGGCGGGCAATGCCCGAAAGACCGCATTTCACTCTATGCTTCAAAGCGAACCTTTTGTGTTGCGCGCGGCGAAACTTCGTGAGAAAGAGGAGGAAATTCTCAATGGTACTGTCTAGACAGGGACGAATGATTCTCGAATGGTTGTGCGTCGTCTATAGCAACGACGAGACGACCGAGAACCTAACGGAGCAGCAGATCGAGGAGGCGGTGGCAAAGGAGGCGTCTCGATTCCCGGGCCTTTCTGCCGACGAGATAGCTTTGATTGTTCGCAAGCTTATCGCACTTGTCGGTGTGTACAAACCAGAGGATGAGTGCATTGTGGATGGCGCGGAGTATAATGCGCAAGCAAAGGACTGGTTTACCAAAATCAAGGCTGATCATGATGAGTGGTTTACCGCCTACTTGGCGAAGCTTCGCCAAAAGCAATGGAGCCCGAATGTCATCCGTGAACTTGATAAGAGTTCTGATGCAATCATGAACCACCTGGGTAACCCCAGGAGCCCCAAGTTCAATATTCGCGGGCTTGTAATGGGTGATATCCAGTCTGGCAAGACGGCGAACTTCATCGCGTTGTGCAATAAGGCCGCCGATGCGGGTTATCGGGTGATTATCATTACTGCAGGCATCATAGAAAAACTCCGTCGTCAGACCCAAGGCCGTCTTGAGAAAGAATTCATAAACCTTCTGCCTCTTAAGCAGGTTGTCAAACTTACGGGCGCAACATACGACTTTAGAAAGCAACAAGGGGAGAACCCTGTTCATGTCTTTCGTGACGATGTTCCAGTGCTTTGCGTCGTCAAGAAGAACGTGTCCGTCCTGCAACACCTTTATAAGTGGCTTCAGAAAGGCGTTAAAACCGTGTCTGAGCAAGGTGACGTCACGCTCCCTTGGCCCCTGTTGTTCATCGACGACGAGGCGGATAATGCCTCCATCAACACAAAGAAGCTCTCAGAAGAGGCGAACCCCACTCGCACGAATGAGCTGATCCGCAAGATTCTGAAATCCTTCACGCGATCCTCGTATGTTGGGATAACAGCGACGCCATTTGCAAATGTGTTTATTGATCCCGACACCGAGGACAAGGTGGTCGCGGACGATCTGTTTCCGCGCAGCTTCGTGTACCGGCTGACCACGCCGTCAAACTACTTCGGGGCAGCAAAACTATTTGACCCTGGTGCACCATACCTTAAAATCATTGATGACATTGAGCTGTGGCTCCCGACAACGCACAAGAAAAATGAGTACCCTAGCGAGGACCTGCCGAAGTCGTTGCAGACCGCCATCGGCTACTTCCTACTCGTAAATGGCGTAATGGATGTTATCGGACAGTCCGGCGATCACATCGGGCATCGCTCGATGATGATTCACGTCAGCCGTTTTGTAGCCATACAGAATCGCTTGCTCAGTCACATTGAGGATTATGTGAAACGCCTTGTGTCCCGAGTATCGAATTACTGTGGTGATCCAAAGAAGGCGGAGCGAATTCCAGAGCTGAAGCAGCTTCATGATATTTGGGACGAGTATGGCCTTAGTCGTGCATGTGAAGGAATGGCATGGAATAAGTTCCTCAAGACCATATTGCTCGATTCGATCAAGACCATTGAAACGGTTGTCGTTAATAGCGGCAAGACAGTTAAGGCGCTCGATTATTCGGATGCAGACAAACGCTACATTGTCATCGGTGGGAATGCTCTTTCCAGAGGGTTGACGCTGGAAGGCCTCGTCGTGAGCTACTTCCGTCGCAATACCATGATGAGTGACACGCTACTGCAGATGGGGCGCTGGTGCGGATATCGCGGAATCTACCAAAGTCTTGTTCGTGTGTGGATGCCTCAAAACGCCGTTGATAACTTCGGATACGCAAGCGACATTTCCGAAGATCTGTCTGAAATGTTCCATCAGATCGTTGAGCAAGACGGCTCTCCTAAGGATTTTGCGTTCAAGATCAGGAAGTCGCCAGGTGCAATGTTGCCAACTGCGCGTAATAAAATGCGGACGGCAACCCGTATCAGCTTCCCAATTGTCCTGGCAGGTCACGCTGTTGAAACGCCGCGAATCAAGAACGATCCAGATGTGACCGGTGAAAACGACAAGGCAGTTTGTTCTTTTATCAGCAACAACATTGGGTTGCTTGAAAAAGACATCGTGTGGGACAATATGCGGTTCTTGCGGAATGTCCCGCCGGAAGAGGTCACGAAGATGTTGTCCAAATTCAAGGCGGGGATGATGAGTTTCGGCTTCATGGTCCCCCAAATTGCAGAATACATCTCTAACCTTGGATCGAATTGGGACGTGGCAATTCCGGTTGCCAAGGCTGGCGATGCGGCTTATGCCGGACCGGAAGATGCGCCGTTGCCGCTGAATATCCGCAAGGCCCGGCGAATGCTTGCAGTCGTCAGTTCTACGCGGGAAGTCATGATCAGCGGAACGAAGTTGAAAGTCACCTCGGGAGGTGCGATGCGGTACATTCTGACTCCGGCAGACGCAAGGCAGGTGGTTAGGGCTTATCAGTCGGTAAAGGGGCATGAAAACCGCGAGCCGCCGGACGAGAGATTTCTCGTCAAGGCAAAGGCGTCAGGACGTAGGCCGTTGCTGGTGGTACAGTATGTTGAGATGAGCGAACCATGTAAGGGGTCTGAAATGCCCAAAACGAAGTCGTTCTTCGCGTTGAGCTTTGGTTTCCCTGGATCGAAAGACGATCAGGTTGAACAGGAATATTTCTTTACCAAACGAGCCTATGAAGAGAGCTCGTTGCAGGACTACCTAAATGCCGAGGAGGAGGACTGAAATGGACTTCAAGACATTCATGGCTAGAATTACTGCGGTGGAGAAATCCCCGCAAAAGTATTTCATCGTAGATCCCGATTTGCCGCTCTCGGTATTTTTCGGACTCGACAATCTAAGTCGTCCGACGTTACTGATTGAAGACATCGGTAAAACGTTCAGTGTTTCCGATATACCATCCACCGCCCAGATACATGTGCGCTCGTTTATGAGTAACAGTAAGGCCTGTCTTTCATTTTCCCTGCTTTCGCCGGAACACAGAGATGTGTTCAATACTCTCTGCTACGATCTATTTGAGGCCACAAGGAAGGAGACTAGAGATCTAGCGTTGATGAACCTCCTGTCGCGATTCTCTGCTTGGTTAGCGCTCCTCAAGGGAACGCGTCCTGGTGTCATGTCATTGCAAGAGCAGCAGGGCCTTGCGGCTGAACTCATGGCACTTGTCTATTTTGCGGAGAAAAAGGGATTCGGAGCGGCTATAGACGCTTGGGTTGGGCCTTTCATGTTAGACAAGGATTTTGAATTCTTCGACCACTGGGCGGAGATCAAGAGTTGCAAGGTTAGTTCGACGACAATAAGCATCTCGTCGATAGAACAGCTTGATGCGGCGATGGACGGTAGTCTCATCGTCTACAAGATAGACCAGGCACCAGAAAACAAAGAAGATGCCTATTCTCTGAAAGATGTCGTCGACAAGGCGAGAGAGACCGCAACAAATGTTGCGGAACGGACTTTGCTCGAAAACAAGTTGTTGCTGTCCAAGTATGTTGACACGGAGACAGAATATCAAAAAAAGAAGTTTAAGACATACAGTCGCGATTTCTACAGAGTTGACTCGCAGTTTCCGTGCCTTCGCAGGGAAGGTGTCAATCCCGCCATAACAGCATGCCAATATTCCATAAGCCTTCCTGCAATCGAAGCATTTAAGGAGGACGGACAATGACCATTGACAAGAAAAAGCAGATGGAGCAGGACGCTCTGGAATATCGCGACGAGCTGCTTATTGACATTCAGAACGAACTTGCATTGAACGGAAAGACCGGCGAAGAGGCCTTCGCAGAGAGGGCGACTTTTGAGTTGGAACAGTCAGAATTGATCGATGACTACAATCCGGCTTTCTTTGATAATGGGCTTCCCGGAAGAAGGCATTGTCACATCAACGGATATTCGTTTTCTGCCGTCGATGGGTTCTTAAACCTATTTGTCACGAAATATGGCGGTGATGAAGTTCCGGAGAGAATGGGCTTGCCAGATGTGCGTCCAGCCGTAGAGGCTGCCATAAACTTTATTGTCGACAGAAAGCAACTCAAGGAGAACGCTTCTGATGCGACAGACTATGTCGACTGCATTGAGCTTATGGACAGCCACATGGGCAATACGGAATCGTCAATCAGAAAATTTCGGATTTATCTTTTGACCGATGGTGTCGTAACGGATAATGTTCGCAAAGCAAAATTCCCAGATATTAACGGAAAGCCTGTGGAACTTTTTGCCTATGATATTGTCTCAATTTACGGGTTGACAATTGCTGGCGAGGGGCGCGGCACTCTTCAAATTGACTTCGAGGAGTTCAAGCCTCTTGTGGTTCATTGCGTCTCGGCTGGCGAATCAAGCGGGGTGAATCAGTTTCACTATGAGAGTTACATGGGCGTAATCCCGGGTGTTGTTCTTGCAGATATTTATGACGAATACGGGGCGAGGCTACTTGAAGGAAATGTTCGCTCGTTCTTGTCCACAAAAGGCGCCGTCAACAAGAAAATACGAGAAACAATCCTACGAGCACCAGAACAGTTCTTCGCTTTCAACAACGGAATATCCGTCACCGCATCTAATGTGAGATTTGACGCTTTCGGTAATCTCTCTTATGCAGAGGAGTTTCAGATAATCAATGGCGGACAGACCACGGCCAGCCTTTCCAATGCAAGGTTCTCGGATAAGGCTGACCTTTCTAAGATTAATGTTCTGATGAAGTTGACGGTGACGAGGAATGAGATGGACGCAGATGCTAAGCAGAATCTGCTGGCTACTATTTCAAGAGCTTCAAATCAGCAGAACAAGGTATCGGACGCAGACTTCTTCTCCACCCATCCATTCCATGTAGCGATTGAGAAGATTTCCGAGATGACGCCAGCTCCTGCGACATCGCCGGGACAGATACGTTCCTATTGGTTCTACGAGCGTGCGCGTGGGCAATACATCCAAAGGCAGATGAAGATGACTAAAGCCAAACGCGAGGCGTTCAAGAAAGAATATCCGACAAAGCAGAAGATTACGAAGACTGACTTGGCGAAATTCCGTTACAGCTGGGACGGCAAGCCGTATTTGGTAAGCAAGGGCGCACAATCTAACTTCCAAGCATTCGCGCAGGAGGTTTCTTCCCTTTGGGATAAGGGGGAGTCTGAACGCGCAAAACTCAACAATCCGCAGTATTTCAAGGATACGGTGTCGCTCGCAATAATGTACAATCAGGTCGGAGCAATCGTTAGCGAACAACCTTGGTATACCGGTTCGTTCAGAGCGAACATTGTGACATATTCCATCGCGATGCTGAAGGAACTTCTCACGACGCAATATCCAGAATACTCACTTAACTTCGACATTATATGGCGTAATCAGGACTTGCCGCCGCTCCTTAAAAAGATATTCGTCAAGTTGACGAAATTAGTCTACGATGAAATAGTAAATGTCAGAAGTGGCGTCACTAACTTCACCCAAAGATGCAAACAAAAGAATTTCTGGGAAGCTATGCCAAACCATGTGTCGCTGGATCTTGCCGCTCTCGGCGATGTCAAGCGACTTCTGGTCACGAACGTCGCAAAGTCTCGAACAGACAAACAGGCTCAGGAAGTCGGTCGATTGTTGAGCGGCGTTGAGCTACAGCGTTTTGTTGTCGAGAAAGGTGTAGCGTTCTGGTCTGAGGTGCGCCAGTTTGCATATGAAAATCGGAAAGTCGGTCTGCTGCCGAAGGAACAGTCAGCCTTAACAACTGCGGCTCGAGGCGGTCTTCCTCCTGACTTTGCGTGCAAGGCGCTTTTCGGGCTTTACCGACGGTGCCAGGAAAACGGATTTAAGGGCTGACATCAAATGCATTTTGATCTCGGAGAGTTGTTTTGTGGCCCAGGCGGGATGGCAATTGCATCAACGCAAGTGCCGCCGGTTGAGTCTGCTACCCATGAAGTGTTTAGCATAAGCCATTCGTGGGGGGTTGACGTTGCTCCATATGCGATAGAGACATTCAAGGCGAACCTTGGGGAGGATAAAGGCATCAAAATGAATGCCAGACGTTTTGTAAAAAAGGAATTGACGCCGGAACGCCGAATAAATGCACTTGCCTTTGGATTCCCTTGTAACAGCTTTAGTCAGGTAGGAGAACGTAAAGGAGTCCGCGACAGGAAGTTCGGCAACCTCTACAAAACTGGGATTAGGGTCATGGAAGCATATGATCCAATCTGGTTTATAGCAGAGAATGTAAGCGGTATTAAAAAAGTTACCGATAAAAACGGCCTAAACGCGGGCGGACAGTTCAAAGAAATACTTCAGGAACTTGCAAATGCTGGGGAAGGCTATAATGTAGTCGCTCATCTTTACAAGTTTGAGGAGTATGGAGTTCCCCAGTCGCGTCATCGTTACGTTGTTGTTGGTATACGTCATGATGTGGCCAATAGGGAAGGCATAAAATTCATGCCACCTGCTCCTACACACGGAAAAGGGAGATTGCCTTTTGTAACTGTACAAGAGGCCTTGAAGAATGTCGTAACGCTCTCGAATTGGAGTAGCCGTCGTACACGACAGTCGGATAATGTTGTTTGGCGACTAAAGTTTACTCCGCCTGGTGAAAATGCATGGAAACTGGACGAACTTGTCGATGAAGCAAGGTGGCCAGACGATAGGTTGTTGGAGTATCTCAAGAGGTTGCCGTGGTTTGAAGCGGATATAGCGGCACTTGGTTCTGTTGCTAATATGCGGGCCAAAATTGAGGAGTGCCGGTTGCACTGCGAGAAGGCCAGGATGAGTCACATTTATCGCAGACTAGAGGCCGACAAACCTGCGTATACGATTACTGGAAGTGGTGGCGGCGGTACGCATGTTTACCATTGGTGTGAGCATCGGGCATTGACGAATGGCGAACGTGCAGCACTACAAACATTCCCGTCTACATTTGAATTCAAAGGGACCCCGGAGCAAATACGAAAGCAAATTGGGATGGCGGTCCCCACACTGGGGGCCAAGCAAATCTTCCAGGCGATTCTCAATACATTTGCCAAGGTGCCATATGAGAGTGTTGAGCCTGATCCTGGTTTGGTTTTTTCCCCGAGAAATAGTTAGACATAATAACAACAATCATCCAGCCACATGCATGGAAAGTGAGGCTCGGTAATGGCAGTTAAAGCATGGTACAGCGGAACAATTGAAAAGTTCTTGAAAGAATCTACGGGACCGGTAGGTTCTTCAACCGTCTTCGCGCAGCTAAATGACAATTCTAAGAATTTTAGTGTAGTCCCAGAACAGAGGGATGTTTGGAAGGAAGAGATTGAATTGTTGCGAAAAACATTTTCAGGATGGGATATTAATGGCCGGATCTATTTTGAGTATGAGTTTCCTCGCATTGGACGTCGTGCAGATGTAGTTATACTGGCTGCAGGGTGTTTGTTATGCCTTGAGTTTAAGGGGGATGAAGGTGGCGAAATCCCCAAGACCTATACATCGTTGGATAAAGATCAGGCCTTGGATTATGCATTAGATTTTGCAGACTTTAATAGTGAGAGCCATAAATGCCCAATTGTACCATTGCTTGTTGTTACTAAGGCACCCGCTCGGAATGATCCGATAGAGGTTTTGGAAGGCGGAGTGCACAAGATTGTTTGTACAAATGGGGATGGGTTGAAGGGTGCTGTTCAGAAAGTATTGAATGAAGTTAAGGGGGGAGAAAGAATACCTGAAGAGAAATATGACGCTTGGGAAGATGCGACATATGAGCCAACGCCTACTATTGTTCAAGCTGCAGAACGGCTTTTTGAGAACAATAAGGTTGAAGACATCACGCGGTCTGGAGCCGACGTGAGTAAGAGTATTAGCGAGGTGGAGAAGATCATAAGTTGGGCTGAAAAGAACAAAAAGAAAGTTGTGTGCTTTGTGACTGGTCAGCCCGGAGCTGGGAAAACATTAGTTGGACTTAAATTGGCTACTTCCAGTAAGGTTGTGGCAGCGGAAGATGGTGGGGACGGAACGCGATTGGCCAATAGAGTTTTTCTTTCAGGAAATTATCCTTTAGTACACGTTTTACAACAGGCATTGGTTCGGGATTTTGTTCAAAGAGTACAGGAATGCGAGGATTCTCTCAATGCGGATAATGGTAACCATGAGATGAGCAAGGAACAAGAGGCATTACTTTCGGTGTGTAAGTTACGCGATGATGTAAAAACAAAAGGGAAGAGGAATCCTATTAAAATCCATAGAATAGTTGAAGACACCCAAGAAGAGCAGCGGCGTACGCGTTTCTCGAAAAAGGGGCTTACTGAGATATTTGATTCTAAGATTCAACTAGTATCACGTTTTAGAGCGGAGTACAGTTCTGCTGATGTCGTAGCGCCTAACGAACATGTGTTTATCTTTGATGAGGCGCAACGAGCCTGGGATGCAAAGCAAATAGCTAGGAAAGATAAAAACAAGGAGTCATGTGAGTTTCAGATCAAACGTTGCATGTCAGAACCAGAAGCTCTTTTGAGGTATTTATCATTACCCCGCAAGCAAGAAGAAGATTGGTGCGTTGCAGTAGCCTTAGTTGGGCATGGACAGGATATTAGTCATGGTGAACAGGGTATCGAACAATGGTATAAGACTCTTTCTATGAAAGAGGCAGGAACAGGTGATTTTGTGTTTAAGGGTTGGGATATATGTTGCGCTAAGACAGGAATAGTTGAAACGGATGCTTTGAAAGAAATGTTTGAGGTACATAAAGGGTACGTTAACAATGTTCCTGGAGTGAATTATGAAATGTTGCACCTTAAGACAACGATGCGTTCATACCATGCTCCCAAGTTGTCGGATTTTGTGGATGCTTTGATTGAAGGGAAGGGGCGATTGAACGAGGCGAAGGCACTTCTTGCAGAGTTACAGGCGAAGAACCCGGCTACAGGTAATGAATCGTTCTTTTTACGCATAACGAGAGATCTTGAGCAGGCCAAGAAGTGGCTGATTGCTCATGGATATGGCAGCATGCGGCGTTATGGTTTACTTGTGTCTTCAAAGGGTGTGCGGCTTCGTAGATATGGATTTCATGCGATCGGGAATGGATTTGATGAAGTCGCTTGGTTCCTAGATCCCAAGAATACGGTTAATTCTTCGTATGCGATGGAGATTGCCGCAAGTGAGTTTAAAGTGCAGGGATTGGAGATTGATTTCTCGGCTGTCGGCTGGGATGGCGACTACTGGTATGATGAGAAGTCTGGTAAGTTTAGATGTCGCAATTTCTTTGTATCTAAGAATCAATGGTGCGAATTAACTGATGAAGATATCGAGCAGGATGCCGGAGAGGACGAATCGACATCGGATGAGCCTGTTTCAAAAGACGATAGGATTCGTCATTTGATCAATGCGTATCGAGTTATCTTGACACGAGCGCGGCAAGGAATGATCATATATGTGCCGACTGGCGAAGAATCGGAGGAGTCCAATCTTTGGAAAGGAAATTATGACTCGACGTATATGTATCTCCGTGATGAGGTTGGAATACCAGAGTTAGAGTGTGAATAGTCAAAAAGGGTTGGGCCCCTGGAGAAGATGCACTATAGATGATTCATGTGTTCGCGGGGAGAGAGGTGAATGATTATGGCGATGCCACAGAGAGATGAGACGATTGAGGCGATCAAGCGGCTGGATGCTTTGCTTGAGTATGCGGTCATGCATGGCGATGAAGCCGAGGCCGAGCGCCTCCGCGCCGCCCTGCGCAAGCTGACCGACAAGGTTTAGCGCGACAAAACTGGAAGAGGTGCATCATGGGACTTGTGAAAACCAGAAGGCTTGCCGCTATGCATAAGCAGACCACCTACGCCATCCACTTTCGCCGAGGCTACGGTGGACAGGAGGCTATGGTGGTCAGGCATCGCGCGAAGGCGGGGGTGAAGCCGCCGGCGAAGAAGGGTGGGGATATGTTGTCGGCAAATAGAAGGGATAATGGCTATGGATTGTAGAGACGACATGGATTTGTTTGGCGGAACTGATGCCGCCGGCGGATTGCGAGCCGATGTTAGGCTCGACGTTGCCAAGCTCGACTACCATTCCTCTGAGTCGATGACATGGCAGGAGCTGTTCGGCGGGTTTGACCGCATGAGGGCGATTACATACTCGTCTGGCATCGGATTCGTATATCAGCTTATTGAGATGTTCAAGGACGTGGAAATCATCTTCGGGTGCGAGGAGGTGATGTCATACAACCTTCAGGAGATCATGGCGTACCAGTCAAAGCTGATGGAGCGCATCCGTGATGCCGATTCCAAGTCAAAGACGAAGATGATTGAACGGGTTGAGTCCGGGGATGTCCGACTCTTCGTCGCACGAGAAAAACTTTCTCACGAAAAGCTTTATCTTCTTGAGTCCGATGATGGACGTAAACGCGTTATCCTGGGCTCGGCGAACATGTCGTTCAATGCCTTTCGCGGACGGCAACGCGAGACAATATGCTACATGGATTCTGATGCGGCGTACGAGAGGTTCAATGAGGCCTACGAAGATTTGAAGGGCATTAGCGTCGATACCATTACAAAGAAGGCCATAGTCGTTGGGGATGCGTCGGAGAATTTGGATGCGCTGCCGATAGCTGAAACGGTCAAGGTGAAAAAGGCCGTCTACATCGAACCCGCGAAAGATGCAGATGAAGAGGTTCGGTTCGTTCTTGACACTCGTGAACTTGCGAAGAAAATCAAGCCGGCCATTCCAATCACAAAGGCTGACAAGAAGGCGGGCAAGATCCTCATCTCGCCAGAGATTATCCAGAAGGTGCGTCGCCAGGTTATTCGGGATACCGAGCGCGAAAAGGAATTGAGAAGTGAGTATCCGCAGCTTGTCATAGATTCGGAGCATGGCACTGTTTCATTAAACGGCAAGGATCTAGACTTGAATCCTGATGCCGATGCAGTGAAAATCGACGTCGACATGTTCATTCGCTACATGAATGGATATGAGCGTTTCCACGGCGACAGCAAAGGGATGCAGAATCGCTACTACGAGTTTGCCAACTGGTTTTTCTGCTCGCCACTCATGGCTGTTATGCGTGACACTGCCTTGCGATTTGACCAGAAGACTCTGCCATATCCTGTGTTTGGGCTCGTCTATGGACAGTCAAAGGCGGGTAAGACATCTTTTCTTGAGACGATTCTCAAGATGATGATTGGTCAGAAGACCAAGATGGGCGCGCCGGAGTTTACTCGCACGGCCATTGACGGGCTTCGTCATAGTGTTCAGGGTGCTCCCATAATTGTTGACGACCTTACAAACAACAGGTTCAATCAGCATGCCGTCGAGACAATCAAGAATGACGATTTCGGCTTGTTGGAGCATTTAGTTCATTACCCTGCGGTTGTCATAAGCGCGAACGAAGATGTCAAGGCAGTGGCGCAAGAGGTGATCCGCCGAACAGTTATATGTCGCGTTCAGGCCGGTCTTACTAATACTGAAGTCATGAAGAGCAATGTCGTTCGCGCTGTCCAGCAGAAGATTGGAACGGCGTTCTATCGCGAATATCTGCGCTTGATGTTGGAGAAGATTCCGGACATGATGGACCAGCTGAAGGATGACAATCCGGAGTCGGAATGCCCTGACATCCTTAAGGTTTCTTCGGAAGTGTTGTATGAAATCTTCTCGGCGCATGAGAGCGAGTTGCCTTCATATATCCGCAAGTTGTCGCTTGAAGACTATTTCAGCGAAAAGGTGACTGGCAAATATGCGATTCAGGTGATTAAAACAGCGTGGGCTAGCAATCCAAATTCTTTCGAGGTTGATGAGCGCGCGGGAACTGTCCGGTATGATGCCGGCGTAAACTGGGACGCCGATAGGCTCATGAAGGAGCTGCCGGAGAACCTTTGCGCCAAGCGCTCCCGCGACAGCGTCATCATGGAGCTCGACGAAGCGAGAGAATTCTTTGGAATAGATTTCAGGCGGAAGTCGTTCCTTTCTCGCTTGTTGGGAAAATGAGGGCGGCGCGCATTATGGGACTTGTGAAGACGAGAAGATTGGCGGCGATGCAGAAGCAGCAGCGCGCGAAGGCGGGGATGAAGCCGCCGGTGAAGAAGGGCGGGGCGCAGCCGCCGCATTTACATAAATCCGGTGATAAACCCGCGGCGGATTTGCCGCGCCAGACAGTTTTAAACGTTTTACAGAATGTCAAAACCACGGAATACACAGAATACACGGAAAAACAGCTGCACCTCCCACTGCTCGCCACGTCACATATTGCAATAAGTGACGAGGAGTGTGTCTTTTGTCATACTTCCACCCATGTTGGTTCGTATGCTATTTCATAGCGCTCGTCGAGCAGAGATACGTTGTGGATTCGGCTGGATTCGAAATCGAGGCCGCCATGCTGTCCAGAGTGGATGTGTCCGCAAAACACGAAGCGCGGGCGCTTGTTGATGATTGCCTCTGTCAACTCATGCGAGCCGAAGTGCTCCGAATTAGTCTGGAGCGAGCGGTCGACGTCGCTGCCTGGGATGCGCGGCGGTGAGTGGGTTATCAGCACGTCAAGCCCAGAGGGAATTGCCGAGAAGCGTTTGGAGAGTACGTCGTGTTCCGCTTCGAATGCCCATGAGTAGGAAATGATGGGAACCCATGGCGTTCCATAGAACTTGACGCCGTCAATCTCCGTTCCTGAATCGCACAGGAAGTGGACGTTGGGCGAGAATTCGTATCTCCAATCCATCTTCTTTTCCTTAAAGAGCAGATGTGCAATTGGGAAGAAATCATGATTGCCGGGAATGACGACGAAATGGATGTCTGGATAGGACGACGTCCATTCGTGGAACTGCTTGTTTATCCATTTCCTCTGGTCGTTGATGTGCCATGGACCGCGTCCACGAAGCGGCGCGATGTCTCCGGCGATAACGACGACGTCCGCTCCGTCGGGATCAAGCCCCTCAAGGCTGCCGTGCAAGTCAGATGTTGCCATTATGCGCATTTGGCGCCTCCTTACTTAATCCTGCTCTTTTGAATTGGCGCGTTTGATTCGCCTTACCGAGTGCTTGAGCTTCCCGATGAAGAAGTTCAGTTCAAGCGAGGATTCTGTCTCCACGGTGTCTAGGTCTGGCATTACGATGTCGGTCAAGACCTCGCCGAAATGCCGCATCTTCTCCCCGCGTTTCTGCTTGTCCGCTTCGGTGTGCAGATCCACCAGTTCTCGCTTGAGGAATCTTACCTTTGCGAAGGTTTCGATGATGGCAAATGTGGCTTCCGTTGCACGGCGGCTTTTCAGGACAGTCGCCAGCATGTACAGTCCTTTCTCGGTGAATGCCTTGTAGTTGTACTTGGAGTGTCTTCCTTTGCCGCCATGTTCTAAGGACGAAAATTTCGACCTTAGAAATTTTGACTCGTCCGCAGTTAGTACAAACATATAGTCTGCAGGGAACTTGTCAGGATTGTTGCGGACCGCCTCGTTGATTCGCTTTGTCTCCACACCGTATAGTTTCGCGACATCTGCATCGATGATCACCTGCTGATTTCGCACATGGACAATCATCCGCTGGACATCGCTATAAGCGACGGCTGACGGTGCGTCTGCGACCTCATTCATGCTTCTTGTTTCTAGTTTCTTCATGGCCGATTCCTTTCGCCTGCATTGCAGGATGCGTTTGCGTTTCGCCGACGGCACGCGCCGTCGCTGCAGTTTGGAATCGGCCCTGCCAGCCATGCCGCTGAGCGGCGTCCGCGTTTTTCAGCGGATTGCCTCGCTACCCGGCCCCATGCGGATTCCTGCGAATCTCCTTCGCCGCAGGCCCGGTCCGGACGACTTCCGTTTTATATCCCCATCCCGGGGCATCAATTCCCGAAAGCAATGATATTATACCAAATAATCGCTGTTGGGTGGCGGCTTCATCCGCGGCGGATTTGCCGCGCCGCGCGGGTATACGGAAAGAAGGGGATTTGGTATAATTGACGCATAAACGAATTGAGGGTCGAAATGAAGAAACTGTCGAAAACGATAATAGCAGTCGGCGCGTGTCAGATTGCGACGTCG
>CADCGZ010000030.1 GCA_902801025.1 uncultured bacterium | reverse complement strand
AAACCGCTTGAAAGGCCTGACGACTATGAGTGACCAGGTTAAGATTCCGCTTCCGCGAAGTTTGCAGGAGATAGTGGGCTCGCTTCTCTTCGCAAGCCAAGACCCTCTTACCGCCACGGAGCTGCGCGACGCTGTCCGCGCCGTGGAGCCCGAGGAGGGCGAGAACGCCGAGGTGATGGACGTCTACAAGACATGCACTTCGCGCGAAATCGACGAGGCCATAAAGGGTCTCGGCAAGGCGCTTGAAGTCGCCGGCTGCGGCTTCCGGCTTGTCTGCACCGGCGGAACCTACCGCCTCCAGACTGAGCCGAGCTGCGGCAGGTATGTCCGCGCGATGCTGAAGCTCGATAGGCCAAGCCGCCTCGGCCGCGCTTCCCTTGAGACGCTTGCGATCATCGCCTACCGCCAGCCGATCGCGAAGAGCGAGATCGAGGACATTCGCGGCGTCGACGTTTCCGCGAACATAAAGACGCTGATGGACCTCCAGCTCATACGGCTTGTCGGTCGCTCGGAGCTTCCCGGACATCCTTTCCTCTACGGCACTACGCAGATCTTCCTCGACCACTTCGGGCTTGCGAACCTCCAGCAGCTCAACGAGCTTGACCCGACGCTGCAGAGGTCGAATCCGCGCCTCAAGGCCGAGCAGTACAAGCGCGTCGAGAAGAAGACCGAGCTTGAAAAGGCCGCAGAAGAAGCCGCCGCAGCGACGCAAGTTGCCGAGGCGCAGGACGATTCATCGCAAGTCTCCGAGCCGCAAGACGTCGAGCAGCAAGACGATTCGTCGCAAGACGTCGAGCAGCAGGTCGAACCCTCTCCCGCCAAGTCGGCGGATGAGGAAGACGACTTCTTTATCGACGACACGCCTGACGAATTCGACGACGAAGACGACGATGACGAGGACGAAGAAGAAGACATCGACGAAGAGGAGGATGAAGATGAAGACGACAAGTAGGCTTATTGCGCTTATTGTCCTTGCCGGGCTCGCGGCCTGCGACTCGCGCACGGCCTCCGATTTCAAGGCCGAGCGCGCGAGCCGCCAGTACCAGGCGGCGATGGACGACTATTCGGCAGGGCGTCTCGACGCGGCGGTCAAGGGCTTCGAGAAAGTGCTCCGCGCAGACCCCGCCAACACGAGTGCGCGTTTCCAGCTCGCCTGCCTCCAGCAGGACAGCCGTCATGACAACCTTGGCGCGTTCTGCAACTACCACGAATATCTCCAGCAGGCGCCCGACAGCGACAAGGCGAAGATGGCGAAGGAGCGTCTTGCGATCTGCGAACGCGCTCTTGTCGAGGAGCTCGCGAAGAAGATGAACCTGATTGGCGACTCTGCCATTGCTGAGGAGATTGAACACTCCCGCAAGGAACTTGCCGACATGAAGAAGTCGTGCGACGGGCTTGTCGAGAAACTCAAGGAGTCGGTGGAAGAGGCTTCGAAGTTCAAGAGCGAGAACGAGCGCCTGAGGAAGCTCCTTGCGTCGCTTGGCGGCGAAGAGAAGGGGACTCCGGAGAAGGCCGACATCGTCTCGTCGGTCAAGGATCTTCTTGACGACGAGGAACCGTCCGCTCCGACTGTCGCCGCTCTCGACGAGGCAAAGGCGCTAGACGCGCTTGCGAAGGCCGACGACGATGTTGGCACCTCGTCGTCGCTTCTCCCGACCCAGGCCGCCGATGCAAAGGAAAAGAAGAAGGCCTCGGAAGACGCGGCGAAGAAGGCGAAGGCCGAGCGCGAGGCGAAGAAGGCGGCGATTCCTGATACATACGTCGTGCAGGAAGGCGACACGCTCTACAAGATCGCGCTGCGCTTCTACGGCAGGACTTCCGCGTGGAAGATGATACGCGAGGCGAACAAGGAATCGATTACTACCGACGGGCGTGTCCGCACTGGCCAGACGCTCAAGCTTCCGAAATGAGTGCGATCCACACCAGCATTGTCGGCGACGCGCACGCCTACACGCGCTCGAAAGTGCCGTGGCGGCTTGACACATACCGTGACGCTCACGGCGAGACGTCGAAGGGTGCGCGGTTTGGGTGGAAGCTCTTTCACTATATCTCGGGCGGCGGCATGCGCACTTTCGGTCGAACCGTCCAGCAGGAGGAGTTGAACGCCCGCCAGAACCGCTTTCTTGTCGCGGCGGGAGTGGCGGCGGCGCTGTGGCTGGCGCTGTTGCTGTGGTAACGGAAATCTAAATGCAAAGGAGGAAAAGAAAATGAAGACGAAGATCACGACAGCTTTATTTGTGGCGGCGCTGGCCGCAGGAACCGCGTCTGCACAGGCGCCGGCCGGCGCGAACCGCGACGCTTTCCTGAAGCAGCAGGCGGTCGCGGAAATGCAGCGCGTGTCGGCGCAGGTGGATGTGCTCGCCACGAACCAGGAGGAGCTTTCCGACCGCATCCGCAGGACCGAGGCGATGAAAAGCGAGATCGAGAACCTGCGCGCCGAAGTTGCCGCGCTCAAGGGCGCCATCTCGGAGCTGCGGCGCGAAATGGGCGCCCAGCGCGACGATATCGTCCGCGACCTCTCGAAAAAAATCGCCACGATTCAGCCGCCTGCGCCGAAGCCGACGCCGGGGCCCGCGCCGAAGCCGCGTCCTACGGGGCCCTGCTACGAATATACCGTCCAGTCCGGCGACACGCTGTCGCTCATCTCAAAGGCGTTCGGCACGACCGTCCAGAAGATCAAGGACATGAACGGCATGAAGGGCGACGCCTTGAGAGTCGGCCAGAAGCTCAACGTCCCGAAGGAGTAAAACTGTTAAAGGCAGAGTCGAGATGGTTCGTTTTGCAGCAACAGCTTGCACCATCGCCCTCGCCGGGATGGCGGTTGCCGCGCCCGTGAAGGTGATCTTCGACACGGACATGCTTACCGACTTCGACGACGTGGGGGCGCTTGCCTGCCTCCACGCGCTTGCGGACGCGGGCGAGTGCGAGATACTTGCGACGGTCAGCTCGACGCGCGGCAACGCGTCCGTCGGCGCAGTCGAGGTGATCAACCATTACTACGGACGGCCCGACATCCCCGTTGGTGCGCCAATGGGCATGGGCGTCGTCGGGTCGCACCCAGGCGCGAAGGCGAAAGTCAATCCGGTTTCGCCGCTCTGCGAGAAGGCGGGCGGCGACGGCGGGCATTACAAGTACAGGAAGCTTCTTGCGGACTATCCCGGCTGGTATCGCCATGCGGATGCCGACGATGCGCCTGATGCGAACGAAGTCTACCGCCGCGTCCTCGCTGCACAACCGGACGGAAGCGTGACGATTTGCTCCGTCGGCTTTCTCACGAACATTCGCCGCCTCCTTGAGACGAAGCCCGACGACATCTCGCCCTTGGACGGCAAGGCGCTTGTAGCGAAGAAGGTCAAGCTGTGGGTAGCCATGGCCTGCCAGTATCCCGCTGGCAAGGAATACAATTCGATGTGGGATGCCGAGTCCTCTCGCATTGCGCTTGAAAACTGGCCGACGCCTATAATCTTCTCCGACTTCCAGTACGGGCGCGACTGCTTTGCGGGTCGCGCCATCGCGGAATCTCCAGCCGACGGTCGCAATCCGGTGCGTGACGTTTTCGCCGGCAACATCCCGTCGCGCGAGGAGGTCAGAAGCGATTCGGCAAAGTGGCTTCAGCGACTGTTCGGCATGGGCGGGCGCGCCGCATGGGACGAGACGGCTGTGCTCGTCGCGGTGCGCGGCACGGAGCCGTATTTCAACGTGGAACGAGGCACCTACCGCATGGTTGGAACGGACGGCGCGAACGAGTGGGCGCCGGACGCCGAGAACGGCCCTCACCTGCGCATAACCGAAAAATTGTCCAAGGCCGAAGTCGGCCGCATCATAGACGAGCTGATCTGCCGCAAAAAATGAGCTGTCCATGCGATACATTGCGCGTGAAACTGGGGTTTGGTATACTATCTACAACTACCTATGAAGGGGTGGGGCATTCTTAAAGCAGAGGTTGAAAAATGAAGATTCTTGTCGTTGGAAGCGGTGGACGCGAGCACGCGATTGCGTGGCGGCTTGCACAGGACAAAGAGGGGCATGAACTCTATTGCGCCCCCGGTAACGCCGGGACCGCGGCGATAGCGACGAACGTCGCGGTCGCGGCGGAAGACATAGATGGCGTAGTCGCGTGGGCGACGGCGAATCGTCCCGATCTCGTGGTCGTAGGTCCCGAGGCGCCGCTCGTAAAGGGTCTTGTGGATGCGCTACAGAAAATAGGCGTTCCCGCGTTCGGGCCTGTTGCCGCCGGTGCCAGGATGGAGGGCTCGAAGCGCTTTGCGAAGGAAGTGATGGACGCGGCGGGCGTTCCCACCGGCAAGGCCGAGGTGTTCACCGACGCGGCGGCCGCAAAGGCGGCGCTTCCGTCATTCGGACTTCCAGTAGTGATCAAGGCCGACGGCCTCGCGGCAGGGAAGGGCGTGATCGTCGCGGAGACTGCCGAGCAGGCGGAAGGTGCGATAGACGACATGCTCGTCGGAAACAAGTTTGGCGCAGCCGGCGCGGAAGTGCTCATTGAGGAGTTTCTGCACGGCGAGGAGTGCTCGATACTCGCGCTTGTCGACGGCGAGAACGCCGTTCTCCTTCCATCGTCGCAGGACCACAAGCGCGTTTTCGACGGCGACAAGGGCCCGAACACTGGCGGAATGGGCGCCTATAGCCCAGCGCCTGTCGTGACTGCCGACCGACTTCCCGAAATCAAGGAGAAGATCATCCTCCCTGTAGTGCGCGAGCTTAAAAAACGCGGCATCGTCTACCGCGGCGTACTTTATGCGGGGCTCATGGTCAACGACGAGAATTCAAATCCCCACGGCCCCCTCGCGAAGAGCGGCTCTGCCGTCAATGTCGTAGAGTTCAACGCGCGCTTTGGCGACCCCGAGACCGAGGCCGTACTTCCGCGTCTCGGCGGGTCTTTTGCGACTGCGCTTCTCCATGCGGCGACTGGCAATCTCAAGGACGAGGATGTTGTCGTCAAGGACGAGGCGGCTGCGACCGTGATCGTCGCCTCCGGCGGATATCCCGCTTCCTACGAGAAGGGCAAGGAGATTTCAGGTCTTGACGAAGCGGCTGCGGCCGGCGCAATCGTGTTCCACTGCGGTACGAAGGCGGCCGACGGAAAGATTCTCACGTCCGGCGGGCGCGTCCTTTCCGTCACCGGCATGGGCGCGACGCTGCGCGAGGCGGTCGACAAGGCGTATGCGGGCGTCGGGAAGATTTCCTTTGACAAGATGTTCTACCGCAAGGACATAGCGCACCGCGCCTTTGACCGCGACTGACAGGCGTGAAGGTTGTCTCACTTGCAAGCGGAAGCGCGGGAAACGCGTATTGCGTCGAGTCGGGTGGCTATGTCCTCCTGATAGACTGCGGCCTCAGCTGCCGAGAGCTTTTGAAACGCAGCCGCGCCGCAGGCGTCGACCTCGCGTCTGTCGTTGCGGCGGTCTTCACCCACAGCCACGACGACCATATAAAGGGAGTTGCGAAGTTCCACGACTGCTTTCCCGAAGCGGGGCTCTTTGCGAATGCGATGACGGCGGACTCCATATCCGTGGCGACGGGCGTCGACGAGATGGACTTCTCGATCTTCGAGAACGGTCAGGACTTCGAGGTCGGGCCATTCGACATCAAGCCGTTTGCAATTCCGCACGATACGAGCGACCCCGTTGGCTTTCTCGTCGCGGACGGCGACTGCAGGTATTTCCACGCGACCGACATAGGTACGCCTCTTGAATCGATAGGGGAGAATCTCTCCGAAGCGGACATAGCGACGCTCGAGTCAAACCACGACGCAGTTCTCCTGCGGAAGAGCGGCCGCCATCCAAGCTTGATCCAGCGCATCGCGGGTCCTCGCGGGCATCTCTCGAACGACCAGGCGTGCGATCTCGTCAGGCGCTTTGCCTCGCCGCGTCTAAGGAAACTCGCGCTCGCGCATCTTTCGCGCGACTGCAACGTGCCGCATGTCGCCGAGGATGCGATGCGCACTACGCTTTGCGAAATCGGGCGCACGGACATAGACCTCAAGGTTCTCTGCCAAGATGAAATCGTCGAGATATAGCAGGTTGTGGCTCTTGGTTGCCGCGTTGTGTCTTGCTGGTTGCGGGCGGCAGCAAATCGAGCGCGTCGAGTGGCCGGTGATGGGGACGATTGCGGCGGTGCAGACGCGAGGCTTTACTTCATCGGGAAAGGAGGCCTTGTGGGTGCGCGGCTTGGGTCATCCGATTTTCGGAATCGTCGAGCTCAATTTGAACGCGCACGAACCAAAGTCCGAGCTGTCCAGCCTTGCGGCTTGTTCTAATGAAAAGGTCTGCGAGTCCTGCAATAGCGACATGCGTCCTTGTTACGAGGCGGCCTTTGCGCTTCAAAAAGCTTCGGGTGGCGCTTTCAACCCGCGTTGGCGTGGAACGAACACTCTTGATCTTGGCGCAATCGCGAAGGGGTTTGCCGTGGACAGGCTGGAGTCGACGCTGAAGACCGTGCGTCCTGTTCGCACGGACTGTCTAATTGACCTTGGCGGCAATCTTAAGGCGTTGCGCGGCAGTTGGCGCACAGGCGTGAAGGACCCTGGCCGCGACGGATTTGCCGCGGTCGTCGAACTTCACGAGGGCGAGGCGCTGGCGACGAGCGCGACTTACTACCGCGGCAGCCACATCTACGACGGCCGCACGGGTCTCGCAGTCTCCAACGGCGTCGCGTCGGTGACGGTTCTTTGCAACTCCGCGATGTGGGCAGACGGCCTTTCCACGACGCTCTTCGTGCTTGGCCCGGACGAGGGTAAGAAGTTCTTAGACGACAAGTTGAAGCTTCTCGTCGGCGACATGGAAGTATCTGCGCTGTGGATAATGGACGGCGGCAGGCAAGAGATTTACGGCAATGCTAGATTTCAAGGGAATTAGCGTCCACTACGGACATCAGGACGTCCTGACGAACGTCACATTCCGCGTGAACGCCGGCGATCGCGTCGGTGTCGTCGGGCCAAACGGCTCGGGGAAATCTACGCTCTTCAAGATCGTCCTCGGCGAAATGTCGACGGATTCGGGCGAGCTCATAATCGAAGGGAGCCCGCGCATCGGCTTTACGCGTCAGAACCCTGCGCCCGACACTCCCGACGAGACACTGCTTGAGTATTCCCTGAGGGGCATTCCGGGGCTCTCGGAGATGGAGGCAGAGATGGCCGAGCTTGAGGCCGACCTCGCCGACCCTGCCAAGATGAAACGCTATGGCGAGCTCCAGACGAAGTTCGAGCATCTCGGCGGCTACGACATAGAGACGCGCGTCAAGGTCGCGCTTGGCGGCCTCGGGTTCACGACGGAGGAGTTTCTAAAGCCGTTCCAGTCGTTTTCCGGCGGCTGGCGCATGCGCGCGGAACTGTCGCGCGTGCTCGCGTCCAAGCCCGATCTCCTTCTCCTCGACGAGCCGTCAAACTACCTCGACCTCCCCGCCGTCGACTGGCTCCAGAAGTACCTCAAGGCGTACGAGGGGACTCTGATGCTCATTTCGCACGACCGCTATCTCCTTCGCACGCTAACTAACATCACTGTCGAGGTCGACGCGGGAACGGCTACGCGCTACGAGGGCGATCTCGACTGGTACATGAAGGAGCGCGAGGTCCGCTACCAGCACCTCAAGGCCGCGAAGGAGAACCAGGATCACCACCGCGAGCAACTCCAGCGGTTCGTCGACCGTTTCCGCGCACAGGCGACGAAGGCCGCACAGGCGCAGAGCCGCCAGAAGCTGATCGACAAGATCGATGAGGAGAGGATCGTCCTTCCGAAGCGCTACACGCAGTCGGGGCGTCTCCGTCTCGCCGAGCCGCCGCCGAGCGGCATAGAGATGTTCCGCTGCGAAAATCTCGGTTTCAGCTACGACGGCGTAAAGAATGTCTTTTCGGGTCTCGAGTTCAACGTGACGCGAGGCGACAAGGTCGCGCTCATCGGCTACAACGGCCTCGGAAAGACGACGCTTATGCGCATCATGGCGGGGACGCGAGAGCCGACCGAGGGTAAGGCCGTCATTGGGCACAATGTCGTTCCCGGATATTTGAGCCAGGAGTTTGCCGAGACGATCCCTCCCGATCTCACCGTCTACCGCAACGCGAAGAACGCGTGGGACGCGCATGGCGGCGGGCCGGAGAAGGTCTTTCGCAACCAGCTTGGCGCGTTTGGCTTCGACGAGAACGACGTCGAAAAACCGGCGGGCGTACTTTCCGGCGGCGAAAAGATCCGGCTTGCGTTCCTTCGGCTTTTCTTCACTGCTCCGAATCTTCTTCTCCTTGACGAGCCGACGACGCATCTCGACCTCGACGGACGGCGGCTTCTCGAAGATGCGCTTAAGAAGTACAAGGGCACTATCTTCCTCGTCTCGCATGACATCGACTTCGTCCGTGCCGTTGCGACTTCTGTCCTTGAGATCACGCGAGAGGGGATTCGCCAGTTCCCCGGCGGCTACGACTACTATTGCGAAAAGAAGGCAGCAGAGGGGTCAGGAGTCAGGGGGCAGGAGTCAGGAGTCAGGAGTCAGGGGTCAGGAGTTAGGAGTCAGGAGTCAGGGGTCAGGAGTCAGGAGTCGGGGCAGCTCTCAAAGAAGGAATTGCGCCAGCAGCGCGCGGCAGAGCGTGCGAAGATAGCGCCGAAGCTAAAAGAGCTCAAGAAGCGCATCGAGACGGCCGAGAAGAAGATTGACGAGCTCCAGAAGGCGCTCGACGAGGCGAGCGCGGAGCTCTTCAATCCGAAGCCAGACACCGATTTTGCGGAGGCGAACAGGAAAGTGCGTACGCTCCAGTTCGAAATCGACCGCTACACCGCCGACTGGGAAGAGGCGGCCACGGAGCTTGAGGCGCTTGAAGCCGAAAAGCCGCAGTAGCGTCCGCGAAAACTCGACGCCCCCGCGGCAAGAACATTTTGGTATAATATCTGCATGAACGGATATACGTGTGTTGTTTGCATCAAACAGGTGCCAGATACGAAGAAGGTGACCGGGCAGGCCATGAAGGCCGACGGAACCATTAACCGCGCCGCATTGCCGGCGATTTTCAACCCCGAGGACAAGAACGCCCTTGAAGCGGCGCTTTCCGTAAAGGAGCGCTACGGCGGCAAGGTGATTGCAATTGCCATGGGGCTTCCTGCCGCTACCGCGATCCTCCGCGAGGCGCTTGCCTGCGGCGCGGACGAGGCGGTTCTCGTCACCGACCGCAAGGCGGCGGGGTCCGATACGCTAGCGACGAGCTACATTCTTTCCCAGGCGGTGAAGAAGTTTAATCCCGACCTCGTCTTCTGCGGTCGCCAGGCCATCGACGGCGATACGGCCCAGACGGGTCCGCAGATTGGCGAGAAGCTCGACTGCGCTGTCGTCACCTACCTCGAGAAGCTCGACATCGACGGCGACACGGCAATTGCGACGCGCGACATCGGCACTGGCGTCGAGACTTGCCGCGCGAAGCTCCCCGCGCTTTTCACCGTTACCGAGAAGTTCGGCGAGCTGAGGCCCTTCGAGATGCGCCGCGTCATGAAGTACAAGAACGCCGAGCCTACGATCCTCGACTGCGCCGCTATCGGCTGCGAAGATGACCGCTGCGGCTTCGCCGGGTCTCCGACGAGCGTCAACAAGATCGAGTCCGTCGTCCTCGCGGGCGGCGAGTTCAAGGAGGTTGCCGCGACCGACGAGGGAATCGGCGGCCTTGTTGCCGAACTCATCAAGGACCACACGATCGGATAGTGGTCAGTAGTCAGGGGTCAGGAGTCAGTCGTTATCTGTAGTTGGAACTAAAAATTTGAAACTATGAAAAACACACAAGGCGAAGTCTGGGTCTTTGCGGAGCAGGAGGAGGGGAAGCTCTCCGACGTTCCGTTTGAACTTCTCGGCAAGGCGCGCGAACTCGCGTCGAAGCTCGGCGTCAAGGTCGGCGCGGTCCTGATGGGCTCTGGCGTCGAATCGCTCGCGAAACCGCTTTTCGAGGCCGGTGCCGACATCGTGCACCTCGTTGACGACCCCGCGCTCAAGGTCTACCGCAACAAGGCGTACCGCCACGCGATGGTCGAGCTCGTCAAGGAGGTGAATCCCCAGATCGCGATCTTCGGCGCGACGCACATGGGCCGCGACCTCGCGCCTTCCGTTGCCTCGGCGCTTCGGCGCTCAGGTGCGGGCTTACCGCCGACTGCACCGACCTCCAGATCGGCGACTACGAGGACAAGAAGACGAAGGAGACTTTCACCAACGTTCTCCACCAGATCCGTCCGGCTTTCGGCGGCAACATCATTGCGACGATCGTCAACGCCCGCAACTGGCCGCAGATGGCGACCGTGCGCGAGGGCGTGATGAAGCCGTTGCCTCGCGAGGAAGGGCGCAAGGGAGAGATCGTGAAGCACTCGGCTCACCTTGATGGCGTTGAGATCCCGGTTGAAGTCGTCGAAATCGTTCGCAAGGCGTCGACGGTCAACCTCAAGGGGTCGCGCATCATCGTGTGCGGTGGCGCGGGCGTTGGCTCGAAGGAGAACTTCAAGCTTCTCCACGACCTCGCGAACGTTCTTGGCGGCGCGGTCGGCGGATCGCGCGCGGCGGTCGACCTTGGCTACTGCGAGCACGAGCGTCAGATCGGGCAGACGGGCGTCACGGTGCGCCCTGCGCTCATGATCAGCTGCGGCGTCTCTGGCGCGGTTCAGCACCTCGCCGGCATGCAGGATTCCGCGAAGATCATAGCCATCAACACCGACAAGGACGCGCCGATCTTCAAGGTCGCGCACTACGGCATCGTCGGCGACCTCAACGTGGTCGTTCCGAAGCTGATCAAGGCGATTAAGTCGAAGGGAGAGTGACATGGGCAATTTTTACAGGGACAACAAGGATATCGAGAACGTCATCGACCTTCTCGACTTGAGCGAGGTCGCGACGCTGCTCGAAGAGGACTTCAAGTTCGCGAAGGAATACGACTTCGCGCCGAAGGACGCGGCAGACGCGATCGACAACTACAAGCGCGCGATCGACCTCTGCGGCGACATCATGGCGAACCGCATCGCCCCGCTCGCGGAAGAGACCGACCTCGTCGGCAACACGCTGAACGAGGATGGATCTGTGACTCGCGCTCCTGGCATGAAGCTCGCAATCGAGCTTTTCGGCAAGACCGGCCTCATGGGCGTAACGATTCCCTACTACCTCGGCGGCCTCAACATGCCCTGCACCGTCCTTACCGCGTGCAACGACATCGTGAGCCGCGGCGACGCAGGGCTTATGAACCTCTTCGGGCTCCAGGGCATCGCAGAGACGATCAACTGGTTCGCCGACGAGGAGATCAAGAAAGAGTACGTGCCGCGCCTCGTGACCGGAGAGTGGACGGGCGCGATGGTTCTCACCGAGCCGGACGCCGGATCGGACCTCCAGTCCGTCAAGACTTCCGCATATCTCGACAAGGACGGCGTCTGGCGCGTCAACGGCGTGAAGCGCTTCATCACGAACGGCTGCGGCGAGGTCCTTCTCGTCCTCGCCCGCACCGAGCCCGAGTTCAGCGACGGACGTGGCCTCAGCTGCCTTCTCGTCGAGAAGGGCCCGTGGGTCAAAGTGCGCCGTCTTGAGAACAAGCTCGGAATCCACGGCTCGCCCACTTGCGAGATGGTCTTCACAGAGGCGCCCGCGAAGCTGATTGGTCTTCGTAAGCGCGGCCTCATCACCTACGTCATGGCGCTTATGAACGGCGCTCGCATGGGCATCGCCGCCCAGGGCACCGGCATCGCCGAGGCCGCCTATCGCGCTGCCCGCGACTACGCCGCGGCGAGAAAGCAGTTCGGCGTCACGATCGACACGTTCCCGGCGCTCCGCGAGCTTATGTCGACGATGTCGGTCGAGCTTCAGGCGTCGCGTCTCCTCACCTACTACGCGGCGAAGAACGTCGACCTCGAGTCGGGGCTCGGCAAGAAGTTTGAGTCGCTTAAGGGAACACCCGAGGCGCAGGCCGTCCGTGCGCGCTTCAAGAAGTACGCGGCGTTCAACAAGATGCTCACTCCGATGGCGAAGTACTATGGCTCCGAGCTTTCGATGCGCAACGCGCAGGGCGCGATTGCGGTTCTCGGCGGCTCGGGCTTCATGAAGGACTATCCGTGTGAGCGGTATCTCCGCGACAGCCGCATCACGACGATCTACGAGGGCACTTCGCAGCTCCAAGTCGTCGCCGCGATTGCGGGCGTCACGGGTGGCCTTGTCCATGAAGTGATAGCCGATATCCTCGGCAAGGAGGATTGGCACGGCGAGCATCCGCGCATGACGAAGCTCCTCAAGGCGCTCGACGACGCAGTTGAGTTTGTAAAGGGGCGCGAGGACGCGAAGACCTACCACGATCTCTCCGCGAGGAAGCTCGTCGATGCGGCGATTGCGCTTATCGTCGCCGCGCTCTTCGTCAAGGCCGCCGGGAAGTTCGACTACAAGAAGCCGGCGCTCGAGTTCTGGCTGAACGTTGAGTTCCCGCGCGTCAGGGGCGAGCTTGAGCAGGTTATGTCGGGCTATGCCGGCTCGACCGCCGAGTTTGATACGCTCGCCCCCGCGGTTCCCGCCGAGGACTAATCCCCGGCGGCGCGGATAAGACGCTGCTAATTTGCCCGATTGCCCCGACACCGATTGCCCACATAGTTGCGGGGCGGGCTGTTTTTTGATAAACTATTGCCGAAGCCGAAAATGTCTTTCGGCTTTGCTTTACTCCATACAGGGGATAACATGAAAAAACTCGTCGCGCTTCTCGCCGCCACACTTTCTGGCGCATTAACACTTACAGCCGCAACGCCTATTGCATTGTGGGACGGTGACAACACTGACCTGGGCAACTTCGCGCTGACGGCGCAGAATGGCAATACTATCGCTAACAATGTCATTACGATTGCCAGCGATGCGACAGGCGGCGTGGTCTACACGGGGCCTAACAACTCGCTCAATAACTGCACGTTTATCATCCGCTGCTCGGGGCTAGACCTTGCGAACGCAAACAACCAGTACCTTCTTTCGCTGCACCAGAATATGCTGGGCGGCGGTAATGGCGACGCCTCGTACAACAAAGTCGGTGTCAGCCTCGCGGCGAACAACGCGGCCGTGCGCGGCATTTGGCAAAACGCTTTTTATGATGACAACGGCGGCAGTCTGCAGGTCGCAGATCCATTTTCTGCGGGGACGGACATCGTCATCAACATCCAGACTTCCGGCGGCGTCTTTGCGTATGAAATCGTGACTGACGCCAATACAGGCGCGCGTACCCTCGTGAAGCGCTTCGGCCATACGGGGCTTAAGGCGTCCCAGACAAACTACAAGGGTTTTTCGCTCGGCGGCATCTATGAAAAGGCCAGTTCGACGCTTTCACCGGCCACGGGATGGACGATTTCCAAGATGGCGGTTTTTGGCTCGACCTTGAGCGAGGCCGAGATTCTGGGATATGCGTTCCCGTCCGACATTGATACGATTCCTGTCAACGCCAATACGACCGTCTCCGCGCTAAATGCTCTAATCGCCGCATCTTCTGGCGAGAGAATCATCCTCTCCGTGGCTGATGGCGTCGAGATTGACGTCGACACCGCTTTCGTAGCGTCCGTTCCCGTGGAAGTCGCGTCGTCCGGCTCAATCACCCTCTCCGCCAATGCCCAGCCCGCCGCCTCGTATTTCTCTGCCGTCAGCTTCGCCGTCGAGGGCGCGCTTCTCCGTTCGTGGCTCACGCCTGGCGTCGTGGGCTTCAACTTTAACGCGAACGGCGGGCGCAACGGGCAGGGCAATACGGACGGTGCCGCCGATACGGCGCTCGCGCTTGAAATCGGAACGTGGTACAAGGACGCCTACTCGCCGTCCGGCTCGTCCACGGCGATGTTTTCGGACGGACTTTCCCTGCTTACGTGGCAGGCGAACAACGTCTATGCCGAGGCGGGCGACCTTACGGCAGGTACGTTCATCCAAGGCTATCTTGACGACGGCGGCAATGTCAACATAAAGCTGTCAGCGGTTCCATACGAGACATACGACGTAATTATCTACTGCTCGACAGACGATTCCTCCAAGAGTTTTAAGGCAAAGACGGTCAATGGAACGATCTACACGTGGGATGACACATCGGGAGAGACGACAACCACTAGTTCCGACACTGCGACTTGGGGCCTCGCCTCGGCGGCAGCTGGCAAGGCGGTCTATGGAGCGAACACGCTACGCATCAATGGTCTTTCGGGCGCACTCTCAATAAAGGGCGGCACGAACGGCAACAACGCGCGCGGTTGCATTTCGGCGATTCAGATCATGCCCGCCGGTACCAGCACCGCGCCGGAGATGACGGTTGGCACGGCGGGTCAGACGACTCAGGCGAACTGGACAGATGCTCTCTGGAATGTCGCCACGGCACCGACCTCTGGAAACGTGGTTATCAATGTTTCTGGCGATGTCGAACTGACGGTGGACGAGACGGTTGCGCTCTCCGCAATTACGGTCACTGGCACGGGGTCATTGAAGATAATTCCAGACCAGCAGAACAACGTCACGTTCACGGCGAGTTCGATTTCTTCATCGGCCGTTCCTTTGATTTTTGCCAATGATGGCATTGGCATAGCCACTATCTCCGCGTCTGTTACATATCTCTACAAGACAACATCAATTAATTCGTCGACCTACGGCAATACCTACACTGCTGGTGTCGGCGCACAAGGTTCATCGGTGGCGATTTCGCACAATGGCGGCAGCGTGACGCTACAGGGTGCGACCTACTATCTTGGTGAATCGCACAGCGCCACGGCCACGACAGTGACTTTTGATGATGCCACAGCGGTATATGCCGACTGCGGCGTAGGTATGGCTACTTACAATGTCGAGGGTTCGTCTTCAATTACAGCCCAGCGCCTGATCCTTTCTCAGGGTGACAGCGGACGCACTGCTGTGATGACGGTAAAGGATACGGCATCCATCAATGTAACGGGAACGAGCGATGTCGATTCCAATCAGGCATCCATCATGTTTGGGCACTGGAACGGTCCCAGCACTTTCACGATACAGGACAGTGCGACATTTACGGCTGCAAGCCAAGTCCTTGTTGGTAAGACGGCAAACAATCATACAATTAACATTAACGGCGGCACCTTTACGGCCAGGGGCATCAAGATGGCGGGATATGCTTCTGGTACGAATACGTTGAATCTCAACGGCGGGCTTCTTGTTCTTGGCGATGTCGGCATAACGAGCTATGGCTCGACAACCATTAGTGTGAATGTGCTTGACGACAGCGAGATTCGTGCTTCGGCTGCGACGCTGCCAATATCGCAGGCTGTCACAATTGCTGCTGACAAGGTTCTTTCGTTCACGACGAATAGTAGCGTTTCAGCTACAGTTGTCACGCTTACTGGTACGGTCAGTGGCACGGGTGGTATATCTGTTGGCGCGGGCGTTACGCTCAACCTCGGCACGAACCGTCCCGAGAACGAGATCTCAGTGGACGCAGATGGCACTATTGCGGTCGTTATGGCGAGCAAGGCGGACGTGCCGGTTCTCAAAGTTTCTTCCCAGCCTGCGCATGTGGTCCTTTACGACACCGACGGTGAGACCGTGCTTACTGGTGCATCCGTCGACTATGACGCTGTGGCGGGGACGATAACGGTAAAGCCGCCGGTCAATACCTGGAACGTCTCAGAGAATCTCTCGTTTGACACAGATGCAAACTGGTCGTACGGCCTGCCTGAGTCGACGCAGGATATAGCCATAAAGGTTACTGACGACGCGACGCTGACGATTGCCGGGACGTATTCCGCGGCTACTCTGACGGTTTCAGGTCAGGGCGTTGTTGAGCTGGAGGGGAGTGGTTCAATAACTGTTGGAACACTGTATCTGACTGATGGAGCTACATTCACGCCGAACTCGACTGTTATTGCGGAAAGCATCGTTCTGGGCAGCTGGACCGTGCTTCGTCTGAATGATGTGCCCGATCTGCAAGCGCCTATTTCTGGTGAGGGCGCGGTCGAGACTTACGGCGCTGTTACGTTCAATGCGAATAACACCTTTACTGGAGGTCTTACGGTCAAGTCCGGCAGCTCGGCAAGGACCATTAAGACTGGAATTGGCGGTCAGGGATATGGCAAAAACAACTACGGACAGGCCATTGCCAACCTCTCGCGGATTGTCGTTGAAGATGGGGGAAGTCTTGACCTCGCCAATACGAAGGATTCTTGCTATGCGATTACGATTGCCGGCAAGGGAGTGTTGGAAGGCGGTGTTTACAAAGGAGCGCTTTACAATTCTGGCGCTGAGATTGGTGACCAAAGTCGCCAGACGGCTTCGCTCACGCTTTCCGCTGATGCGATGGTGAGGGCTGAGGCTTCGACTAACGGTTGGGGAATCGTCAACTCCGGACATGCCGCTTCGGTGCTGGCGCTCAACGGACACACGCTTACGGTTTCTGGCGCTGGCTATTTCCCGATTGTCAACGCCAATACAGCCAGCGGAACCCAGACTACGGGAACGCTCATCGCGGACGGCGTTACGCTCGGTCTTGTTTCAACGGCCTGCAACCTTACGGGTGTGGACGTTATCGCCAAGGGTTGCGCTACAATAAACATTGCGACAGCGCCAACGGCCCTTGGCTCGCTGACGGTCATACCTTCGGCCACAGGTACGACGGCTTCGGGCTGGACGCTTCCGAGCTCACCCCTCCCAATCGTCGATACGTCCAACGTCGATCCTACGGGGTTGACCGACGGGCAGGTGCTGACAATCTTTACCGCGCCAAGTGCAACCGTGCTTTCGAATGAGACGATTTCGGTTCAGACTAGCACACGCTTCTCATCCGAACTCGACGGTAACCTTGTTAAGGTGACGTTCCGTGCTGGGATGCCGGCTAACTTCATGCACTACGACTTTAATAATGGTGCGGCAGTCAATACTGGCAAGGCGGCAGACTCCGGTACGCAAATCAGCTCTGTTGGCGAAGCGAGCAGCGCAACGCTTGTGAATTCCAAGAATGGCCAGGCAGTGCAGGTTCATACAGGTTATACTCCGTATTGGGACACATTGGCAAACGGCACTTCGCCGTTCCATGCTGGCGCTGTTACGGTGACGACCGTTGCCAAGATGAAGCAGACGGGAGTTATTCTCTGGGGTCTCGGCAATACGAACAACAGCAATCCTGCAATGGGGTTGGCCGTTCTTGATTCAACGACTGCCGCGGTTTATGCAAGGACTACTAGCGGAACAGTTGAGAAAGTGGTTGAGGCTACTGGCACGGAGGATCTCACGAAGGGCTATCACTTCTACGCAGTCGTCGCAACTGCGACGGGAACGACGCTGTATGTTGACAACTTGTCACAGTCGTCGGATAAGGGGGTGTCGTCGAAGATTGAACAGATGGGGCAGTTAGGCTCCTTCCATGGCGGCAAGATTGGCTCTAACAAGGTCGGTGACGATGGCTATTATCTCGATGACTGGCGTATTTACGACACTGCGCTGACGAGGGCAGAGGTGAAGACGGTCAAGCGCGAGGTATGCCCCGATCCACTCTTCATCCGCTTGCGCTAATAGCGGTAGGGCAATGGTCAAACACGAAGGCCGGCCGATGATGGCGGGCCTTCGCTGTTTTTATGGCGTAAATTCTTCCGTGCGCGGCCTAATTGGTTTTGATATAATATTGCCGTATGAGAATTTGGTTTGGAGCTCGCAATCCACATTGCGGGATTGTTGTGTTGTGTGCTTGCGCGGCGGCTTGCCTTGCCGTGCATGCAGACTGCATAGACGAACTTATGCCCCGGCCGATGAATGTGAAGCGGCATAGCGCGAGTAATGGAAGAAGCGCCGCTCGTGCTCCATTCAAGTCTCCAGTCGGGCCAGGTTCGTACCTGCTTGTCGTGCGCGGAGGAAAGCCATCTGTCCATGCTCGTGACGAGGAAGGTCGGCGATACGCGATGGTGACCTTCAACCAGATGAAGAAATTATCTGAAGCCGACGGAACTGCTATTCCCGATTGCGATATTTACGACAAGCCGGAATTCAAGTACCGCGGGTTGATGCTCGACTGCGGACGCAACTACCAAAGCGTCGCGTCAATAAAAGACGTCATCTCGACCCTTGCGGACTACAAGATGAATGTCTTTCACTGGCATCTTACCGACAACTATGGCTGGCGGCTTGAATCGAAGAAGCATCCAGAGCTCCAGAAGAATGAGGCGTTCTCGCGCAATGTCGGGAAGTTCTATACGCAGGCAGAGTTCAAGGACATCCTTGCCTTTGCGAAGACGCGCGGCGTGACGGTCATTCCCGAGCTCGACATGCCCGGCCATACTCTCGCGTTCCGCAAGGCGACGGGCATCAATGACCTTTCGTGCGAAGAGGCGAAGATCATCCTGGGTGAGCTGATCGACGAACTTTGCACGCTCGCGCCGGCCGCGGATATGCCGATCGTTCACCTCGGCACGGACGAGGCGCGTGAGCGCGGCGAGAAGGTTCCGCAGAGCCACCTCGACTATTGGGCGAAGAAGGTGACGGACAATGGACGCACGCTGATGGGCTGGTCGCCGGGGCTGCGTCTCCCCGGGCAGTCGATCAAGCAGCTTTGGATGGGCGCGAAGGATCCGCGCGGAGACAAGACGCCATACATCGACTCGCAGAACAGCTACTACATCAACCATGTAGACCCCGAAGAGCTCCTTTCCGTCGCTGCCTACCAACAGCCATGCAGGTGGGGCGAAAAGAACGAAAAGCTTGGTGCGATCGTCTGCGTGTGGCATGACGACGCGATTGCCGACACCGAAGACGTCGTGAGGATGAACGCCGTCTATCCGGCAATCGTGTTTCTTTCTGATAACTTCTGGCGCGGGCGTGAGAAGGATGAGCCAACGCTTTACGCGCGGCTCCCGAAACCGGACGATCCGCGCTTTGCGCTTGCGGCCGATTTGGAGCGGCGCACGATCGCGCAGCGCGACAAGGTCTTGAAGGGGTTGCGGCATCCTTTCCCATACGTCGCGCAGACGCAGATGCGTTGGCGCATGACGGATGCGGAAGGCAGCGTTTTAGGGGAGGATATTCCGCAGGCGACGATCTATCCGCGGCATTTCTGGTTTTCCGAGAGCGCGTATGTGCCGCGGAACGACGGCGTCGTGACGCTTGAGACTTGGATTACGAGCGAGCGCGAGATTGACTGCGGCGCATGGATCGGCATGACTGGTTTTTCGCGCTCCGATGGACGTAGCCGCGACGCGCCGACTCCTGCGATCGGTCAGTGGAACAAGCACGGCGCGACGATTGAGCTAAATGGGCACAAGATAGAGCCGCCGAAGTGGACGCATCCGGGAGTGAAGGGGAATCCCAAGGAAACACCGCTTGTCGACGAAGACTACTGGTACCGCGCGCCGACGCCGATTCACTTGAAGAAGGGCGTCAACTACGTCAAAATGACGTTGCCTAAGAAGGGCGGCTGGAAGTGGATTGGCACGTTTACTCCGATTCTCGGCACGAGCGACCATCCGCGCGAAGTCCCGGGGCTTTCATATTCGGTAGGGAAGCGATGAGAATTGTTTTTGCGATAGATTCGTTCAAGGGGAGCCTGAGCTCTCTTATGGCCGGGAACGCCGCGGCGGAAGGTGCGCGTCGAGTTTTCCCCGATGCCGAGTGCATCGTGCGTCCGCTCGCGGATGGTGGAGAGGGCACGGTCGAGGCGCTTGTCTCCGGGCTTGGCGGCGAACTTCTGGAAGTCAAGGTGACCGGACCGGCGCTCAGGCCGGTGAAGGCCGTCTACGGGAAGGTCGGCGAGACCGCCGTCATGGAGATGGCCCAGGCCGCCGGCATCACTCTCGTCTCCGGTGTGGAGAGGGACCCGCTCCGCACCACGACGTTCGGCGTTGGCGAGATGATCCGCGACGCGATTGCGCATGGTTGCCGCCGTTTCATCGTCGGCATCGGCGGGAGCGCCACAAACGACGGCGGCGCCGGAATGCTCCAGGCGCTTGGCTTCAGGCTTCTTGACTGTGATGGCCGCGATATTCCGCGCGGCGGCGGCGGACTTGCCGCGCTCGCGAAAGTTGATCGCGCTTCGGCTCTCCCCGAATTGAGGGAGTGCGTCTTCCGCATTGCCTGCGACGTCACAAATCCGCTCTGCGGCGAGCGCGGCGCAAGCGCGGTGTTCGGTCCGCAGAAGGGCGCTACGCCGGCTATGGTCGCTGAACTTGACGCAGCCCTCGCGCATTTTGCCTCGGTATCCGGAGGGCGCGCTGATACGCCCGGCGCGGGCGCGGCCGGCGGGCTTGGCTTCGCCTTCCATGATTTTCTCGGCGGTGAGCTCAGGAGTGGTGTAGAGATTGTCCTTGAAGAGACGCGTCTTGAGGATTTTGTTCGCGGTGCAGATCTCGTGGTCACGGGAGAGGGTCGGCTCGATTCGCAGACGATTATGGGCAAGGCGCCGATTGGCGTTGCGCGTGCGGCGAAGAAGTTTGGCGTGAAGGTCATTGCGTTCTCTGGGTGCGTGACGCCCGACGCGGGAATTGTGAATGAACATGGCATTGACGCGTTCTTTCCGGTTCTTCGTCAGGTGACGACGCTTGAGGAGGCGCTTGAAAAAGGGCGTGCGGCGGAGAATCTCGCCGCTACGGCGGAGCAGGTGTTCAGATGTTTTCGACTTGGGGCGCTTTGACTGGCCTTGTGATCGCGATCGTCCTGATCGTGAGAAAGGCGACGCCGGCCTACGCGCTGGTGTTGGGCGCTTTTTTCGGCGGGCTCATCGGCGGAGGTACGCTTCCAGAGACGGTGTCGGCCATGATATCCGGTGCACAGTCGATGATGCCGAGTGTACTCAGAATTCTAACGTCCGGCGTTCTTGCCGGTGCGCTCGTCAAGACGGGCAGCGCAGAGAAGATCGCAGACGCCGTCATTCGCGCGCTCGGCGCACGCTTCGCGCTTGCCGCGGTCGCGCTTGCGACGCTTATCGTCACGGCTGTCGGTGTCTTTGTGGACATCGCCGTCATAACCGTGGCGCCAGTCGCGCTCGCAATCGCCCGTCGTGCCGGCATTCCAGTTCCAGCGCTGCTTCTCGCCATGGTGGGCGGCGGCAAGGCCGGCAACGTGATTTCGCCAAATCCGAACACGATCGCCGCGGCAGATGCGTTCGGCGTGGACTTGACCTCCCTGATGATGAAGAACGTCGTGCCCGCGCTTTGTGCGCTCGCGATGACGGCGTTCCTGTCGGCGATGCTTGCGAAGAGAATAGGCGCTGCCGTTGAGACATCAGTAGAAGAGAGAGGGTGCGCTACGGAGGAGACGGGGCTTCCTTCGCTGTGGGCGTCCGTGGCTGGGCCGGTAGTAGTGGTGGCGCTTCTTGCGCTCCGCCCGGTCTGCGGTTTTGCGGTCGATCCGCTCGTGGCGCTTCCGGCGGGAGGAATCGTCTCCATCCTCGCGTGCGGACGATGGCGCAGGACTGCCGAATACTGCGAATTCGGGCTCTCCAAGGTCGTCGGCGTTTCGATTCTTCTCGTTGGAACAGGCACGGTCGCGGGCATCGTGAAGAATTCTGGCCTCAACGCCGACATGGTATCGCTTTTGGACGTCTGCCATCTTCCGGCGTTTGCGCTGGCGCCGCTTTCAAGTTTTCTCCTGTCCGGCGCGACGGCGTCTACTACGGCCGGCGTGACGATCGCCGCGCAGACGTTCTCTGGGGCTCTCCTCGATGCTGGAGTTCCCGCGCTCTCGGCGGCGGCAATGCTTCATGCGGGCGGGACGATCATAGACGCGCTTCCGCACGGCAGCTTTTTCCACGCTACCGCCGGCGCGGTAGGCATGAATATCAAGGACAGGCTTAAGGTCTTCCCGTTCGGCGCGCTCGTAGGGGCGACGTCGACCGTCGCCTCGGTTATCGTGTATCTCCTCGGCTTCTGATCCGGAAGCATCCGTTCCGCATGCTCCAGCTCGACATTGATGCGACTGATTTTGTGAGCTTTCGTGGTCGCGCGTCAGCGCCAAACACACATATACGCCAATATATGCGTAATGCTCAAAAGCCATCAATTTTCTGGTTCCTTACATAAGTCGCTCGTTGATCTTTTACCTAATTTACCTAATTGCCACAGGCATTTTGGGCTGGAATTTGGTATAATTAACGCTGTGTTGAATGTAGGAGAAATTAGTCGGGGGTGAAAGTATGATCAAAAAGACGACAATCGCAGCTGTGGCGCTTTTGGCCTTTGTGTTTTCTGCCGTCGCGGAGATGGTTTCGCAGGAGACAGCCTTGGCGGCTGCCGAGGGCTTCATCAGGCCCGGCGGATTCGGTGCACGGCTTTTGCCTGACCGTTCGGTCTCGTCGGCCACTGCATGGGGCAATCTTTGGATCGTTGCGCTGGAGCCGTCCGGCTACATCGAAATCGCGGGCTCTACGAAATGCGCGCCCATACTCTCGTTTTCGCCCGCAGACTTCGCCGAGCCGGAAGTCGGCTCGCCGTTCGCGGCGAAGCTCACGGGCGACAGCACGATGGTCGAAACGAAGGAGGCGGATGAATCGCTCGAAGACAATCCCAGCTGGTCGAAGTACACCGCTCCCGTCGCCAAGAAGCGCACATTGCTGAGTGCGAAGCCTACTGGGACCGACGGTACAGGTTACACTCCATACGTCGCGCCGCTGCTGGGCGCTACATGGAATCAGACCGCCCCCTTCAACGATCTCTCGCCCTACAACTATTTCTGCGGATGCATGGCGACTGCGGCCGGACAGGAACTTCGCTATTGGCGCTGGCCCTACAGGTATGAGAAATTCCGCCAGTCAACACATGGTGTAAGGGACGCACAGTTCAACTACAGCGATTTCGTCATCCGTCCTAATGGGCTAGTGCCGTTCAATTGGGACAAGGTGGTAGCTTCTGCCCCGAATCCGGCTTCTACTCCATGGGCGGCCGACAAAGAGGCTACCTACAATACAGCATGGCTCTCTTTGTGGGCGCAGTCCTTGACGGGCATGGGCTACAAGCCGGGCGGCTCCGGCGGCACGAGGCAGCTCGCGGCCACGGCCGAAGAATACTGGTACGAAAAGGGCAAGGGCTATACATACTGGAACGACGGCTACGAAGCTCTCTGGGCAGCCGTCAAAGCGGATCTCGACTGGGGTTCGCCGATTCAGATCAACACCGCTGCCCACCAGATGGTCATCGACGGCTACGCCGTGGAGAATAACGGAACGGAAGAAGAGGTCGATTGGATAAACCTCAACCTCGGCTATGGCAACGCGGTGTATTGGGAGAACCTCAAGACAGCTGTTACCGAAGGCACGTATTCTGGTGTTCTTGCATCCTTCCAGACGGGCTTCCGTCCGCAGAAAATCGTGCAGTTCGAGCCAGTTCCCAAAGTGAGCGGCACGTCTATTACGCTCGCCTGGCATCTGCCGCCTTGCTACACGAACAGGATCAGCGGCTTTCTCCTTCAGACGTCAAAGAACGGCAATAACGCTGGAAGCGGCATGATTCAGTCTCTAGGCGACACGACCGAAAGGTACACATACGAGGTAACCGAGCTAGAATCTGGAAGCGAATACACCTTTACCGTCACGCCGCTGATGAACGAAGGTGAAGGGATCGGGCGTGCCAATTCAGTGACGACGACAATCGGCGTGCCAAAGGCCGCGCCGGAAATCATCTCGGTCTCGTCCGTCGCATGCGGCATTGAACTTCTCCAGCAGGATATCTTCATCGAGTGCGCATACGGAATCACCAACAGGATCGATTTGACCTGCTCCGAATCTACGACGGAAGTCGTGCCGTATTCGAGCCATCTGACGATTTTGCCTGACAGCAAGCTGAGCGTGACGAAAGTCGGCAATGTCTTTACCGTCAATGTCGATGCCACGGCGATGGATCCGAAGTGGTCCGGAGAAATGCTCGTCTTGACGCTCGTTGCCAAAAATGCAGATGGCACGGAGGCGTACAAGAACCTGATGCTCCGCTTCAACTCCATGCGCAACGTGCTGGGCGGCACGTTCGAGATTGTCGAGTCTTCCGCCACATCCCCTGTGTGGTTCGCCGGTGGCACCACGACGACGCTCGACGCCAAGGGGCAGGACGTCACTTTCGCGTCCGGCGCAGTCAACGGCACGGGCACGATCATCCTGGCCGATTCGGTCGGCAACGGCTCCTTCACATTCCAGGGTCTGGACGGTTTCACCGGAACTCTCAAGTGGGCGCCGTCCGTCGCCGTTAATCTCCCGGCCGACATGTCTGGCTTCGCCGGGACGCTCAACTTCGATTCGTACGCCTCCACCTACCGCCTTGCGAGAAGCCTAGGCAGCAAGGCCAAGGTGTATATCGGCGGTACTACGCAGCTTTACATCGACAACAGCACGACGATTGACGCGGCGATTACAGGCGGCGGCTACATTATGGTTGTCGGCAGCGCGCCGACGTTCGGCAATCTCAGTGGTTTTACGGGACACATCAGCCTTGGAGATTTCGATGATTCGGGAACTGTGACCATCCCGGCCGGACAGGAAAAGGGCGTAGTCATTGACAACGGCACCGTGAATCTGATTCTCTCAAAGGCGCAGGTCTCATACGGATATTCCACGACGGAGATCACAATGCAGGGCTGGGGATCGGTCGTCTTCAAGGACGAGTCCGGGAATGTGTTGCAAAGCTGGAACATCAGCCAGCCAACATATTCCATTGCTTCCACCGCAAATACGTGGACGCCAGATCCAAACACTGGAACAGGCAATTTCTGGGATGCCGCAAGGTGGTCGCAGGGCTTGCCGAATACGGGCGACTACGTGATCTTCAACGACACGGTAGGCGATACGGAGATGACGCTCGACCTTTCTGCCGACTTCAATCTTGGTTCTGTGCTCGTCACGGGAACGAAGCTGAAGATTTCGGAGGCGACGGGATCGGCTACGCTTTCCGTGGATACGTTCAGGAATACCGCGATCGCGGCAATCGCGACGTTGAAGTGCGCGCCGACGACGGTTGTGCCGGAGGGTAACCTGCGGTTGCTAAACGGTCTTGGAATCAGCTGCGACGTCGATAGTTCTCTTGCCGGCAACATGAAGTACTATTATGATGACACATTGCCAGCCATGTATTTTGCAGACATCTGGAAGGGCACTGTGGTGTTCACTGGCTATGCGGCAGCCGGACTTGATTTGAGCTACTGGGCCAATAACGATTCCGTCGTGCGGCTCAACGGCGTGGCCGGCTATTTGAAGCCCAACACGGCATTCCCCTACACGGTTGAACTCATTGACAACGGCGAGGCCGCGGCGCTCAACTGGAGCAACGGTTCCAGCGGTGCGCAATCCACCTTCAGCAAATTGACCGGCACGGGCACGTTCCAGACGACCGCTGGCGGCGGAAACAACGAGAAGGTCCTCATAAAGGACGTTTCCGGCTTTACAGGTTCTTTCAACCTCGCGGCGAAGAACGTGGCGATCGCCGATGCGATGCCGGATGACGCGACTGGAAGCAACGGCAGGCTTTATGTCGAGAAGGAAGTCGAAATCTCCGCAGGGAAGGGATGGGCAGCAAACGGTGGACTTTATCTTGGCGATGGAGCCGACCTCGCGGTAAGCGGCGCATTTGCGACTGGCTCGACCATCAATACGTACGGAGCAGGGGCGGTGCTGACGATCGAGGACGGTGGGAGCGTAAAGGTTAATGGTGCGATATCCGGAGACAACGCGCCGACATTGAACTTCAAGGCCGGCATGTATCAAATCACCCAAAGCATAAGAGAGACAAAGACAGTCAATTTCTGCGCGGCAAGCGGCAAGCGCACTGTCGTCGATGCCAATGGTTACACGCTTACGCTCGGGCCTAATGTGTTCTCCGGTTCTGGCGATGTGTACCTCACCTCGTCCAAGACAGGCGGGAAGATAGTTGTCGAAGGGATCTCTGCCGACTACACAGGCACGATCTACTGCGACATTTCGTGTGAAGTATCGTTTGGCGACCTCTCCAAGGCGACCAACTGCAATATCAATGTTTCAGACGTCATCCTTTCGCGCAGTTCCAGCGATGTCGGCAACCTCACCGTCGGTCTTGGCGCTTCGCTTGAGGTGACTGTCACGAAGGACAACCAGATCAATGGCTGCACAATCGACACCGTAACGCTGAATGATGGCGCGACTATGGTGCTCAAGGACAAGACTGGGCAGGTGCTTGAAACCTTTACGGCAGAGGATGCCGTGGATGGCAAGTATGTCCTCGCGGCAGATCCGTCCGTTACAGTCGAATACCTGCTTGACTACGAATTCAACGGTAATATGAATTCTATCGGAACCGACACGACCGGACTCAACATTTGGAATGGAACGGCGTCCTACGATTCCGAGTCCGAGAAGATCTACATGAGGTGCAAGCCGTATATCAACAAGACGTTTGCAATGCCGGATGACGAATGGTCGGTCTTCATGCGTTGCACGCTGCCCACCGCAAACAGCGAGAACCCAACTATGATGCTCATGTTCGGAAAGAACGGCGGCAGCGTTTTCGGATTGGTCGCGGGTACTGGCGAAAACACCGTGGCACTTGCCAGCAAGGACAATCTCATCGGCGAAGCTGTCGAGGTAAGCAATGCGACTGTCAAGCAGCACGTCTATGCGATTGTCAAGACGGCAAACAGGGTGCGTCTCTACGTCGATGGAGTGCTGAAGGTCGACGAATCGGCAACAATTTCCGTATCCAAGGAATTCCAGTTTGGATCGGTCAAGAACGGCAACAATACTTCGTACGATCCTTGCGACGACGCGAATGCGCTCATCGACTACATGAGGTTCTACGACTTCGCCGTCGGCCAGTCGATTATCGATGAAGAGACGGTGCTTGACGACGACCCGGAATATACCGGCCCCGCGCCGGTCGCCGTGTGGGTCGCGGGCGAGTTTGGCGACGACAGGAGCGCCCATGCCGGCCTTGAGGTTTCGCTGAACGGCAACACGACAAACGCGCTCGGGCAGATTGTCATTGGCAGCTCCTCCACGCTCGGCGCGACGATCGCTCTTCCTGATGGATTCAACAATGCGACGATGCTCGTTAAGTATGAAATCCCGACCGGCGGAGCACCGGCGGCAAATTCCGTCCCTGCGTCCATGTTCGTGAATTACGATATGGGGGGCTGTGCGGGTAGCGGATCAGCTGACCTCGTTGGTTACTTCTGGAACACTACCCAAAACCCGGCCGTAATCGCGGCAAACTATGCTTTCTCATCTCCCGCGCCGTCGATTCCGCAGGAAGGGTATCTGCTGATTTCAGTTCCAGCGAATTCGAATCAGAATCCAGGAGATCACTATACAGCTGTGTATGTTGGAGAAACTGTTGCAACGCTATCCGGTGGCGAAGCATCTAGTTTGAGGTTCACGGGTGGTGACAATCGCGTGACATCTGTTGGCGTCGGTGGGCCAACCGTCGCCGGCGCGAAGCCTTGGACGGGAATGGTTGTCAAGAGCGTTGCGCTCTTCGACGAATGGGTCACGACTAATGATCTCGCCAGCTACACGTTCCCCGTGCAGGGCGCGGTGCGGCCGGTCGATTCCGACCGCTACGTTGTCGAACCAGTCGCGAGCTGGGTCAACGACTTCAAGACTACGACGAAGGGTGACTACACGCTCTCTGTCAGCGGCACGACCGCTGTGAAGGACGACACCTTCGGCGGCACGCTCACCATCGGCGATGCTGCGGCGATAATCGATACGACGGCTGCCAACAGCGCAAACATGACGGTGCTCATCAAGTACAGGGCCGCGTCAAACGTCACGAACGCTCCTGTCGTTGCTTTTGGCGGCATGGGCTCCTCTGCAGGGCTTGATGTCGGCGTCTACACGAAGTCGGACAAGACGTTGGCCGTTTACCGCAACTTCAGCACTGACAACGGCAAGCCCTACGATTTTGAAACGGCGCCTCAACTGTCTGCGACTGGCGGATACGTGCTGTGCGCAAGGGACAACGGGCAGCAGTGCATGGCCTATGTCGGCGATTCACTTGATGCGATGACAGGCGGTACGGTTTCAAGCGGCAACATCAAATTCTCGAACGTGACGTTGACCAAGCTGGGCATCGGCGGCAATTCGGGCATGGCGGCAAATGCCAACGACATGGTGCCTTTTGCCGGACTTGAGATCGAGAAGATCGTCGTCTTCAACGGCTACTACACGCCTGATCAGGTCCGCTACATCCCGAATCCGGAAGACGGCGACACTGTCAACGTCTCTGACAACACGACCTGGACCTTTACGGCCAGCGATACGCCGCGCAAATATTTGAACATTGGCACACTTTCGTCCTCCGGCACGATCGCCATAGCCAACGCCTCCGAACTTACCGAGGGCACGTATCCTCTCGCCACCTGGACGACGCCGCAGCAGTACACGACCCAATGTGCCGGATACGGCAAGGTCGGCACTCTCGTGACGGACGGGCTCACAGCAGGGCTTTCGGCGCGGCTCATCTATGGCGCGAGGGCCATATATCTGCGTGTCGACGACACCACAAAGAAGGCTGCGCGCAAGCCGCTCGTGGTCTGGTGCTACGGCGACTCGATAACCGAGGGCTACAACGCCCAGGCGACCGGCGCGAACTACCGCATCCTCCTCTACCAGAAGCTGGAGATGCTCGGCTACAATGTGAGGTCCACCGGCGTTTACGGACTTAGCAACGGCTACAACTCCGTTGATCCCAGCGGCACCGCGCTTACTGACCAATACAAGTGGCATTCCGCGAAGCACGGCGCGACGGCAGGCCCGTCGTCGCTCGCCCATCGCAGCAACCTTTCCGAGAACGTCGATACGCTCGCGATACAGGCGGGTACGCCGGACGTAGCGCTCTTGCTTATCGGCGTCAACGACCTGCCGCAGTTCACTACTGTCGAGCCGGTGTTTGCGGCGTGGACGAACGTCGTCAACCGCCTCGTCAACAACCTGCCCAATACGAAGATCATCGTCTCAACGATTCTCAACAGCGACGGCTCGAGAGTGACTCTTGATTCTCAGATCGCAGATATCAACACCAACTACATCAAGCGGATAATGGCCGACCAGCCCGAGGCATGGCAGGGACATGTTGTTCTCGCAGACCTCAACAGTATCGTGAAGAGCGGTGAGCCCGGCATCATCTACTCCGACCACCTTCACCCCGACTGGTGGGGCTACGACCAGATGGCTGACGGATACCTTGAAAAGATAATCGAATGCTATCCCAATCCAGACGCGACGGACTTCCCGTCACAGAATCCGATTCCGGCTGCACCGACTGCGAATCAGCTCGGCGCGGCGAACAAACCTGAACTCGCCGCCTACCGCGCGGGCTTCACGAAGCTCTGCAACATCCGCGTCGAGAAGGGCCAGGACGTCAACAATGTCGTGTACGACGACATGAACAGCGCCGCCGCATCGAATAACCTCGAGAAGGTTGGATACTTTGTCGAATTCGTGCGCGACGACAACCATGCGCACAAGTGGGTGTGGGTCGATATGGATGCGTTTGGCGACGCGGATTTGGCGTCCGTCGGCCTCCCGCGGCGCAACTGCCAGCAGGCGGTGACGAGAATGCACGTCTGCTCCAACCACGGCGCAATCGACAATGTCGCGGCGGACGACGATTCCGTGACCGGCTGGATAGAGTTCTCGCCGTATGACTACACGAGAACGGGCTCCAACTCCGCGGCTCCGGCGAACTACGGCGAGCCTTTTGACTGGAACGACACGCTTTCGGAGAGCGGCTCCTACGGCTGCATGCAGGTGTTCCGCGTAATGAATCCTTCATCGCGTGATCTTTATGAGCGTCCGCAGCTGCTGTTCGCGTTCAACAACTTCCAGTCGGCGGATAGTGACCCGGACTTCGGCATAGGCAACTTCGCCCAGCACTTCAACGGTGATTACCACGTCGAAGACTGGACCGGAGTGAGCTCTATCCTCGCGAAGATGGCTCCTGACCAGTATTCCGTAAAGACGATAGAAATCTGGACGAAGGAAGCATATACTGGGCCTGCGCCAACTGCTGTCTGGGTTGCGGGTGAATTCGACGACGACAGGAGCGCGCACGGTGGACTGGAGTTTGCGCTCAATGGCAATACGACAAACTCTTTGGGCCAGATTGTCATCGGCAACTCCACCACGCTTGGTGCCACGGCGACGCTTCCTGACGCGACATACCAGAAGGTGACGATGCTCGTTCAGTATTCGCTTCCGTCCGGTGGGGCTCCGGCGGCGAATTCCGTCCCCGCGTCGATGTTCTCGACGTATGACTTAGGTGCGCTTGCCGCTCAGGGCTCATCAGCACTTGACGGATATTGGCTCGATGGATCAACTATCAAAAATGGATATGCCTTCTCTGATCCTGCACAGACGCTCCCGCAGGATGGCTATATCCTTATCTCCACCTATGCCGATAAAGATGGAGCCCATGGTACGGCTGTTTACTCTGGTGCGAATGTTTCGACACTTGCGGGCGGCGAAAAGTCGGGACTGCGCTTTACTGGAGACGATCATTTCATCACATCCGTCGGCATTGGCGGTCCGACCGTCGCCGGTGCGGTGCCGTGGGCTGGAATGGTCATAAAGAACGTGGCGATCTTTGGCGACTGGGTTACGCCCGCCGATCTCAAGGGTTACAAGTTCCCAGAACAGGGTGCAGTGCGTCCGGTCGATACCGATGAATACTTGATTGAACCCGTTGCTTCTTGGGTCAATGACTTCAAGACGACTACGAAGGGCGGCTACACGCTATCCGTCAGCGGCACGACCGCCGCGAAGGACGACACCTTCGGCGGCACGCTCACCATCGGCGATGCGGCGGCGGTGATTGATGCAACATCTGCCGAGGCTATCACCGTTCTTGTGAAATATAGGACGGCTCCGGCCATTCACAGCGCACCTGTGGTAACGTTTGGTGGTCAGGCTGCCGTGACGTTTGACTCCGGCATTTGCACAGACACAAGTGCAGATAGGCAGCTGTCTGCATACTACAGCTTCATCTACGGTGACCGCAAGCGTGGCATATATGCGGTAAGTGGTACTCCTACATTGTCGGCTGATGGCGGATACTTGGTTTGTGCGAGGAAGACCAATGCCTGCCTTGCCTATGTCGGCGATTCGCTTGACTCCATGTCTGGCGGAGAATGCACAGAGGGAATGCAGATTTCCAACAGCACACTGAAGAAAGTTGGAATTGGCGGTCAGACCGAACTCTGCAGCAATGATGAAAATATGGTGCCTTTCACTGGCTTTGTGGTCGAGAAGGTCGTGGTCTTCAACGGCTACTACACGCCCGATCAGATTCTCTACGTGCCGAATCCTGAAGATGGCGACACCATCAATATCGCTGCGGGCGCTACGTGGAATTTTGCAGCCGGCGAGACTAGGACCTATGCGAACATTGGAACGCTTAGCACTGGCGGCACGATTGCAATCACTAACGCTGCGACACTGGCGGCGGGCACCTACACTCTTGCCACCTGGACGACGGCGCAGAAGAAGTCAACTGGTTACGGCCGTGTTGGCACGCTCGATGTCACAGGTCTCCCCGCTGGACTTTCAGCCGAACTTGTCTATGGTGCGAAGGCGATTTATCTACGCGTCTGGAATCCGACGACCCAGGCGGAGAAGGGCACCATCAAGGTTTGGCCGTATGGCGACTCGATTACTGAGGGCTTCAACGCCGGTGGAACCAGGGCGAACTATCGCGTTCTTCTTGCCCAGAAGCTTTCGATGCTCGGTTATAACGTAGAGATGGTCGGCTGCTATGACAAGATCAACAATGCGGAAGGCATTGATCCTTCTGGACAGGTAATCCCCGATGCGTGGAAGTGGCATTCTGCCAAGCACGGCGCGACGGCGGGCCCGACGACGAGTGCGGCGGGCAGGGCCAACCTCTGCGAGAATGTCGACACCTTGTGCGCGCAGGCGGGCAATCCCGATGTGGTGCTGTTGCTTGCCGGTGCCAACGACATAGTACCGGCGACCGGACTAACTGCCACGCAGGTGGTGGCGTCGGTCACGAACATTGTCGCGCATCTTGCGGCGAACTTGCCGGATACGAAGATTGTCGTCGGCAATCAGATCAATGTCGAGCAGGGGTATAATTCCGGCAACTACACCCATGTGACCAACATGATTCCCCAGGTCAACGCGCTTTTGAAGGACTTTGTTGACAATTTGCCGGTAAAACTGGTCGGCAAGGTGTTCCTTGCGGATCTCAACTCCTACGTCAAGAGCGGTGAATACGGCATCCTGTTCGATCATGGCAGCGACCACCTGCATCCCGACTGGTGGGGGCACGACCAGATGGCGGAAGGGTGGCTCTCAATTGTCACCAACCAGTTCACTTCGACCCAGACATTCCCGTCCGCGACCATGCCTGCCGCGCCAACAGCCGACGAACTTGGTGCTGCAGCCAAGAGCGAACTTGCCGAGTATCGTAAGGGGTATCAGCTTTGCCGCAGGATCGACGCTGCGAGCAACCTCAATACGGCAAGTCCATACGCTGCCACGGGCGATGGTACGGCGAATAATATTGAGAAGGTCGCCTACTTCGTTGAATATGTCCGTGCCGACAACAATGCCCACAAGTGGGTGTGGGTGGACATGGACGCTTTCGGCACGACGATTGGTGACGTCGGACTGCCGACAGCCAACCATCAGCAGGTTGTGACGAAGCTTCATATAAAGTCTAACCACAACGGCATTGATGATGTTGCGGTAGATGATGACTCCGTTACTGGCTTTGTTGAGTTCTCGCCATACGACTACAACGGTAATGTTTCTGGCGTGACCGGCGCACCGGCGGGCAACGGGAGCTGCTGCGACTGGAACGACACGCTTTCTGAATCTGGCTCCTACAGTTGCATGCAGGTGCATCGTATTTCGCCAAGTGCAGCGGTGGACGGAATAGCGCGTGGCGGTCAGGTATTGTTCGCCTACAACAACTGGCAGTCCAGCTCGTCGGCGGCAGAATTCGGAATCGGCAACTTCTCGTCGCACTTCTACCGCGGTGCAAACGACGCGCAGACTCTCGACTATACGTACACGGCCAATGCGCCGAAGATGAACGCCTCGGCGTATTCGGTCAAGCGCATCGAGATCTGGACAAAGGCGGCGGGCGGCGAAAAGGCCACATCGACGACGGACTACCCTGTGCCGTATTCGTGGATCGAGGCTTGCTTCCCAGGTATCGTAGGTCAGCCAGACGCAATGTACGAGACAATGGCGAAATCTGCAGGCAACAACGGCTACTCCTATTGGGAAAGCTATGTGCTTGGCCTTGACCCCACTAACGAGACGAGCAAGTTCTTGGCGACTATCCGCATGAACGGCGCGACGCCAATTGTCGAATACTCGCCTACCAATACGACGTTGGGCAATATTACGTATGTCCTCCAGGGTAAGCCCGCGCTCTCGAACGACTGGCAGAATGTCGAGTTTGACCAGCCCGGCGCAACAAACCGGTTCTTCCGTGTCAAGGTGACTTGGTAAGCATGACATTCGTCCTTTCACTTCTGCCGATTGCGGTTCTTGTCGCGGCGCTTGTCGTCGTGAAGGCGCCTGCATGGAAGGCGGCCCTTGCCGCGCTGGTGGTTGGGGCCGCCGAGGCGCTCGTCTGGCGAGGAATGTCGGCAGGGGAATTTGCCGGATGTGCGGCACAGGGCGTCTCGACCGGATTGTTCCCGATAGGGCTTGTCATATTTGCCGCGCTTTTCACATACGCGATAACGGAGACATCGGGGGCGATCGCAGACATCAAAGGCGGGCTTTGTTCGCTGTCCTCCGACAGCCGCTTTCTCGCGCTACTCGTCGCGTGGGGCTTCGGGAACTTCATGGAGGGAATGGCCGGCTTCGGCACTGCCGTCGCGATTCCATGCGCGATCCTCGTCGGCGTCGGCTTTGATCCCGCAAGGGCGGTCCTCTGCTGTCTCGTCGCGAATTCGACGCCTACCGCTTTTGGCTCCGTTGGAGTGCCGACGAGCGTCCTTGCGAGCGAGACGGGGCTTGACGTCGGCGTGCTGACTTCTTCCATCGTGTTGCTGCAGCTGGCGGTGACGGCGCTTCTGCCGTTTTTCGTTCTTGTCGCGGCCGATGGATGGCGCGCTCTTCGCGAATGCTGGAAGCTCGCGCTTGGCGCTTCAATCGCGTTTGTAGTGCCATGGTGCCTTGCGGCGAGGTTCACTGGGTGCGAACTTCCCGACATCGTGGGCGGAATCGCCGTCATGGCGCTTTTCGCCTTCCTCGGCAAGCGCGGCGAAACGAATGTGCGCCGGCAGCTTTGGGCGTGGATGCCGTTTGCCTTTGTCGTCGTTGCGCTTGGCGCCGTTTCCATGATGCCGCCGGAATGGAAGCCGTCGCCGGGAATCGTCGTTCTCTCGGCCGGGGCGCTTGGCGGACTATGCCAGGGAGTGGGACCTCTGCGGCTTCTCGGCGTCGCGGCGAAGACCGCGAGACGCTATGCCCTTGCAGTGCTGACGATCTGCACGGTGCTCGCGCTTGCGAAGACGATGGTCGCGGCGGGTTTGACGCGGAATCTTGCCGAAGGACTTGTCGCCGCGACGGGCGGGGGATATGCAGCGGTCTCCGGAATCGTAGGCGCACTTGGAGGTTTCGTCACCGGCTCAGGCACGAGCACAAATGTCCTTTTCGGCGCGTTGCAGGCATCCGTCGGATCGTCAGACGCGGAGCGGCTTCTCTTTGCCGCGGCGAACGTTATGGGCGCTGGAATCGGGAAGATGGTTTGCCCGCAGTCTATCGTGCTCGGATGCGCGGCGGCCGGTCTCGCCGGACGCGAAAGCGAAGTAATGAAGCGTGCGTTCCCGTTTTTCGTCGTTGTCTTGTCGCTCGCCTGCGCCGCCACTTTCGCGTTCAAGTTGTTTGACATCATAGGGAGGACACTACAATGAACATACAGATGAAACGTTTCGCTTCCGCTGCGTTAGTTCTTTTTGCGGCGTTGGCCGCGCAGGCGTCCGACGCGGTAAAGGTCGCATGTATCGGCGACTCGATAACGTACGGACTTGGGCTTGCCGACCGTGCGAAAGAGTCGTACCCGGCGCAGCTCCAGAAGATGCTCGAGGAATACGAGCCAGGCAAGTACGAGGTTCGCAACTTCGGCAACTCCGGACGCGGCATCTACCTCGACTCGATGCGCGGCAACGAGAAGCGTGGCTTCCGCTACATGCCCGAGCACAAGGCGGCGCTTGAATGGAAGCCGGATATCGTCATATGCAACCTCGGCATAAATGACAACGGCGAGTATATCAAGGAATACACGGGCGGCCGCAAGCGCGGACAGTTTGAAAGCGACTACCTCGCGCTCCTTGAGGATTACCGCAAGGCGAATCCAAAGGTGAAATTCGCCATTTGGACGAAGCTCTCGCCGCTCGCGGAAGGGCAGAAGTTCTACCGCAGTCCCGAGCCGTTTCTGATGCAGGCCGACCTTGAGGCGGTTGCGAAGAAGATGGACGCCGTCTGCATCGACATGCAGGAGCCGCTTCGCGAGAAGATGGATGAGATCTTCGCCCGCGACAAGATCCACCCGAATGCCGAAGGTGCGCACATCATAGCAGAGCTGACTTTTGCGAAACTGTTCATCAAGCAATTTCCGTGCGCGCTTATCCCGGATATCGACAGCTTAGTAAGTCTACCGCGCCAGGTTGAGGACGTGCCGCACGAAGTCTGGCTTTGCGTGGGGCAGTCGAATATGCAGAAGGGTTGGAACGAGTTCAACGCTACACCGCAGGAGAAGGAGCGCGTGAATGGTGAGATGGCGCGGCTTGCGAAGTGCGAAATATACTTCTGGGACTTCAACGACGGCAAGTGGAGGCAGCTTACGCCAAAGAACGCGCTTCGCAAGAGCGCATTCGGTGTTTCGTTCGCGATCCGTCGCGCCGAGGCTACGGGCAAGGTAATCGGCATGCTCTATGTCGCGGCTGGTGGCGCACCTACGGAATCGTTCCTCTCCGAGCAGACGATGTGCGCTATGGGCAAGGATGGCAAACCTCTTTATCCGCATCTTGCCGCGATTGCGACGAATCGCCATCGCCTCGACCAGAACAAGGACTTCCCGTGCGCGTGGGTCGCGCGCGAGTATCCGCGCCGCAGGACGAACAGGGAAGAGGCCTGCTGGTGGCCCGTGTCGCTCATGTACGACTACGGAATCAAGCGTATCAAGGGTGGAGAGGTTCAGATTGACGGAATCCTCTGGTACCAAGGCGAGTCGAA
>CADCGZ010000029.1 GCA_902801025.1 uncultured bacterium | reverse complement strand
GTTGTCTATCCTGACAACACAATTCCTTCATCAGATTCAACAGGTTGGTTAACATCGTCGGACTGGGCTGGAACTTTGTCGCTGAACAATATACAAGGTGCCAACAATACTCAGCCTGGTTGGTATACACCGTTCCATAACTATGGCAGTGCCAACTCGACGATCAAGGTTTCAGGTTTTACCGGCTTCTTTGGAGCGGGCAATTTTGAGAGTTCTGCGACACTTGAAATTGCGGCAGGATCAACCTTCACGTTGAATAACGGAAACAATGGAAACAGCATGACATTTGCGAAGTTGAAAGGGTCGGGTGATATTGTCATTTGTGGCAATAACAGTCCGGCTATTCAATATGTTATGCGTGATGCAAGCGAATTTGCCGGCAACATTACGGTTTCGCAAAGTGGTACCCTCAAGAAGAGTATCGTGCTTGGCGGTGGATCGTCCTACAATTATAATGTGAATAATTATCAGAAGCAGATTTGCGTGTTGGGGAATGTCACTATCGCGGCAGGTAAGACATGGACTGCCGATAATGGCATCGTTGTGAATGGCACGTTGACGAAAGCAGATTCTACGGCAACGCTGTCTGGGACGATCACAGGTTCTGGCAAGATTGTCTACAACGACGAGCTGCCGAACAGCGCCGACTTCACCGCCAATACTTGGACGGGCACGGTGGAAGTGAACGGCGGCGCGACCACTGCTGCAGGCATTGTTGCGGCAGATGCGGCGCAGTTCATGAACAGTAGCGCCAAGTTCACGGTCGCTTCCGGCACTGTCACCCTCGGGACGATTGCAGGCTTGACGGGTAAAGTCAATGTCAAGAGCGGAGCAACCTTGCAGATAGTAGATGGCACCACAACTACGAAGTATCTGACGCTTGCAGAAACATCTGGGAATCTGAATCTTGCAGGATGCACGGCTTTGGCAACTCTCACCTTGGATCTTGGTCGCAATCGTGATAGTTCAATTGTCTATCCTTCTTCGCTCAAAACGTTGCAACTAATCCTTGATGAGAACCTGGCTGACGATACTGAACTTACATTCAACGTTGGCAATGGCACTACGCTTGAGGCGGCAACAGTCACTGTTTACAAGCCTGATGGCAGCACGGTAAACAATACGGCTGCGGCCGAGGTGAGCGCTGACGGTCATTCCGTGAAAGTTACCTACAGTCCTACGGTGGATGGGTCGGCGGCATGGTGCGCCTATGAGTTCGCAAGCAATCTAAACAATTCCGGTAGCGACACAACGTCCCTTTCTCCTGACGGCTCCTTCAGTGCGACAACTTCCGTGGATGGCGATGGCAAGCTCTATACCTATTCACATCCTTACCGCAGCATAACGTACCCAGCTGATGGAAACTGGTCGGCGATGGTGCGTTGCACGGTACCGAAACTGGCTGAGGCGATTGTCGTTACCTTCGGAACGAGGGGCGCCGGTCTTATCGGTCTTGCCGCAGGTGCCACGCCAGATTCTGAGATGTATCTGGTTCAGACTACGAATGGAGGGGGATCGTATGATTCGCACTATGTCACAAATGCTGTAATGTCGGTGTTGAACGGCACGACGGCGCAGCATGTCTATGTGTTCACTGTTGCCAACAATCAGACGGTCAAGATTTATTGTGACAATGAGTTGATTGAGACGAAAGTCTTTGATTCGCCGTTTACGATTGGCAGTGGCATTCAAATAGGTTCTATTCATGGTGGTATTGGAAGCGTTGGGCTTCATGCATGTAGAGCTGATGGAACCGCAGCAGATCCTGCCTATAGCGCGTTGAGCGAAGCTGACCAGAAGGCTGCGCGCGTCGACTCCATGCGCCTCTACAAGGGCGTTCTTGGTCCCAATGCCATTGCACAGCTCTCCGAGGAGTTCCCGGCGGTCAAGCTTTTTGAGGCTACGATTTCCGGCGGCAATGCCAATGTGTGGGGTTCGCTTGGTTGGACTGGCGGTGACATTTCGACGATAAACGCCTATTCGAAGGCAATCATTACAGTTGAAGATGACGCGACGCTGACGCTTCCTGCGTCTATTGCCGCAGACGAACTTGTTTTTAATATCGTTTCGGGTAAGACGCTGACGCTTGACCAAGGTAGCGGCGTGACGCTGGCGCTTGGCCACCCTGTGGAAGTAAACGGTGGCTCGATTGCGTTCTCTACAACAGATATCAAACTTGGTTCTTCCGTCAACATCGGCGGCACGGGAACTGTGACGCTCGGCAATGGTATGGTTGTTAACGAAACGCTCTCTGGTAATGCGAAGGTGGAGATTCCAAGCGGCTCAACTGTTGCTGTCATGGGTGGGTCAATTGCAAATCAGATTACTGGTTCTGGCGTGCTCGCGTATATGGCACTTCCCTCCTCTGCGCTTTCGTTCAGTTCTTGGACTGGCACAGTGCAGCTCCCTGCGATTGCGTCTGGCGGGATTATATTCAATAATTACGGCACGACAGGATCCACTGTTTACTTGACAAGCATGTCGTCTGGCGCTTGGATCGATCCAAGCTATACGACAATCAACCCGAAGCTTTATCTTGCGGGCAACATGACACTTGCGGCTATGTCAACAAGGACATACACCTTTGCCGAAATTGACGGATCGGGAGACCTCTCGTTCGCAACGTCAGGTGATCAACCGACAGCAATAAACATCACAAAAGTCGCGGAAGGATACACGGGCACGATTTCCTCGACGCTCGCGAACCCCGTGACGATTGCCACGCTCGATCGAGAGGCGGGGACATCTACGGCTGGTGGTACGAAGCTCCTGTCGACGAGCGGCAATGTTGTCGCGAACGCGCTGACGGTCGAGGGTGTTGCGCAGCAGGTCGGACTTTGCACGGCGGTTGACGGAATCTATGTTGCATGCACGGTCACGATCCCTGAGGTTGCCAACGCTTCGGCTACGGTGACGGTTGGCGGCGTGGCGGCTGAGGGTTCTTCGCCATATACTGTCGATGTCGGCTCGAATGTCGAGATAACTTGGACCGCCGATTCCGGCTACAAGATCACGGCTGGTGCGACGCAGACGATCAACGCGATAGCGACGGATGTGACTGCGACGGCTCCGACGGTGGAGGCCAAGGGCGCGACGGTGAGCGATGTGTCGGTTTCCTACGGCGCGGACTATGCCTCTGCCACGGTCACGGCGACGATAAGCGATACGACGCTTGACTACTACATCAGCTGGTCCAGTGGAGAACCTGTGAAGGGCTCGGTCAGCGGGTCGCAAGTCACATTTGACGTTTCGGGTATCAACCATACGACTGAATACCAGTCCGCGGGCTACACCATTACGGCGAAGGACGGCGAGACGGCTGTCACGACGACTGGCGGCAGCGGAACGTCGGTCGCGGCTGACACCACGCCGTGGTTCTCGCAGAGTTCGGCGAATTCTGGTGCGCCAGTCGGCGGTTCGTGGGCGACTGCGGTCAATCTCTCCACGCCTACGAACGTGACGGATAACACGTTTGAGGCGACGGCACCATCTACAAGCTCTCGCGTTGTTCTCGAGTTCGAGGTCTGCTTCTCGTCGACGAGCGAGGAAGACGTGAGCGGCGAAGCTCAGGCGGCTATCAAGCTTGCCGAGGTGGACAGCGTCACGACGTTCATGGTCCTGACGAACGGGAACAACTGGGCGGCAGTCTCGGCCGCAGGTTTTGTGCCCGAAGCTACCGAGACCTACAAGGTCGTTCTTACGATCGACTACGTCAGCAATACCTACAGAGTGGACGTCGAAGGGCATTCCATGACGAATGTCGCCGGCGCTGCCGATTTCTCGCTTGCGGCGAACAGGTCGAGCGTCCAGAACATTGACTTCGCCGGATCTGGCACTCTCACGTCGATGAAGGGCGATCAGGTCGAGGGCTACATGGTTGTGGACAAGAACGGCACGAGGTATCCGAGTATCGCGGCTGCCATTAGTGCCTATACGCAAGATCCTTCTATCGGGCCGCTTAGGGTTCTCCATTCCGGCACAGCTCCGTCTGGCTGGAGGATTGACGGAGATACCCTTATCAAGGCTGCAAAGGGCCTCTTCTTCATGGCATTCTAATGTTCATGGCATACTGAAGCCCACGACTACAGGAAGGCCCCGCAAGTGCGGGGTCTTCTTGTTTTTAATTTTGCGTTTTCCCCCTTGTGGGGGAAGGTGGAATTTGCTATACTATTGGCGTCGTAAGCGCGGGGTACATGCCCTACGTGTGCTTCGTGTTCAACATTACCACAGGCAAATGCCTGGAAAGAGAGGGAATCGATGATAAGCAAGTTGTTCAAATGGGCTGTGGCCATCACCTGCTCGTTGCCGCTCGCGGCGATGGCGGAAGTTCAGATGACAAATCCTGTCACTGGCGAAACGGAGACATATGAAAACATCTTTGTAGGAACAGCTGGGGGATGGGATTCTTCCAGCAACTGGACTTTGAAAGAGACGGATAAAGTGCCTTTTGTTTCCGGTGGCAACTTTGATTCTGCGCTTGTCACTGGCAAGGTTGTCTCGACTGAAACTGCTATTGATGGCTGGACTCTGCGCGTAGGTGCATACAATGGTGCAAGGGTTACTTGGTCGGGCGGCATTACGAAGATTCAAGCCGGCACTACTGGATGTTGGCTCACGGCTGACGAGACATCCGTAATCATAATTGATTCCTTCGCCGGTAATCAGTTAGAAGGAAGCGATTCATTGCCTTTAAAGCTATCGTCTGCTAAGGATGGTGGAATTACTTGGGTTGGGGGAATTACAAATGCGACCAATACCACGTTGCCATTCTGGTATTACCTCAAGGGCTCTGGCACGGTCGGCTATAACGGCGACATCACTGTTGCCAACGCGCAGGTGATCAAGATGGCGGATATCACGCTCTCCGGTACCTCGCAGGTGGCTTCCAAGACGCTTGTGACGTTTGGCTCCGGCACTACCAAGACCTTTAGCGCCGATGCGACGATCAAGCGGCTCACTTCTCTCGGCGAGGACTTGAGCGATGACGCGCATCTTGCCACGATTACCTCCGGTGCGACAACTCTCACGACTGCTGACGCGGTTGGCACTTGCGAACTCGTTCAGACTTCCACTGCTATCGTTCTTTACTGGGTAGATGGTGATCCCGCCGATCTGGCCCCGACCGTTTACAAGCCATCCATCAGCGTTAACTTCACTTCAGGCACCAGTCTTTCAACCCTCGCCGATGTCGGCATTGGTGACTATGCTATTCCTGGCACATCCTGGAACAATCTCATTGGCGACAATGGTTCGCTCACGACGGTAAACGGTGTTGATTCGACCGGTGCCTCATCCACCATATCAGGGGCGAAAGTTACAATTTCCGGTACGCGCGGATACTGGACAAAAGGCGGCCTTTCTGCAGCTTCAGATCTGCGTCAGGCGTATATTGACGATGCTGACGGCAATGCAACACCTACAATTGTAGTAGAGGGGATTCCCTACTACAGCTACAAGTTGGTGCTGTATTTCTCCAATGATACAGATGGGCGCCAGTTTGGGCATCTTACAATCAATGGCGCTAACTACAAGTGGGATAGCACAAACAGCGAAATCGTTACCTGCGACGGCACGGCGTCCGACGTGTGGGGTTCTTCCAGCAGCACGGCTTATACCGAAGGTGGCAACTATCTCGTGTTCCCGGCAATGGATAATCCAGATGGCAAGTTGACGATTGTCGGTCACCGTTGGTCAGGCACTCAGCGCATGGGTGTCGCGGCTATTCAGATTGTCGAGGTCAAGCCGGACGCTGGCGAGAATGACCTTGTCATTGAGGTCGATGGCGATACCGTCTACCCGGTTAATGAGGCTAAGGATCTGTCCGGTACGGTTTACATCACGGGTTTCGGCACTCTCACGCTCGCCGGTGAAGCCAAGATTTCCGCCGATACCATTAATGTCGGTCCGTCGGTTACGCTGAATGTCAATTCCGATCGTCTCGACGCTGACACCTTCACAGGCTCCGGTACGGTGGTATATGATGGCGTTGTCCCGCCTACCGGCAAAGGCTGGACAGATTCCACCTGGATTGGCACTGTCTGGCTCAAGAACAAGACTGGCATTACAGGTAATGACGTTGTCGCTACGAGCGTTAAGCCCAATAGTCTCGGCAACGCCAATTCGAAGGTTAAGTTCTCTGGCGTGAGCGGCTGGCTTGAAGCTCCTGTTGAGTATAATCCCGAGATAGTCCTTGAGAACGCGGGCTATGACTATGCTTTGAAGCTCACCAACGGCAACTCGCCGAATTCGACAGAGACAAATCGTTGCACGGTAGTCAAGAAACTTTCGGGTAGCGGCACTTTGTGCTGCGGCGGCACGTCGGCAGCCGTGCCTACATTGAAGGTTTATGACGCTTCTGGATTTACAGGCTCCATCAATACTGTTAATGCCGATGATGCAGCAAAAACAGGGTTGGTCGTTGTGTTCTGCGATGAGGGCATGGAACTTCCCAACTCACTTGTCAACTTGTTCATCAATTCTGGTCTGAAGCGCACAGTCTATGTTGCCTCCGGAAAAACGGTTACGCTTGACTCTGCGGCCACTTGGACGGCAGCCACCGGCTTTGTAGTTGAGGGCACGCTCAATGCCAACGGCACATTGGCCTCCTCCGCATCTGCCGCAGTCACAGGCGCTGGTACGGTAGTGTTCAATGGCAAGCTTCCCTCTCCGACGGGCGACACCTGGTGGAAGAACAGCGCCTGGGACGGTACGGTGCAGATCAAGGGATTGACAGGCTTTGTTGGCTCGTCTGAATTTACTGGCTCCGTTCTCATGGTGAACGATTATGGCAATGCCGATTCAATCCTTGAACTCAATGGTTGCACGGGTTGGATGCCTTATGGTTTTGTTGAGGGTGACAACGTCTGCACGGTCCCTCTCAAGATTACCGGCACGCTCACGATAAACAACGGCATTTCAAACTCGAAGTTTACGATCAACAAATTGCTTGGCAACGGTACCATCTACACCGATAATAATACTGCGACAACTACGATCCAGGTTCTGGACAGCACCGAGTTCACCGGCCGTGTCCAGCTCAACAAAAAGCGCGTCGTGTTTGGTGAAACTGTTCCCGCCAGTTATGTAATAGGGCAGATATATGTTGGCGCTGGCCAGACCCTTACGGTTCCTAATTCCAATGTCGCATGGTACGGCACTGGCGGTATTACGGTAGACGGAGAGCTCAGAGCTGCCGCGCTCAGCAACTTTGGCGGCGGCACGACAATCACCACTACCGACAATGGCGTGCTCACGCTAACTAGCACAGGCAATGGCACAGAGGGCGAGACCGACACTGATTATGCGCGCATTACTGGCACGGGCTCGCTTAAGTATGAGGGTACTGGTTGGCGTGCGCTTTCGACAAACAACTTCCCGACTGCAATGACGCTTGTCAATGAACAGGCAGGGGACATTCTGCTTTCCCGTGCGATTACATACACGATCGGCAGCCTCGCTGGTTCGAAGAACTTTCAGGGTAACTATAGCAGCGGTTCGCGCTACCTCAACATCATCCAGGGCAAGGATACTGAGTGGAGCGGCAATGTTATAAACGATAATAGCGCTCGTTTGGCTGGCTTCACTATTGATGCCGCTTCTACGGGAACGCTTACTTATTCTGGCACTGGTGTCCTTGCGGTTCCGCTTACCATCAATGGTGGTGCGGTCAACATCACCGGCAATTGGAAAGGCAATACGACTGTTGCCAGCATGATCGGTGGTACGGGTACGCTCACTGGCGACCTGACGTTCAGCGACGGCGCGACGTTCAAGGCGTTTGGCACCGACTCGGATGGCCTTGCTGTATCTGGCACGATTACTTATCCTGGAACGGGCACGGTGACAGTCGACTTCGCGGAAGTCCCGACTGCTGACACAGTGCTTTTGTCGGCGTCTGGTCTTGATGCCAGCAAGTTCACTCTGGCGTCCGGCGTCCCTGGCGGCTCCCTCGCGGTTGAAAATGATAAGCTCATGTACAAGTCTCCGTTTGTGACAATCACTGTTCCTGCAGTTGCTAACGCGACAGCTTCAGTGACGGTTGGCGGAGAGCCAGTGCCCCCGATCACTGAGGGTGGCAACAGCTATTATGTCATCGAGGGCTCTGCTGTCACGGTGACTTACTCGGCCAACGACGGCTACGAGCTGAGCGGCACGGCGACCTACACGATCGAGAGCGCGGCAGAGGGCTCTACCATCACTATCACAGACACCCAGACCGCGGCATATGTGGCGACGCTTTACACGGCTACCACTACAAAGTACACCACGCTTCAGGCGGCTGTGACTGCGGCGGCGGATGCGCGCAATTCTAAGCTCGTCCTTCTCGCCTCCACGGAAAGCGAATCTGCCACGATTCCCGCTGTCGACAGTGCGAAGTTCTATGTCGTCACCAATGTCTATGAGTGCGGGACGATCAACTATCCCGCCGGTGACTATATTGTGGCAACCACATCGGAAACTATCGATATCAGCGGCGTGGGCGAGGATCTGGCCGCAACGGTTTACAGCGCGACCAAGGCAGCGGTAGCCGTCACTGTCAGCGGCGGAGAAAGGACGCTTTACGATGGGTCCTCCATCGTTATCGCCGTAAGCACAGCAAGTGCCGGTGGACTTGGCTCGACAGTCGAATTCGTCAATGGCACGGACTCCGCGCCCTACGTTTCGACGCTTCAGGCAGCTGGCTTCACCGTTGAGAACGAAGTATGGACATTCACGACATTGCCTGTTGCAAAGGTAACGCATGGGATCGGTGAGACATCTTATCTCACGCTATCCGATGCCTTTGCCAACGCTCAGGCAGGCGATACGATAACGGTTCTTGCCGACAACACGCTGACGGGAACCATTGAAATCACGACTGATAACCTGACGCTCGATCTCAACGGCTATACCGTGACTGGGGCGGCAGGCGATAACTTCATGTTCGAGATGAAGGCGGCTGTTGGCTTCACGATCAAGGATACGTCCACAGGTCAGACGGGCAAGGCCTACTCGGCCGCGAGCAAGGTTGTTCTTGCCGATAATCAGAATTGCACCTTCACGCTCGAGTCGGGCACGCTCGAGTCGGGTAACAGCGTTCCGGTATATGTCTTTGGTGATAGCACCCAGTACACGTATGGCGTCACCATTTCTGGCGGAACGCTCAAGTCGGGCGCCTCGGGTGGTTCTGAGGATAACTCCTACTGCATCTATGCAACGGCGGGAACGATTACATTTACCGACGGTACCATCGATTCGGCGGTAGGTGCGTTCCGTGCAAAGACCGTCAACGTCTCGGGCGGCGATGTGACGGTAGGTAGCGACAGTGCGGTTTGCTACAACATCTCCACCGAGACGTTTACGTACAACTTCACCGGCGGCACGTTCAACAAGGATGTTACCGGGTACACCGCCGATGGATATGAGTCAAAGGGCAACGGCGATGGAACATATACCGTTAGCATGGCATGGATATATGCCGTGCCCGGCTACTGGGAGCGCACCGGCACATGGTCGGAAGGCGCGACGCTCGGTGAAGACAAGGTCACCATCGAGTCCAATGCGACCTACACGGCGAGCAATCCCTCTGCCGGTCAGATGGTCACGGTCGAGATGACGCTCAGCTTTGATGCTGAGAACGACGAAGATGAAGACCTTGGCGATGTCAAGACGGCCGTCAAGATCGCTTCGGGCGAGACAGAGGGCTCTTATGCGTTCAAGCTGTATACCACGAACGAGCTGGGTAGGGCGTGGGAGACTGCAACTGTCGGTGTTACGGCTTTGACGAATGTGGATTATACTTTCGTCTTTGTCCTCGATTTGACGAACAAGACCTACAAGGCGCTGCTCGTAGATGGCGTGACAACAAATGCAATGTCCGTTGGAGGATCCACTGACATTCCGTTTGCCAGCAACGAGAACGCTGTGCCAGTTCAGCGGATCGATTTTATCGGCGCTGGCTCGGTGACGTCCATCAAGGGCAGCTACGAAGACGCTGAGGAGCCGGCAGTGTTTGTCGAGGACGAGTCCATCACCTTCACTGACCGCAATGTTCAGTTGTCCGCCGACCAGGCGGCGTGGCTGAACAAGCTTGGTGCCAAATCGGCCGTTGCGGAGGCTCTTGCAACGCTCTCCTCCGATCAGTTCTCCAGCGCCTATCTCCTGAACCTTGATCTTACGGACACCTTCACCTATGAGTTCACGGTTTCCGACATCACTGTTGGTGATTCCACTGTCGAGGTTGAGGTCACGCTGACACGCACTGGCACACTTGTCGATGGCAAGTCGTCTATCAACGGCACGCTGAAGCTGATGGGCGGCGCTATTCTCCCGGCTTCCGGATTCGTGGATCTCCATGTGGCACCTGTTGGTGATGACGACTTCAGCGATGGCGACACGGCAACGTGGAGCTTTGACAAGGGGAGTGAAAAGTTCTTCCAGCCGGTGATCGAATAAGACGCTGGCGTCGTGTAGACAGCCGCGGCGGAAATGCCGCGAGATATGCGCCGGAGGCCTTCGCCTTCGGCGCATATTTTTGGTATAATTGCACCGTGAAATTTGCAGAGAGATTTGTGGTTGCAATGTTCCTTGCGATAGCCGGCTCGGCGTTCGCCGAGGGCGTCAAGATCGATGTCCAGGCCGCGCGGGCAGGGAAGGGTGTCCTCGTCCTTCAGACAGGCAGCGACTGGTGCGTCAGTGGCGAGCAGGTTCGCAAGGTCTTTGAGGGTTCCGAGTTCCGCCATGCGGTCGGCTCGAAGTATCTCCTTGCCGTGTACGACGAGATGGAAGAGCCCACGGAGACGGTCAAGGAATCGAATGCGCTCGTATCGGATATCCTGATAAGGACGAAGCGCTTTCCGGCGATTACGTGCTACGGGCCGGGGACTCGGCCCAAGGTCTTTGCACAGATTGAGAACGTGCCGGGCAGCATCACGGCCGAGAAGCTTGCGGAGCTTGTTTCGAAACTGTCCGCGAGGAGGATCCAGGCGGAGACGCTTTTCAAGAAGGCGGCGTCGCAGAAGGGCGAAAAGGCGGCTGATTCCTACGGCGCCGCGTTCGATTTGCTCGTTCCCATGATGGGGACTTTACACAGGGACGAGCTTTTCAAGGGCAAGTGCGCCTGGAGCGACGAATGGAAGGCGCTTTCTGCGCTTGACAAGGACGATTCGCTCGGCTGGCTAAAGCATTTCGAGATCGACGACTACAAGGGCGTCACGATGGTCGAGAAGGTGACGAACGAGAAGAAGGACGGGTCGACTGCGTTTCTTGATGCCATCAAGTGCGTCCCGCAGACGCATTTCACGGCAGGCCAGCGCCAGCTCGTCAAGGTCATGGAATATGCCGCGACGACGGACGGGACGGACAAGCCGCTGAATTCGCAGGGGAAGGCCGCGCTAAAGGCGGTGCTCGAGCTCGGCCGCGGCACTTTCTGGGGGCAGTATGCGATGGGGCGTCTTATGATGGACGGCGAGAAGTTCGAGTCGCAGGGACTCCCGCGCGCGGCAGTTAGGCCGCGGCCTACGACGGGGCCAGGCGGCGTGAGCCCTGAGTTTGCCCTTGGTCGGGCGAAGAACGCAATCGACAACATCAAGCCGAAAGCGGTTCTTAACGAGCAGCAGAAGCTGGCCGTCGCAAGGCATGCCGTGCTGCGGCTTATAGGGCAGAAGGGCTGGGAGGCGCTTGCAGCGCGCCCGGGCTCTGCACAGTTCCTCAAGGCGTTTATGAACGATCGCACATGGCTCGAGGATTTCGCATGGAGCGGCACGATCCCGGCGAACAGCTCTGATGGCTGGGCCCGTGCAGGCGACGGTCCTGGAGATGGTGCGGCTGCCGCGCTTGCGCTTGAGTCGCTTGTCTTCCAGGACAACGGCAAGTGGGTTCCATTTGTGGACGGCGCGTTCGTGAACAACGAAGGTCGCCGCTTCATGACGGCGCTTGCGCTCAACTATCCCGACAAGGACGAAGCGTGGCTCGCCGATGTCCTCGATGCCTACCGAGCGACGGCGAAGGCGGGGCGTCTCCACAAGAGCGCCTATTCGCAGCCAGTCTGGATATGGCGCTTTGCCCTGCATCAGGGCCACGGCACGGCGAGCGTCGACAACATGGCGGCGCAGCAGCGCCATCTTGACAAGTTCGTGAACCTGCCGAGCAAAGAATACGGCGGCGCGTGCTGGATGATTGCCTACCGCACCTTCAACTGCTTTGGGGATTCCGTGCAGGGGCCTCTATACTACAAGCCGTGGTCGACAGCTGGAGAGTGGCCGAAGAGAAAGTATTCGCAGATCGTTGGCGGCGTGTGCGGCGAGCTATCGAAGTTCGGGAGCGCCGTCTCCAACGCCCACGGGCTTCCCTCGACGACTGCGGGGCAGCCGGCACACTGCGCCTACACGCGCCGACTCCCGAGCGGTCGCTGGGAGGTTGACTACAGCGTTACCGGACATTCGCAGATGCACCTTTGCTTCTGGAACAAGCACCCTTGGCAGTATTCCGTCGCCATTGAAAAGACTTTCCGTGGCGACCGCGAGAAGCGTCACGCCGCAAACCGGCTCCTGGAGCTCGCGATTGTAGCCGAGGAGCGTGGGCTCAAGTCGTCGGACGTGGAGGCCTACTTCCAGCAGGCCTGCCGCTCGTGGCCGGCGCACTACGGCGCGTGGAAAGCATACGGCGACTGGGTCGGCCGCACTGGCGCCTCCCTTGACACGATGCGCACGTGGGTGCGCGGTTGCACGCGCGGCATGAAAACGGGCCGCCAGCCGCTCTGGGATTTCCTCACCCCGTACTTCGCACGGCTTGCCAACGAGAAGGGGCGCGAGGCGCTTGTCGCCGATCTTGTCGCCTTTGCGCCGTTCCTCCGGCAAAGCGACGAGGAGATACAGGAGGAAGCCGACTTCAAGAAGACGCTCGAAGAGTGGGCGAAACCTCTTGGCTCGGACGGCTCCCTCGTCGCGCCCGTCTTGAAGGCGATGCTTCTCGCGCAGTATGGAACGAAGAACTACTTCACGCAAGTGCTCGGTTGGGGCGGCGACGTCATGATGGGCAACAAGGAGCTTTCGGCGCTCTACGTCAAGACGCTTGGCGAGGTCGTCGCGGAGAAGTCGAAGGACGGCAGTGCCGCCGCGCTCGACTTCAACCCGCTGATGCTCGGAGCGTCGAAGTCCGACAACCTCGAGGCGTTTCGTCAGATGGCGCTGTTGCAGGACAAGCTTGAGCCGTACAAGGGAGACGGCAAGCCGTACCCCGCTATCGACTTTGGCGCTCCCCTCGTCTCTTCCGAGGGGCTTCTCAAGACCTCCTCGACGAGCGGTTGGGACATCCCGAAGAACTATGCGAGGTGCATCGACGCGACGCCGTGCGGGCAGAACGGATTCCACACCGCGAAGGAGAAGGCGCCCTGGGCCGTGGTGATGCTGCCGGGCCCCGTGCAGGTTTGCGGCGTCGTCGCCGAAAACAAAGCCGGCTGGCAGAATAGGCACCGCCAGGCACCGCTCGAGCTCCAGGTTTCGGAGGATGGAACTGAATGGACGACCGTCTATCGCGACGACCAGGTGCGCGATACGTACCGCATCGACCTGAGGTCGTCTGCGCACCGTGCGCGCTATGTCCGCATCCGCCGCGTTCCCGACGCGAAGGACGAAGTCTACCACCTGAACAAGCTGCTCGTCTACGGCAAGAAGCTGTATTAGCGCATTATGGTATAATATCTCCTATGGGCGGCTTCACGCATCTCCACCTTCACACCACTTATTCGCTGCTCGACGGGCAGTGCGGCATCGTGCCGCTCGTCGCCAAGGCGAAGGCGCTCGGGATGACCTCCCTCGCCGTCACGGATCACGGCAACATGTTCGCGGCCAAGGCGTTCTACGACGAGGCGAGGAAGCAGGGCATAAAGCCGATTCTCGGCGTCGAGGCGTATATCGTCGACCACGACCACCGCGAGCGCCATGAGTTCTTTCGCCAGCACAAAGAGCTGAAGGAGAAGCGCTTCCACCTGTGCCTCCATGCGAAGAACCTTGTCGGCTACCACAATCTTGTGCGGCTCGTCTCCGAGGCGCACATCAACGGCTACTACTACAACCCGCGAATCGACCACGAGCTTCTCGAGAAGTACCACGAGGGGCTTCACTGCTCGTCCGCCTGTATCGCGGGAGAGATCGCCTACTACCTCGACACTTCGCTAAAGGGTGGCAACAATCCGAAGAAGGCCGAGGAAATCGCGCTCTGGTACAAGAACCTTTTTGGCGACGACTACTCGCTCGAGGTGATGTTGCATCCGGCCGGGAAGGGCGAGGGCGACGGCAAGCAGATTCCCCCTGCGGCCGTAGACGAGTTCCATGAACTCTACGCCCGCCAGCGCGACGTCGCAAACGCCGTAATTGCGCTCGGGAAGAAGCTTGGCATCCGCGTCATTGCGACGAACGACGTCCACTTCCTCGAGAAGGAGGACGACGACTCGCACGACGTCTTGCTCGCGCTCTCGACGGGCACGAAGCTCTCCGACCCGAACCGCATGATCTACACGGGCCAGGAGTACTTCAAGACAGAGGAGGAGATGCGCGAGCTCTTCCACGACCACCCAGAGGTCGTCGACGCGACGCAGGAAGTCGCGGGGCTCATCGAGGAATACGAGCTCAACTCTGACCCGATCATGCCCAAGTTCCCGATTCCCGCCGAGTTCGGCAGCGAAGAGGAATACGCGAAGAAGTTCGACGAGGAGGCGCTTAAGGCCGAGTTCAACACCGAGGACAAGCCGAAGAACTTCGAGCGTCTTGGCGGGTACGAAAAAGTCCTCAGGATCAAGTTCGAGGCCGATTACCTCCAGTCGCTCGTCTACGAGGGCATGAAGCGCCGCTGGGGCGATCCGACGCCTGCGGAAATCGTCGAACGCGTCGATTTCGAGCTTGGCGTCATAAAGACGATGGGCTTCCCCGGCTACTTCCTCATCGTAAACGACTACATCGCGAACGCGCGCAAGATGGGCGTTTGGGTAGGCCCTGGGCGCGGTTCCGCGGCGGGCGCGGCCGTTGCCTACGCGCTTGGCATCACGAACGTCGACCCGATAAAGTACGACTTGCTGTTCGAGAGGTTCCTGAACCCCGACCGAATCTCGATGCCCGATATCGACGTGGACTTCGACGACGCGGGGCGCGGCAAGGTGCTCGAGTTCGTTACGAAGAAGTACGGCGCGGACCACGTGGCGCACATCGTGACTTTCGGGCAGATGGCTGCAAAGAGCGTCATCAAGGACGTCGGCCGCGTGATGGACTATCCGCTCGCCGACACCAACAAGCTCGCGGGGCTCGTTCCCGAGACGCCGAAGATCACCTTCAAGAAGGCGACGAGCACGAAGGACAAGAACGGCAACCCGAACGGCGACTACTCGCAGGGGCTCGTCGACGCCTTCAACTCGGACGACGAGACGGTGCATCTCCTCATGGAGCGCGCAAGGCGGCTTGAGGGCGGCATGCGCCAGCCGGGCGTCCATGCATGCGGCGTCATCATCTCGCGCGATCCGCTGACCGAGACGCTGCCGGTGATGCCGACCGAGGGCGAGTCGCTTCTTACGACGCAGTATGACGGACATTTCGTCGAGCCGGTCGGTCTTCTCAAGATGGACTTCCTTGGGCTCAAGACGCTCACCGTCGAGAAGGAGTGCGTCGCGATCCTTGGGCCGAACAACCCACGCGTCCCAGAGTCGTTGCGAGGTCCAGACGGGCTTCTCGACCCAGACAAGATTCCCGACGACGACGTGGAGACCTACGAGCTCTTCGGGCGTGGCGAGACGACGGGGCTTTTCCAGTTCGAATCGGACGGCATGAAGAAGTGGCTGATGGCGCTTCAGCCAGAGCGGCTTACCGACCTCGTCGCAATGAACGCGCTCTACCGACCGGGGCCGATGGAGTACATCCCGACATTCGTCCGCCGCAAGAAGGGCGAGGAGGAGATCGTCTACGACCATCCGTTGATGGAGAAGTACCTGAAGGACACGTACGGCGTCTGCGTCTACCAGGAACAGGTGATGCTTCTCTCCCGACTCCTCGGCGGCTTCACGCGCGGCATGTCCGACAAGCTCCGCAAGGCAATGGGCAAGAAGCAGCTCGCCGTGATGGAGGAGCTTAAGGTCAAGTTCGTCGAGGGCTGTCTCGCGAACCCGGAGTTCCGCATCGGCAAGTGGGCCGACGAGACGGAGGCGCGGACTCTCATCGACAAGATTTGGGACGACTGGCGCGCGTTCGCGTCGTACGCGTTCAACAAGTCCCACGCCGTCTGCTATGCGTGGGTTGCCTACCAGACTGGCTACTTGAAGGCACACTACCCCGCCGAGTTCATGTGCGCCCAGATTTCCTCTGAAATCGGGAACTTTGCGAAGCTCCCCGGCTTCGTCGCCGAGGCGCAGGAAATGGATCTCGAGCTGCGGCTCCCCGACGTCAACGAGTCCGGAGTGAAGTTCGTGCCGACGTCGGACGCCCGCGGCATCCGCTACGGGCTCGCGGGCATAAAGGGCGTAGGCGAGGCGGCGGCCGAGGCGATAGTCGCGGAGCGCACGAAGAACGGCCGCTACACGGGCTTCCTCGACTTCTGCATGCGCCTCGCTGGAACGCTCGCCTGCAACAAGCGTGTCCTTGAGAACCTCGCGAAGACTGGGGCGTTTTCGTCGATAGAGCCAAACCGCGCGAAGCTTTTCTGCAACATCGAGTTCGCGACGAAGAAGTGCCAGCAGAGGGCGAAGGAGCAGGCGAGCGCGCAGGCAAACTTCTTCGACCTGATGGCCGAGGGCGGCGAGGAGAAGGCGTCGGACGCCGAACTCGCCGACTCGCCGCCGTTTTCGCCTGCTGAGGACCTCAAGAACGAGCGCGACCTCCTCGGCGTCTACGTCTCGGGACATCCTCTCCAGTCGTGCCGCCGCGTGATATCCGAGGTCGCGACGTTCAAGACGGCGCAGCTTGCCGATCCTGAGGCGGTGGACGAGCTCTTGAAGGCGCAGCCAGTAGACAAGTGGAAGAAGAAGTCGAATCCGCATCTGAAGGAGGAGCGGGCGCTGAAGCATCTCGACGTGCGCGTCGTGGGAATCCTTGCGACGTGTACCGTCAAGCTCGGCAAGCCGCGCCCCGACGGAACGCCCGGACAGAAGTGGGCGATACTTCAGCTTGACGACGGCTCAGGGGGCTTTCTCGACGCGTTCTGCTTTGCGAAGGCGTGGGCGAAGCATTCGTCCGTCGAGTCGTGCGTCGACCAGCTCGTCATGCTTTCCGGCGAAGTCTCCTATCGCGTCAACTACGGGAAGGACGACAGGGAAGCGAAGAAGCATCCTGAGGTCGGCGACCTCAATTTCACCGTTCGCGAGGCGCGGCCGCTTTCCGAGGCGCTTGCCGAGCTTTCCACGGGGCTCAGGATCCGGCTCAAGTACGACGATCCCGAACTGGCCGACAAGGCGGTGCGCATCAGGGAGGCCGTCATGAAGAGCCCTGGGCGGCTTCCCGTGCTTCTGGTAGTCGTCCATCCCGATGGCACGCAGGTAGAGGTCGATCTTGGTCCGTTCGCCCATGTTGCCGTCTCGGTCGGCTTCCTTTCGGAGCTCGCCAAGATCGTGCCGCAGGCCGACACGTCCTTCCGTCCGAACGACAAGGTCTATCTCGACCCGCCCGAGCGCAAGCCGTGGGAGCAGTAGCCAGGGGTGCAACTCTGCGCCTTTGCCACAGCGTTAAAAAATTGTCATTTTCCCCAACACGACCGCCAGGTTTTGTGATATAATATCTCAACACTTGACAAAGTGCAGTTGGGTGGATTGTATACTGGAGCAACCATGGCGAAAGTGAAGAAGGCATTGAAGAAGGCCGCGAAAAAGCTGACAAAGAAGCTGTCGAAGAAGCCCGCGAAGGGCAAAAAGAAGTCTGTTTCGAAAAAGACTCCCGCGAAAAAGGCGGGGTCGAAGGTGGTCGCCGGGAAAAAACGCGACCAAAAGGCGAAGGTCGTCTCTCCGCGGCAGTCCCGCAAACGTGTCGACTCATTGGAGACTATTGGCGACGACCTACCCCCTGCCGAGCTTGACGACGGGTCGTTGGACGCCGATCTCCTGGCTGCAGAAGTCGAGCGCGAGGAGAACCAGGAGCGCGAGGAGGAGGCGAGGCCGGGAGAGGTCGAGGACACCGAATCCGCCATCCCGCAGCAGCCGCTGCCGAGTTTCGGCGCAGACGACACCGAGGCGGCGGAGACGATTCTCCCGTCGATGGAGGGGATGTCCATCCTCCGCGAGACGGAGCTGAACGACGTCATCCTCGATGTGAAGCGCCGCAGCGAGGCGAACGGCGGCTACATCACCTACGAGGAGCTGAATCAAATCCTCCCGTCGAACATCGTCGACGCAATCCAGTCCGACCGCTATCTTAAGATCCTCGAGGCGTTGGGCGTCCAGGTCCTGCGCGAGGAGGACGTCAAGAAGTGGCTGGAGGCGAAGAGCCAGAAGGCGGCCGATCCGAAGGCGCGCGCCGCGGAGATGATCGAGGATCCGATCCGCATGTACCTCCACCAGATGGGCCAGGTGCAGCTCCTTTCCCGCGACGAGGAAGTCACGATCTGCCAGACCATCGAGGACGCCGAGGCGAAGACGAAGAACATGTTCAATAGGTTCCTCTTCGCCCCGAAGATGTACGCCGAGCAGCTTGACAAGCTCGAAGGCCAGTACGAGCGCTTCGACAGGATCGTCACCGACAAGTTCGACGAGAACCGCGATGCCTACATAGCGCTCATACCGGGTTTCCGCAAGCAGATCAAGGACGTGGAGGCGCGTCTCGCCGAGGCGAGTTCGAAGTACCTTTCCACGATCGCGAAGAAACGCCCGACCGCCGCCGAGGTGCGCGGCGCCGAGAAGAAGCTTGCGAACGCGCGCGCCGCGCTCAAGCAGTGTTTCATAGACCTGAGCTTCAAGCAGAAGGTCCTTGAGACGCTTTGCGCCGATGCCGACGAGCGCATCTACCTGCCGTACCGCGCTCTCGTCGCGAAGCAGTCGGCCCTCATGCAGGCCCGGCCGTCCAAGAAGCGCGACAACGACCTCGCGCAGATCCGCGAGAAGATGGCCCGTCTCGAGGCCAAGTTCGGCATGCCCGCGGAGGAGTTCATGACGACGTTCTCCGAATTGAGGCGCGTCCTCAAGGCGGGTCAGGTCGCGCGCACGAAGATGGTCGAGGCGAACCTACGCCTCGTCATCTCGATCGTGAAGAAGTACATGAACCGCGGGCTCTCGTTCCTCGACCTCATCCAGGAGGGCAATACCGGCCTCATGAAGGCGGTCGAGAAGTTCGAGTACAAGCGGGGCTACAAGTTCTCGACGTATGCGACATGGTGGATTCGCCAGGCGGCGACGCGCGCGATCGCCGACCAGGCGAGGACGATCCGCATCCCCGTGCACATGATCGAGACGATCAACAAGCTGATGCGCATCCAGAAGAAGCTCATCCAGAAACTCGGCCGCGAGCCGACTGAGGCGGAGCTTTCAAAGGAGATGGGCCTCCCGGTCGAGCAGGTCAGGGCGGTCAAGAGGATGTCGCAGCAGCCGATTTCGCTGCAGTCGAAAGTCGGCGACAACGACGACGCGCACTACGGCGACTTCATCCCCGACCTCTCCAGCGAGAACCCCTTCGAAGTTACGGAAGGGCACCTTCTCAAGGAGCGGCTGAGGGACATACTGAATACGCTCACCGACCGCGAGCGGCAGGTCGTCGACTTCAGGTTCGGCCTGACCGACGGCTACAGCCGCACGCTCGAGGAGGTCGGCCGGCTGTTCAACGTCACGAGAGAGCGAATCCGCCAGATCGAGGCGAAGGCGCTCAGGAAACTACGACATCCGAGCCGTATGAAGTCGCTCGGAGACTACAGGAACGCATAAGCACAGAAAACAAGGAAGGATAAAACAATGAACTGTATCAGTGGAGCTCTTGAGCTGTTTAAGACGAGTCCGTGTCCGGCCTGGACTCTTGCAATCGCCGCTTTCGTGGCGGGCATTCTCGTCGCGTGCGCGCTTTGCCGCATCTTCGGGCCATGCCGCAAGGGCGATGCCTGCAAGTTTGGCAAGAAGCAGGGCCAGAGGCGCCAGGACCGTGGAGAACCGAAGTTCGAAAAGACCCATCCCGCGCCTGCGGACGGATCGATCGAGATCTACGTCGGCAACCTCAGCTACGACCTCACCGAGGAGCAGCTCCGCAAGGAGTTCGAGGCATACGGCAAGGTCACGTACGCCAGGATCATCACCAACCGCTACACCGGCAGGTCCAAGGGTTTCGGGTTCGTGCACATGCCCAACCGCGAGGAAGTCGATGCAGCGGTAAAGGCGCTCTCCGACAAGGAGATTCTCGGACGTCGGCTCAAGTGCAACGAGGCCAAGAATGTCGGCTAAGGCGCTTGTTGTGCTCGCGGACGGCTTCGAGGACGTCGAGGCCGTCACGGCGATAGACGTCCTCCGTCGCGGCGGCGTCGAGGTCGTTACCGCAGCTCTCGCGGGCGGCCCCGAGGTGCGCAGCGCCCACGGTGTCACCATGCTCGCGGACGCACCTTTCTCTGAAGCGGAGAAGGACGATTTCGACGCGATAATCCTCCCCGGCGGTGGCGAGGGGACCGACAACCTCAAGGCGTCGACCGCCCTTGCGGAACGGCTTCGCCGCCAGAAGGAGGAAGGGCGGCTCCTGTGCGCGATCTGCGCCGCACCGCTCGTTCTCGTGGAGGCCGGAGTCCTTGAGGAAGGCCAGCATGTCACGTGCTATCCCACGTGCTCGCTCGATCTTGACCGTCCCTGCGCGGGAGTTCCGGTCGTGGCCGACGGCAACGTTATCACAGGCCAAGCCCCCGGCGCGTCTATGCTGTTCGCCCTCGTAGTCCTCTCGGCGCTTACGGACGAGAAGACGGCCGCGAAAGTCGCCCGGGGAATGGTGACCGACGTCCTCGATTGATGTCGCCATGTTCAGGCGACTTTCGATAACGAGCTGGAAATTCCTCCTTGCGGGGAAGGGGCTCTCGTTTCGCACCGGGCAGTATTTCGGCGAGTCGATGCTCGTCGGGCTTGTCACCGGGTTCGTCGTTGTCGCTTTCCGGTACATGATCGACTTCGGCGAGTCGCTGCTCATGGGTGGTTCGTGGCTCTCAGGTCGCCGCTGGATCATGATCTTCCTTCCGGCGCTCGGTGCGCTCGCGGGGTATGGCCTTATCAAGAGGTTTGCCAAACTCGAGCACGCACGCGGCACCGACAGCGCGATCAAGTCGTACCACCAGCACGGCGGCTACATCACCTCGACCGTGATCCCGATCAAGTCGGTCGCCTCGGTGCTGACCGTCGGTTCCGGCGGGTCTGCCGGCTACGAAGGCCCCGTGACGCTTATTGGCGCGGCCTGCGGCAGCATGATCGCGAGGTCGCTCAACCTCACCGTGCGCGCGCGCCGCATCCTGATGGCGGCAGGTCTCGCCGCCGGCATCGCGGCGCTTTTCCAGGCACCTCTCGCCGGCGCGATCTTCGGGTGCGAGATATTCTATTCGTCGAGCGACGTAGAATACGAAACGGTACTTCCATGCTTCATCGCGGCACCTGTATCCTACACGATCTATGCGTATTTCTTCGGGTGGCAGCCGCTTTTCTCGATGCCGGACTGCGCATACGAGAATGCGCTCAGGCTCCTTCCGTATTTCGCGCTTGCGATCGTGATAACATTCGGCGCGCGCTTCTATATAAGCTTTTTTCGCGGAACCGAGGAGACGTTCTCCAACCTCCGCATTCCTGGCTCGCTCAAGGTTGTCGTCGGCGGGCTTTTAGTAGGGCTTCTCGGCTACTTCGTCTTTCCTGGCGTGTACGGCGCCGGATATCCGATCATTCGCCGCTGCCTCGTCGAGAACGGCAACGCAGTCGTCTTCCTCGCGATGTTCTTCCTTAACGTGCTCTCCACGTCGTTCACCGTCGGCTCGGGAGGTTCGGGCGGCGTGTTCGCCCCGGCCCTTGTCTGCGGCGCGACGCTCGGCGCGGCGACAGGGCTTTTCTTTGCACGTGTCCTGCCCGCGTCGTGGGGTGTGCATCCTTCTGCGTTTGCACTCGTCGGCATGGCGGGATTTCTCGCGAGTTCGGTAAGGATTCCTCTGACGGCGATTGTCATGGTCGCTGAGATATCTGGCAATCACCAGTTGCTCGCCCCCGCGATGTGGGTGTGCGGCATCGCGTTCTGGCTAAACAACGGCTGGTCCCTCTACAGGAGTCAGCCCCATAGCCGCGATACTTCGCCAGCCCACAGCGGCGAATAAATTTTGATATAATATCCAAACTATGAAGAACTGTTGCATATTTGCGGGCCAGGGTGCCCAGGTTCCGGGGATGGGCAAGGATTTTGCCGAGGCAGACGCCGAGGCGATGGCCTTGTTCGATAAGGCGAACGCCGTTCTCGGTTTCGACCTGAAGAAAATCTGCTTCGAAGGCCCTGCCGAGGAGTTGACGAAGTCCAACATCTGCCAGCCGGCTATCTTCGTGACGAGCTACGCGGCGTATCTCGCGCTCCAGAAGCGCAGACCGACGGAGTTTGCGTGCGCGGCTGGGCTCTCTCTTGGCGAGTGGGGCGCCTTGTGTGCCGCCGGAGTCCTCGACTTCGACTCGACGCTCAAGGTTCTCGAGGCGCGTGGCCGCTTCATGCAGGAGGCATGCGAGGCGACGCCTTCGGGCATGATTGCCATCGTCGGCGCGACGCCAGAACAGCTGAATGCGCTCTGTGAAAAGACTGGTTGCACGGTCGCCAACATAAATTCCGCCGCGCAGCAGGTTCTCTCCGGTTCGAAGGACGCGATTGCCGCGGCCGCTACGGTCGCCAAGGAACTTGGTATCAAGCGTGCGATTCCGCTTGCGACTGCCGGCGGCTTCCACTCGAAGTTCATGCAGCCGGCGCGCGAGAAGCTCGCCCCCATCCTCGATGGTATCGCCTTTTCCGCGCCGAAGTTCCCTGTGCTTTCCAATGTTACGGGCAAGCCCCATTCGTCGGATCCTGGCGAGATCAAGGCGACGATGCTCGAGCAGGTGACTGGCACGACGAACTGGGCGGCGGATGTCGAGGCGGCAAAGGCACTCGGCTGCGACTCGTTCGTCGAGTTCGGCCCTGGCAAGGTGCTCTCCGGGCTCGTGAAGAAGATCGATCCTGCGCTCGCCACGACGAACGTCGCCGACCTCGCGTCGCTCGACGCGATCGTCGCCGCGCTCGCCTAACCCTTATCTGCCAAAGGAAAACTCCGATGATTTTGGCTCTCGCTACCGCTTCGCAGCTTCGCTGTTTCAGATCGGGAAGACTGTCTAAGACTTGGGTTTCACCCCAGGCCCCAAAGATCGGAGCGTTAGCGGAGATTTCGGATTAATCGGAGTTAAAAAATTGCTAACCACCAACTACTAACTGATACCTACTATGAACAACCTCAAGGGCAAAGTCGCAATCGTCACTGGCGCTGCTCGCGGAATCGGCGCGGCCATCGCAAAGAAGCTCGCCGAATGCGGCGCAGATGTCGCAATCTGCGATCTCAAGGAAGAGTGGTGCGCCGAGACGGTCGCGGCGCTTGAGGCGCTTGGCGTCAAGGCCAAGGGCTACGGCGTCAATGTTGCGGTCTCGGCCGAGGTCGATGCGTGCGTGAAGCAGGTCATCGCGGACTTCGGCAAGGTCGACATCATGGTCAACAACGCCGGCATCACGAAGGACGGGCTTCTCATGCGCATGTCCGACGAGGACTGGGACGCTGTCCTCAACGTCAACTTGAAGGGCACGTTCCTCTTCACCCGCGCCGTCTCGCGCCCGATGATGAAGAACAAGGCCGAGGACGGCACTCAGCTCGGCGGCTCGATCATCAATATCGCCTCCGTTGTCGGCATCATGGGCAATGCGGGGCAGGCGAACTACACGGCCTCGAAGGGCGGCGTCATTGCGCTCACCAAGACGACTGCGAAGGAACTTGGCAGCCGCAATATCCGTTGCAACGCCGTCGCGCCCGGTTTCATCCAGTCGAAGATGACCGACGTCCTTCCCGACGACGTGAAGAAGGCATACATGGACACGATCCCGCTCAAGCGCTTTGGCACGGCCGAGGACATCGCCAAGGCGGTTGCGTGGCTCGCTGGCGACGAGGCGGCTTATGTCACCGGCCAGATCATCTCCGTCAACGGCGGAATGATTGGCTAAGTTCGACATGAAGACACGATAAAGACATGGCAGAGAATAATGAGTATCGCGAGCAGCGCCTCGCTTCGATGCAGACGCTGAAGGAAATGGGCTACGAGCCCTACGGCTGCAAGTACGACCACGTTGACCTCAAGGTCGCGCGCGAAACCTTCGAGGAGGGGAAGGGTGTCCGAGTCGCGGGGAGGCTTCTCATGATCCGCCGCATGGGCAAGATGAACTTCTGCACCATGAACGACGGCACGGACCGCTTCCAGCTCATCTTCAAGCGCGACGAGCTTTCCGAGACTGCGTTTGCGGCATTCAAGCAGCTCAACCTCGGCGACATCATTGGCGCGGAGGGTGTTCTCTTCACGACGCAGAAGGGCGAGAAGTCCGTCGTCGTCAAGGAGTGGACGATGCTCGCCAAGGCGCTCGAGCAGCCGCCGGAGAAGTTCCACGGACTCGCCGACCAGGAGGAGTGCTATCGCCGCCGCTATGTCGACCTCATGACGAACGACGAGTCGCGCCAGCGCTTTTTCACGCGCTCGCGGCTCATCATGGAAATCAGGAAGTACCTCTGGGACAAGGGCTTTGTCGAGGTCGAAACCCCGATTCTCCAGGACCAGGCGGGCGGCGCGGCCGCAAAGCCGTTCTTCTCGCACTTCAACGCGCTCGACAAGGACTGCGTCATGCGCATCGCGCCTGAGCTTTACCTCAAGCGTCTTCTCGTCGGTGGCATGAACAAGGTGTTCGAGCTTGGCAAGGATTTCCGCAACGAGGGCATCGACCGCACGCACAACCCCGAGTTCACCGTGTGCGAGATCTACGAGGCATATGGCGACCGCACGTCTATGGAGGCGATTATGGAAGGGCTCCTTCCGCACCTCTGCGACAAGGTCATCGGCACTCGCAAGGTTGCCTACGGCGACAAGGGCGATGTCATCGACTTCAATCCGCCTTACCGCCGCGTCGCCTACAAGGATCTCGTCAAGGAGCTCATGGGCGACGATTGGTTTGAGCTTGATTTCCCTACGCAGCTTGAGAAGGCAAAGGCGAAGGGGCGCGAGACGGACACCAACCTCGAGCTCGACGGCGTTACGACCGAGCTGATGCTCACGCACGAGGTCTACGACAAGCTCATCGAGCGGAACCTCATGCAGCCGACTTTCGTGACCAGGATCCCGCATGAGTTCGTTCCGCTTGCCAAGGCGTGCAAAGACGATCCGTCGCTCGTAGATGTCTTCGAGTTTGTAGTCGCCGGTCGCGAGCTTTGCCCTGGGTACACCGAGCAGAACGACCCGCTGGAGCAGCGCAAGGCGCTCGAGAACCAGGCTGGCGAGGACACGGAGAAGATCGACGAGGACTTTATCTCGGCCTTGGAGTGCGGCATGCCCCCGACTGGCGGGCTCGGCTTCGGCGTCGACCGTCTTGTCATGTTCCTCACTGGAACTGACTCGATCCGCGACGTCGTCCTCTTCCCCCAGATGAAGAAGGCGTAGCCCCACCTGATTTTTGCCTTCGCGCTTCTATTGCCGAGCGAGTGGATTTTTGCTATACTTTACGGCGTGAAGAAATCTTCTTGCAAAGTCAAGTATCGCCGGATTCTCCTTAAGCTTTCCGGCGAGGTGCTCGGCAACAAGTCTACGGGCGAGTGCATCGACCCGAAGAATCTTGCTTTTATGGCCGAACGCATCAAGAAAATCCACGCGATGGGAGTGGAAGTCGGCATTGTTCTTGGCGGCGGCAACATCTTCCGCGGGCTCACTGGCGCGGGGAAGGGCGTCAACCGCGTCACCGGCGACTCGATGGGCATGCTCGCGACTATCATCAACGCACTTGCGATGATGAACGCGCTTGAGTCTATCGGTGTGCCGACGCGCGTGATGACGGCGATCGAGATGCCGAAGCTTGCAGAGCCCTTCATCCAGCGCCGCGCTCTCAGACATTTCGAGAAGGGGCGCGTCGTAATATTCGGCGGCGG
>CADCGZ010000028.1 GCA_902801025.1 uncultured bacterium | reverse complement strand
GGTGATCACGCCCTCTTCGATCATCAGCGGCTGCGCCATGGAAAGGTTCTTGCGCGTTATGTAAAAGAACGCATAGGCCACCATGCTGCAGACAATGAACCGCCACTGCGCCTTCTTGAATGCCTTAGATTCCTCGACTGTCATCGCTTTCACTCCTCTCTTTTTTCAAACGACCATCCTCTATCATCCGTCAACTTGGTCAAACGTCTCCACCACAATGGCGGGTGGAGTCCCCCCGTACTTGGCGAGATCGTCCCTCGTGGTCTCGCCGGAAAGGACGCAGACGAAATCCACTCCCGCGTTGTCGGCTATCGCCTTGTCCGTATAAAGCCTGTCCCCGACGACTGCCACCTCCTCCTTCGCGAACTCGGCCAGGACAGGCGCAAGGAGCGTGGGCGAGGGCTTCCCGAACACGTGGCTCGGCTTCATGCCGTTCGTAATCTCGAGGAACTTCATCATGCCGCCGATGTCGGGGATAGGGCCCCTCTCCGACGGACAGCAGTTGTCGGGGTGGGTCGCCACGAAATCGACGGGCGTCTGGTTCTCCGTCCGAATCGGGCACATCGGCGACGGCGGGCAGTTCCGCATGTTCCATAGCCCCGTCGCCTTGGCGAGCTTGTCGTAGGTCAGTTCCTTGTCGTATGTAAGCGCAATCAGCTCGTTGCGCTCGGGGTCGTAGTCAAGCGACACGCCCACGTCCGAAAGTCGTTCCGCCATGTGCGCCTTGACCTTTTCGCTCGCAATGAGATAGACGGACCTGTAGCCCTTCTCGCGGATGTACGCCTCGAGCGTGATAAGCGGCGTCAGTATCTGGCTCTCCACGACCGGTATCTCCGCGCCGGCGATCTTCTTCATGTATTCCTCGGGACACTTGGAGGTGTTGTTGGTGAGGTAGAAGAACTTGAACCGTCCTGAATTCGTATTGCGTATCACGAAATCGACAGCCGGAACGATCGGGTTCGGACCCATGAAGAGCGTCCCGTCCAGGTCGCAGACGAACGCCTTCTTCTTTCTGACGTCAAATGCCATTTACGCTCACTTCCACTTCTCGACGAGAACGCCGACAGCGTCTGCGAAATTGCGGTAGTCGGCGATGACGATGCGGTCGAGCCCGCCAATTCGCGCGTGGCTGTCGTTGCCGCCGTCGTTGAAGTCGTCGCCGATGAAGACAATGTCCTCGGGGCCACACCCGCGCTCCCTGGCCCACTTCACGGTGGCGTCGTACTTGTTGAACTTCTTCGCGGCGAGGTCGAACGACGTCGTGCCGCCGATGAATACCGCACAGTCGGGAAACGCCGCCACGACATCCGCGAACATCGCGCGGCGTCTGCGCTTGTCCGGGTCGAATGCGAGCTTCTCCTCCGCCGACGGCTTCGTGCCAAGAAGGCCGAACGTCACCATTCCCGAGGCGTGGAACTGGAGCGGGTCGCCGACGTACTTCGTGTAGCCGTACTTCTCGCGCAGCTTCCCGGTCTCTGCGAGGAACCGCGCGCGGTCCACCTCGTTGGTGGTGGCCTCGACGATCCTGAACTGGCCGTTGGTTACGACGGAATGCTCCATGCCGTAGTTGCCGAGAATCTCGATCGGGAACTCGCACATCTGACGGTAGATGCGCTCGGTGTTGCCGCCGCCGACCATCACCAGCTCGTAGCCGGCCTTGCGGAGCGCCTCTACCGCCTTCAGGTTGCGCCAGGGGACAGGAGTCTTGTGCTGGCTCAGGGTGCCGTCGAGATCCATTGCGACGACCTTCTTGCGCCTGCCCGCAAGCATCTCAGCGAGAAGATGGGGGTAGTCGCTCGTCACGCGATTGGCGCCGAGCGCCTTCGCCTTGGCGTAGTCCGCGGCGTTCTGCACCATCCAGAGACAGACCGTAATCCCCGCCTTGTGGGCTCGGCGCACATCCTCGGCGCTCGTAGACTTGAGCATTGGCGCGATGCTGATGCAACCAATTCTCTCGGCAAAGGCAAAGTCGTCGTCGGAGGCTTTCCCCATGATAAGCCCAAGCGGAGCATCGGCGTCCACGTCGCGCATGGTCTCGAGCGTCTTCTTGTTGAAGCAGGTGAATGCGTATGTGCCCTTCTTCATCATCGCCTTCGTCACGTCGTTCAGCTTGCGGCAGTACTCGCGCAGGACGGCGTCGGTGTAGAACTCGCTTGGATACGCCTTCATCTCAAGTTCGATGAAGACGTCGTCCCGGCCGGCGAGCGGGGCAAGGATCTCCTCCAAGGTCGGCGGCGGCTCAGGGCACGCCCTGAGGCATGCAGCGCGGAACTCGTCGAAGGAAAGCTGCTCGACTACGCCCGTCCCGTCGGTGGTGCGCTCCATGCGCGTGTCGTGCATTATGACGAGCCGGTGGTCTCGGGTGAATCGGATGTCCACCTCAAAGCCGCGGATGCCTTTCCTGAGGCACCAGGCGAAGCCGCCGGCGGCGTTGTCCTGATACTCGCCGCGACTGCCGCGGTGGGCCTGGACGAGCGGACCGAGGTCGCCACCGCCGTTGTCCTGAGTCCAGAACTTGCCTGACGCGTCCTCTGGAACCGCTCCAGGACATTCCATCGTCGCGGCGGCGACTACCACAAGCAAGGTGCATAATAGGATGTGTTTCATAGCTTTCCTTATCCTTATCTCGGTTTTACTTACATGTTTGCGATGGCGACGATGTCAACGCCGATTCCGGCGGCATCGGGAACCAAATCCCTCCAGGGCCAAAAAGATCATCCAGCAGTTCGTCCAGAAGACCGAGCCGCGTCACGAGGTCGAGTCCGAAATAGCGGTTTCGCATATAGGGAATGCCACGGCTCGTGTCGCGGAATCTCGCCCGCGTCACGCCGATCTGTTCCGGTTCGTAGGGAGCGCCCGCAAGACGCAGATTCTCCCTCACCTCGTCAAACGGCATGATCTGCGCCCGGATGCGTTCCGAAAGTTCCGGCCAGACACGCTTGAACGTCGAAAGCTCCTCACGAATTTTGTCAGGCGTCGTATACTTCTTTGCCATCTCGTCCTCGGCGCGGCGGATGTGAGCCGGACGGTCGCCGTAGACGGCAGGGAATGTCGCCTTCAGCGCGTCAAACGTCGTCGGCCACGACGCGACCGCCTTATCCACGTCGAGCGTCGAAAGGTCGTGGCGGAGAAGGAACTCCAGCGTCTTCGTGGAGAAGAGCGTGCCGATTCCCACCTTGAAGCCGTGCGAGACGGGCCGCCCGCCGAAGGAAAGGTCTTCCATGTCCCAATAATGCGAGACCTGGTGTTCCGTGCCGCTCGCCGGCCGTGAAGATCCCATCGCCTGCATCGCGAAGCCACTCATGACAAGGCCTTCGCAGAGCTTCCTGACTTCGCGCTCGTCGCCCGACGCGCACCCTGACGGATTGGAAATCGCCGCCCTTAGCGGTTCCTGCACGAGCCGCCATGCGAGCGGGTGAATCGCCTCGGACCCTATTGCGTCGGCAAGCATCCAGTCCGCTCCCGCCGGAATCTTGGCGATGAGGTCGGCGTATCCGCTCGCCGTCATCTCTCGTGGCGCGGACGCGGCGACTGCGCTATCGACAATGCAGCCGAGCGGCGCCCTGCACGAAAGCGTCTGCTTCATGCCGTCCTTGGTGATTGCCGCGCCATAGGACGTGTAGCCATCCATTGACGCCGCCGTACCGACGACCATGTACCGCAGCCCAAGCTCATCGCTCGCACGCTTGACGAGATCGTTGATCGTCCCCGACCCAACGGCCACTGGGACAACCACCCGTTCCCCGTTCCCCATCACCCGTTCCCCGTTCCCCGTTACCCGTTCCCCTCTTATCGCCTCGCGCACTTCCTCGACCTTCGCGTACGTGGCATGGAAGTCCGACCCGTCGGGATTCATCACGTATTCGGAAACCTCGACGCCAGATGCCTTGAGACGTGAAACGACATTGTCGCCGGCTACGGACTTCGTGCGTGGGTCTTCGACCACGAGCACTTTCCCCGCCGTCGGAAACAGGTCGCGGAACATCGCCGCCGAACCGTCCGCCGAACCGGGTCCCACCACGCACACCTTCGTGTCAGTCGCGCTCGCAAGCGCCTCTTCCATCATCGACATTTTTTCTCCCTCATTAGACGTTCCACAATTTACAAGTCCATGGCGACAATTATCCCAAATTCGGCCATGAAAATCAATGCACGTCAGCGCTCGGTCGGGAGGCCCCATTCGTCGAGCTTCGACGCCATCCAGTCGAACGCGGCCTCGTGCATGACGCGCGACTTCGCGTTGGGAATGACAGGGCCGCAGGCGACGCGGATATCGTGCGCCGGGTCAAATGGGCCGAAGTCCTTGAAGACCTTGCGGAGAATCCCCTTCTCGCGCGTGAGCTGGCAGCGAGTGTCGACGACTATCGGGACAACGGGACAGCCCGCCTTCTCGGCAAGCTTCGCGCCAATCGACGAGTACACCTTGCGACTGAAAACCTCCTGGCGCGTCCCCTGCGGGAAGATGAGGAAGCTGTCGCCGCCCTTGATGCGCTCAGTGCCGACGTTGAGGACGGTCATCAGGTCCTCCCGCGGCGACTTGCGCCCTACTGGGACCATTCGCATGTGCTCGGCCGCCTTCGTGAGAAAAGGCAGATGGGCGAGAGATGCCTTCGCCACATAGCTGAACGGTCCGAACGCGAGAAGCACCGGCATAAGGAGAATCGTCTCTGTCGTCGACATGTGGTTGCAGAGATAGACGACTGGTCCGTCGTGCTTCTGGCGGGCACTGAAGCCCTCTATGATCACGCTAAGCCCGAGCTTCTCGGCAGTCGTGACGGAAGAGAAGCACGCCCCAGCCCATTTCTCCGTAGTGAGGAGTCCAAACGGCTCGGTCACCGCGCAGTAGGGAAATACCTTCGTGACGCCAAGAGTATATCGGAAGGTATTCCAAGCGGACGGACGAACACGCTTCGCACGGCGCCGCTCGGGAGGAGTGGAATACGATCCCGTCGAGCGGAGCTCGGCGTAAAACTGCTCAATTTTCGTCTTCTGCATTTTCGTTGCTGCGCGCGGCTTCGCGCTCGGCACGCGCGCGCTCGACGGCTTCGCGCTGGGCCCTCAGTTCGTCCTTGAGAAGCTGGAGTTCACGACGCTGCTCTTCCTTCTCGGCCTGGCGCTGAGCTTCGCGCTCCTTCTCTTTCTCGGCGGCCTCGGCCTGACGCTTGGCCTCAAGTTCTTTTTCCTTCGCCGCCTCCTCCTGACGCGCCAGCTCCCTCGCCGCGCGGCGTTCCCTGAGAGACGCGCCTATCATGCCCGGTCTTGGCTGCTCGCCATCCGCGGAAGAACGCCTGCCGCCGAGAAGTCCTGTACGACGGTTGGCTGTAGCAAAAGCAGGCGCGGCATTTACGCCAGCACGGGCGGTAGAGCCGCCGCCCTTGGCGGAATTCGCGCCGAGATCAAGGGCGACCTCGATGTCGCCCTTGGCGACCTTCATCGTCGCCTTTACAGGATCGGCTTCAAGAACCTTCCATCCGTTCCGCTCCTCTCCAACCTTTAGATAGTAGTGGATGGGCATCTTCGAATCGGAATTGTCGGTAAACCCGACGGCGACGTCACCGGCAGGAGTGACGTTTATCGCACTGAAGTGAATCGCGCTCTTTATCGCCTCCTGCTCGCGCGTAAGCTCCTTTTCGTCGCCAGAGCCCTTTTGCACCTGGGACGGCGGTTTCGTAGGATCGAAGTTGGGGGGCGGCTGCCCGAACATCTGGCGGTCTATGATCGACTGATACCTGTCGATCGGCTGGCGCTCGGCAACCGCGTCAAAGCACAGGCAGGACGCGGCCGCTGCAAGAAGTATGGCAGTCTTGCTTCTCATTTCTGGCCGTAGACGGTCAGTTTGCAGGAAATCGCTAGATGGTCGCTGAGCCGACCACCCTCGAGGAACCTCACCTCGGAAATCTCCAAGCCCTTCATGATAATGTTGTCGATCGGCTGGAGCGGGCTTTCAAGGGGATAAGTTCCGGTGCCGAACAGGTTGGCGAGCTCGTAGCCGGCCTTTTCAAACACCTTGTATTCCTCGGGAGCGGGGAAACACCGCTTGCCGGGGATGCGCACGCCCACGCGGAAATCGCCGGCGATGACGACATAGGGCTCGTCGCGGAAATCGGAGATGATCTTCTTCATCTGCTCCTCGCGGTCCTTGCCGTGACCAGACAGGTAGGTGTTGCTGTCAAGATGGGTCTGCACGAACCAGATCGGCACCCCCGAGACGTTCAGCTTGACCGCCTTGTAGTACGTATCCTCGAAATGGCGCTCGAAGAACACGGTCTTCTCCTCGATCTTCGTCGCCTTGCCGGATTTGAAGAAGATGGCGTTGCAGATATCGCCCTTCGCGGGGCCAATCGCCTTCTCATACCCGCCGAACAGCGCGGTGGACGCCTTCATCGAGCCGTTGGTGGTGAAGTCCTCGTTGTATTGCGAGATGCCAACCACGTCGGCATCGACGGAATCGAGGAACTTGACGTACTTGGCCGCCATCGCCTTCCCATTGGAATCGGGAATGGAGGCAACGGAGTAGCCGCCTTCGCTGAAGTGGCTGACGCTCCAGTGCATGAAGCGGAAGCTGGTCCGCTCGACCTGCTTCGTGGCACACCCAGCCGCCACACACGCGACGGCAAACGCAAGGATAATGTTTCTCATGGCGGTAATTATACAATATTTTTTACAGACTAGCAAGAAGACCGCCGCAGAGAAGAAGATGCTTCTCCCGGTCCGAAAGCGCCGTCTTGACGCGGAAAGTCCCCTTCGGGCCCTTCACTTCAAGGACTCCATCGCCCTCGACCGCAGCGCGGATGCCCTTTAGCTCGAGCCGATCGCCCGCCGCAAGCTTGTCGTAGTCCTTCGGATTCTCGAAGAGAAACGGCACAATGCCAAAGTTGACGAGGTTCGCGCGGTGGATGCGCTCTATGGACTTCGCGATTACGGCCTTGACTCCGAGATACATGGGGCAGAGGGCCGCATGCTCGCGGCTCGAGCCCTGGCCGTAGCTCTCACCCGCGACGATGACATTCGCGAGGCCCTTCTCCTTGTTCGCGAGGCACTTGTCGTGGAACTTGGGGTCGCACGGCTCGAAGACGAACTTCGCGTACTCGGGGATGTTCGAGCGGAACTTGAGGCGCGCGCCCGCCGGCATGATGTGGTCGGTCGTGATCTTGTCGCCGACCTTGATCGCGGCGACGGCCTTCAGGTCCTTTGCAAGGGGCATGCCCTTCGGGACTGGCGCGATGTTCGGCCCGCGCACGATCTCAGCGCCCTTCACGCCCTTTCCGGCGGTCGCGCGATAGAGGAACATCGAATCGTCTATCGGGAACTTCTTCGGGCTCGGCACCGCGGCAACCGGCTTCTTCGTCGGGAGCTCGACCTTGCCAGTGAGCGCAGACGCGGCCGCGGTCTCGGGCGAGACGAGGTAGACCTGCGCTGACTTCGTACCCGAGCGGCCCTCGAAGTTGCGGTTGTTCGTCCTAAGCGACACCGCGCCAGTCCTCGGACTCATGTGCGCGCCGATGCAGAACCCGCACGCGTTCTCGAGCATACGGCAGCCGGCGGAGTGGAGAATCGCAAGCGAGCCGTCCTTGGCGAGCATGTTGATGACCTGGCGAGAGCCGCACGCAATGCCGACCTCAACGTCGTCCGCGACGTGCTTGCCCTTGAGATACAATGCGACGGTCCTGATGTCGCGATAGGACGAGTTGGTGCACGAGCCAATCATTATCTGGTTGACCTTTGTGCCCTTCATCGACTTCACGGTCACGATGTTGCCGGGGCTGTGGGGAGCCGCCATCATCGGCTCGACCTTCGCGAGATCGACGACGAACATGTCGTCGTACTTCGCGCCCTTGTCGGCGACGATCTTGACGAAATCCTTCGCGCGGCCCTGCGCGGCGAGGAACTGCTTCGTCACCGCGTCGGACGGGAAGACGCTTGTCGTGACGCCGAGCTCAGCGCCCATGTTGGTAATCGTCGCGCGCGAGGGGACATCGAGCGTGGCGACGCCAGGGCCAGTGTACTCGAAGATCCAGCCGACGTTGCCCTTGGTGCCGTACTTCTCGAGCACCTTGAGGATCACGTCTTTCGCGGAGACGCCCTTCTTAAGTTTGCCCTTGAGGACGATTGCGCGCACCTTGGGGGTCGGGATGTGGAAAGCGCCGCCGGCCATCGCGACGGCGATATCGATGCCGCCAGCGCCGATTGCGATCTGGCCGATACCGCCGCCGGTCGGGGTGTGGGAGTCGGAGCCAAGGAGCGTCGTTCCGGGCTTGCCGAAGCGTTCGAGGTGGAGCTGGTGGCAGATGCCGTTGCCGCACTTGGAGTAGACGATGCCGTACTTCTTGGCGATCGACTGGAGGAAGTCGTGGTCGTCGGCGTTCTCGAAGCCGATCTGGACGGTGTTGTGGTCGACGTAGCTTACGGAGAGGTCGGTCTTGACGCGCGGCACGTCCATCGACTCGAACTGGAGGTAGGCCATTGTGCCAGTCGCGTCCTGCGTCAGCGTCTGATCGATGCGGATGCCGAGCTCGGGATCCTTCGCGGGATCACCTTCGACGAGGTGTGCAGAAAGGACTTTCTCAACAACGTTTTGCGCTTTTTTCATGCCGCGTATTATACCATATTGTCGCATGGCATGGCTGCTCCCGCTTCGGGTGCTGTTCGGCTTAGGGCTCGCTAGCTTTGCCGCGAATACGCGTCAAAGCTCCGGTGGAAAAGCCGGTGGCGACATCGATTTTGCGGCCTTTTACATTTTGCCCATGCCGTCGAGCCTCTCGGCAAAATGGCGGCGCGTCAAAATCGGGTCGCTTCCGTCTTTTTCACACGCCCTCGCTTTCGCTTCGGGTTGGCTCGTGCAATTGCACGAGCCACCGACAAGCGGCGGTTACGTCGCTTCGCATGCCGCCGAAACACACCCTCCGCGTCCGCGACCATCAGCTCTCCGGCCTCTGTGCCTCACCCGCGACGATCGGCTCGGCGTGGCGCGGCCTACGGCCTCGGGAGTCATGCGCCACACCTTCTCCACCAATTTCGTACTTGTCCGCCGACTTGTCCGCCGGGAAACAACAGAAACAACAGAGAAACAACAGGGTCAGACTTGATTGCCACAGTAAATTACCACAGTAGTTTTCTCCGCCCCTGGTGCCAGTCCATATGGACGAACACCCTACCGCGGCATTTCTGTCGCGGACCAGCCAGCCATAAACCTTTCGACTTTCTTCCATAAATCTACCCGTTCTACATGTTCCTCAGCCGCCGTAGCCTTGGCGAAGGTGGCTACACGGCTAAAACTTTTAGTGTCCGTCGCCGAGTTCACAACCATTTTACCAAACGAATCTTAAATCTAATCTTAAATCGTAAAAAATTTTTGCGGCGGAGAAATGAGACTTTAGGCGGCGGAGCGAAGGTCCGAGCGAGGGGATTCGGCGTATTCGCCGAGGGCTCCCCGAGGAGGAGCCTTCGGACGCCGCCAACAACAACTCGCGGAAATAGTCAGACAGTCAGATCAAAACTTCCCAATGTCCGCCCTTGTCGGGGCCGACGCGACGGATACGACCGGCGGACTTAAGATTTGCAAGATGCTTCTGGATTGTGCTACGCGTCACCATCAACGCATTAACCATTCCCTCCTGCGTAAGACGCGGATTAGCCTTGAGCAACGATAACAACTTATCAACCGTTTTCTGACCGCTTTTTTCTGACCGCTTTTTTCTGACCGCTTTTTTCTGACCGCCCTTCGGCACATCATGTCCGGCCTTGCCTTCGCTGAGCTCACGAAGCTTGCGCTTGCCCTCCTCGGTCAGCCCCACAAGCAGATACCGGCTTTTCAGTTCGTTTTGCTCGCCAAGAATGAGGTTGCCGAAGAAGCGTTCCAGCGGCTCAAAGTCACGGGCGATCCCCTTAAGCGGATTGTCATAGTTCGCCCTGACGAGCGCATTGCGGAAATACCAGGAATTCTCCGCGAATATCTCGTTTGTCGCGGCGATTCTCATCGACCGCAGATACTTTATTGCGAAGACGGCTACCGTGCGCGTATTGCCCTCGCGGAAGGGATGAATCTGCCATATTCCGGCGATAAACCTCGCGAAGTGACTGACGATTTCCCTCTTGAGATTGACTTCGCGGACAAAGCCGGCATGAGGGAACACGCCCTCGAAGATAAGGCCGTGCAAGCCTGTCAAATACGTGGGCGAGAGATAAAATCCGTCCTCTTCGATAATCTGGTTGATGCGAGCCGAGACGCGATCCGCCTCCTTCTTGTCCTCTGGCGCGTCGTGCCCTGTCTTCGTCTCATAATACCGATCGACAAGTTGAACGGCCTTATCGCTCGATATCTTGCCCTCTATGTGTTTCTTGGCGACCGAGATAAGATGCTTGGACGGCGTAAGACCGTCAACTTTCTGCAAGCCGATTGCAATAGCCCAATTCTCGGCGCGTTTCTCAAATTGCTTCAGACTTGGATCGTCATACGGCATTATCTACTTCTCCTTTCTTCGTCCGCGCTTGCTGCTTTCTCTACATCTGCCCAGCTTCATATTCCAGATATTATATCATTTATACTGTCGGCAACTTGGCTAAAATGCAAACTCCTTCCATCAATCCACCCGTTCTACATGTTCTACACGGCTAAGACTTTTAGTGTCCATCGCCGAGTTCACAACCATTTTACCAAACGAATCTTAAATCTAATCTTAAATCGTAAAAATTTAGATACCAAATTCAAAACGCCGCCAAGATGGCATATCCACCGAGGCCGTAGGCCGAGCCGCGCAAGCGGGCGCTAGCGTGGTGCTCTCCCAGTTAGTGGACTGCGTGAACGCGGCGGTTTTGTTGGGGATAAGGTTAAGCGAGTCGACGGGACGTCGGCGAGCGCAGATGCTACGAAGAAAAACGCGCCATAGCGGAAGGTCGGGCTAACGGCGCATGTGTGAGGAGCGGTATCCCCCGAACGAAGTGAGCCGCGCAAGCGGTCGCTAGAGGGGTGCGCAGGGGAACAGCGAGACGACGGTTCGCGTGATGCGCCAGCGGACGCGAGCGAGACGAGGAGCCGGTATTCCGGCGACGAAGTATCGCGCTGCGGACGCTGGATGCAGCGCGCGGGAGGAGCCGAGCTTTTCCCCGAAGGGAGCGACGAACACATGCGCCGTTAGCCCAGCTCCCGAGGGTGCACTGCGCGGCTTGCTTCGCCGCCGCCAGCGGGGCGGAACCTGCGAAAATGAGACGAGTCGCGCAGGACTGCGACCCGAAGACGTATATGTATACGTCGAGCGGTCGCAAGGACGCGCGAATCGGCCATTTCTCGCGGGCGAGCACCGTTGCGGCGAAGCAAGCCGCACACTGGAAGGCAAACCAGCACAAAGCACCAACAGAAAACCACCATCAAACGCGAAGCAATAGCTTCACTTGCACCAGAGCGAGCGGATGTGGGCGACGGAGCGGCGGAGGGATTCTTCAGAGACCTCCTGCGACGGCTCGAAGACGACATGGCGAACATTTTCCGCAAACTCCTTGAGCGCGGCAAAGTCAACCTTCCCGTCGCCCGGCGCAAAATGGTCGTCGTTAAAATCCACGACATCGTTGAGATGCATCCCCGCGAAAAATGTCCGCGCATATTCACCAAGCTCGGAAATCTTCACCTCGCCGCGCCAGCCGTGCATCTCGCGCACACGATCATGCCCGGTGTCAAACCAGCCGCGGATCGGCGCTCCCTTGAACTCGCTGACGATCTTCGGAAGCTCCCATTCCGCAGGAAATCCCTCGTAGTACGGAAGATTCTCGAGAGCGAGCGTTACGCCCTTCTCGACAAGACGCGGCACAAGATCGGAAAGCGTCTTCACAAACACGTCCAAAAGCCGCTCGCCGCGCTTCACGCGGCGCTTCGACGCGCGTGCGAGCAGTTTCACGTACGGCGCGGCCTTGACGTCGCCCTTGTTCTCCTTGAGTACGTCGCGAAGAGTCCCAGAGTCAATGCGGTCGAAGATGCGGTCAAACGCGACGCGCCCAGCGTGAAGAACCACGGTGGCGGCGCCCATCTCGGCGGCAAAGTCGATGTTCCTCGTCACCTGAAGAACGGCCATCTTGCGCCCTTCCTCGTCAAGCGTCGCAAGCTGGTATAGCTCTGGATATCCATGCGGCGCAGAGAGCGGAACGGGGCAGAACGCATGGACGCTCCCGACGGGAATCTTGCCCAGCATCGCCTTGAAGCCGGCGACCTGCTGCGCCGTCGTGTGGAAACCAAGCTCAAGTTCCTCGAAACCGAGCTCAAGCGCCTTCTCGGCGATTTCGCGCCCGTCGTCAATCCTGCGGTTGCACCAGTTTGTAGAAAGGGAAAGCCTCATTTTGCAATTCCTTTCAAGCAGGCCACACGAGCCGATCGGTAAGATTGACAAGCACCGCGTCGTCGGTAAGATAACGCTCGCTCTGGCGAAACGCGTCCTCTACCGCCGCGACGTTCTTGAACGCCTGCTGGCGCGGAAGCTCGCCCTTCACCATCCAGCCGCGGACAAACTTCATAATCGTCTTGTAAAACGCCTTTCGCGCAAGCGCAACGTCCTCTGGCTCGGACTCGTCCTTCACCTCTGCCAACACTTCGGCAAGCCGCTTCCCAGCCTGCGCCTTCTCGAATATGCCAGAAACGCCGCGCGAGGAGAACACCTCCTCTATCGCGTCGAATGCGTCGCCCTCGAGAACGCCCTCCGAAAGCGGAAGGTCGATGCGCTGCGAGCGCGAGACAATCGTCGGAAGCATCGCGTCCGGCTGGTCGGTCAAAAGGAGAAAGAGCGTCTTCGGCGGCGGCTCCTCGAGAGTCTTTAGAAACGAGTTCGCGGCCTCGGTCTCCATCCTGTCCGCACCGACTACGACGCCGACCTTCCAGCCGCCCGAGAACGCCGTCGCGGACATGGGCTCCACTATGCGCTCGCGCATCGACTTCACATGGATGGTGCGAGACTTTCCCTCGGGCTCGAGCCACGCAATGTCGGGATGGCATCTCGACTCGACCTGCGCGAGCTCGTTCGGAAAGAGCTTTCTGAGAAGCCGCTCGGTCAGCGCGTCGCATTGGTCGCGCAAGTCGCCGCACACGAGATATCCATGCGCCGCATGCCCGGTGTCAATCGCGTGGGAGATCAGAGCATAGGCGTCAGCGACTTCCATACCCTCTCCCAGACTTCGTCTTCGGTTCCAGACGCATCAATCGTCGCGATCCGCGACGGTTCCGCCGCAGCCATTTCGAGAAAACCCTTCCTGAGACGCGAATGGAAATCGTCGCCCGCGCGTTCTATGCGGTCTGCCGTCGTGTTCGTCGACGCCTCGCGCCCGCGCATGCGCTCACGCGCCGTCGCGGGGTCGACGTCGAGAAGAATAGTCCTGTCGGGCTTCAGCCCCTCGCAGGCAAAATCGTTTGCCTCACGGATAATGTCACGCGGAAGCCCACGACCATACCCCTGATATGCGAGAGTCGAATCGCTGAACCGGTCGGAAATAACCCACGTTCCTGCTTCAAGCGCGGGACGGATGACGTTCCTAACGAGTTGAGCGCGCGCGGCGAGGAAAAGAAGAAGCTCCGCCCTGTCGCAAGGCGGATCGTCCGTTTCGTCCTTTAGAAGGAAACGGACTTGCTCCGCAAGCGGCGTACCGCCGGGCTCGCGCGTAAGGAGGACTTCCATGCCCTTCTGCTCCAGCGCTGCCTTGAGACGCCGCACCTGCGTGGACTTTCCGCAGCCCTCGCCACCTTCAAACGTTATGAACTTTCCAAGCGTCATCATTCGTCCACCGTCTCGTCTCTCTGATACACGGGAAGTTGGCGGAACGGGACCGCGAACGCAAGGATAGTCATCGCCGTCGCATACGGCTCCGTCTTCTCTCCGCCATGCTCTGGCCACGCGCCGCTTGAACGCTGGCGAGGCAAATACGTATCGTACATCCATTCCGAGAACTCCTTCCAGTTCTCGCCGCCTATCTGGAATAGCCCTTGCGAGGCGTAGTAGAGCCCGTAGTACGCATAGCCCTCGTTCGGCAGCTTCTCGCGATAGACGGACATGAGGAACTTCGCGGCGCTAAGGGAGTCGGGGTCCTCGTGCTTGCCGCAGAGTTCGAGGCAGAGAATGCCGGCACCAGAGAGCGTCACGGCGTTCTGGTCGGCGTTCTGGTAGCCGAAGCAGCCCTTTTCCTTGTGGTGGTGGCGGTGCATGTACTGGACGGCTCGTTCAATCGCGCTTTTCGGGACCTGCGCCCCGTTGAGCCGTGCAGATCTGAGCGCCATCAAAGCCCAGCCAGAGCAGCTCGTGTCGGACTCGGACGTGTCGGGCGTGTAACGCCAACCACCGTCGTTGTACTTGCTCTTCTTGACATTCTGCGCGTCGAGAATCACCTTGATCGCCTTGGGCAAAGCTTCGTCGATCTGCGCCTGACGCTCTTTCGAGACCATGCCGGAGACTTCGGTAAGTAAAAGCGTCGCTATCGAGTGGGCGTACATCTTGCCGTTGCCGATCTTCCCGAAATACCCGGCCTCGTCGCGGTTTGAGAGAACATAGTCAAGTGATCGCTCTATGAGCCGTCCGTACTTGGCGTCGCCCGGGACATGGCCAGTCGCGAGGCATGCCATCGCCGCGAGCGCCGGAATGGCAACGGTGTCGCCATGCTGTCCAGGATACGCACCAGACTCCTTCTGCACGGCAAGCAGATACTCGAGCCCGTGCTCGATCGCAACATCGACTTTGTCTGGCTCCTTCGCGGCCACCGCAACAAACGACAGAACGCCGAACGCCACGGCAAATGTACAAGTTGCATAACGTCTCGTCATTTCTTGCCTCCTTCGTTAAGTGCCTTGAAATAGTCGCGGACGAGGCCACGATATTCGGCGGGCACGTCGTCAAGGGAATCGATTTCCGCACCAGTCCCAGACTCGCTCTTCATCTTGAACCAGTCTTCGTCGTCGCCTTCGTCTTCAGGATTGATGTGTTGGACATTCTTATTCCGCTTTCCGGGTTTCTCCTTGCCGGGATTCTTTGACGGCTTCACATCCTTGCTCGACTTCGATCCTTCCTTGTGCTCCCCACTTTCAGAAGACGACTCGCTGCTGGAGGAATCGCTCTCGAATTGATCCATCGACATGTTGTTCTGGCGAGCCTGCTCGTTGGCCTGGTTCTGCATCTTCTGCGCGGCCTCATTGGCCTTTTGCGCAGCATTTTGCATCGCCTGCTGCTGAGGGCCTTGCTGTTGTTGCTGACCTTGTTGCTGTTGCTGACCTTGCTGCTGTTGCTGACCTTGTTGCTGTTGTTGGCCTTGCTGCTGCTGACCTTGTTGTTGCTGCTGACCCTGTTGCTGTTGGTCGCCTTGCTGTTGCTGACCCTGCTGCTGGTCACCCTGCTGTTGCTGACCCTGTTGTTGGTCACCCTGCTGTTGCTGACCCTGTTGTTGACCCTGCTGTTGGTCGCCTTGCTGGTTCTCGCCCTGCTGTTGCTGACCCTGCTGGTTGTCACCCTGCTGATTCTCGCCCTGCTGTTGCTGGCCTTGCTGGTTCTCTCCCTGCTGATTCTCACCCTGCTGGTTTTCACCTTGCTGGCTTTCGCCTTCCTGGTTTTCACCCTGTTGGTTATCACCTTGTTGGTTCTCGCCCTGCGATTGGTCGCCCTGCTGGTTTTCGCCTTGCTGGTTTTCGCCATTGGCTTGGCGCTGGGCCTCTGCTGCCTCCTGGGCTTCGGCAGCGGCTTGTGCGGCCTCCGCAGCTTCTTCCATCGATTTAACCATCTCGTTGAGATCGTTTGCGTTCTGCGCAAACTCATCGTTCTTGGTGCCCATCTTCTGCTGCGCCTCGTCGAGCTGCTGCTGTGCCTGCGCGAGCGCGTCCTTTACATCTTGAGTGTCGCTCTTCGCCCCTTCCATGTCGCCCTTCTCCATCTTCTCTGCGGCATCCTTCGCAGATTCTGCCGCCTTTTCTGCACTCTCGGTCGCCTTTTCGGCGCTCTCGGAAGTCTTCTTATCGTCCATTTCCTGAGTGCCGGCCTGGTTCTCGATGTCCTTCGTAAGCTTGTCGGCTTCACGCGCGAGGTCGGCTATGTCCTTCGCGAGCTTCTTCTCTTCCTCGGCCGCCGCCTTCTTTGCGGCGTCGTCGCCGTTCTTCTCGGCATCTGCCGCCTTCTTCTCGATCTCTTCCTGCTTCTTCTCAAGTTCCTTGCCCTTCTCGGAAAGTTCCTTCGCCTTCTCGATCTGCTTGTCGAGGTTCTTCTCGAGGTCGTCCTTGATCGCGTCCTTGGCGTCATCTACGAGTTTCTTTTCCTCCTCGGCAAGCGTCTTTGCGTCTATCTCGTTTTTCTCGGCAAGCTCGGCAAGCGCCTTCTCCCTTTCCGCGAGATCCTGCATCTTCTGGAGTTCCTCGGCCGCCTTTGTCAAGATGTCGAACTTGCGCTTTGCGTCCTCGAAGGCCTTAATCGCCGCTTCCGTATCCTTTGCAAGCGTCTTGCACGAGCTGCTTTTCTCGTTCCAGCGAGACAGCAGGAACACGTCCTCCGCGCCCTGTCGTATCGGCGTCACGTGCTTGTCGAGGACCGGCCTGAACATCTCTGCGCCCGTGTCGAGACGACTGTCGAGAAGCCCGTCGATGAACTCCGAAAGGAGCCCTTCCGCGTTCTGCACCTCGGCTTTCGCCTTCGTACTGGACTTCTCCGCCTCGTTGCGGTGCCAGGAGTTCTTCTCGGCATTTGCGTAGCCGCCAACCGAGCCCTCGAAACACCGCTTGGCGAGTTTCAAGTGGTCGAGGATGTTCTGCATGTCCTTCTTCGCGCCCTCGATCTGCGCGTCCAGCGACTGCCGCCCGAGCGACTTCGAGTCCTTCGCGCCGGAACGCGTTACCATGATTTCGGGCGTATAGGCGACGCCAGGGCCGCCGAGTTCAGCCGGAAGGTTGTCCTCGACCTTGATGCGAAAGCGCACGACGGCGGCGTTGTCGAATCCTCCCGAGACGAAGTAGACCACATGGGAGCCGCTCCACGAGACATCGCCCGACTTCTCCGACTCAAGCTGCTTGTACTCCTCCCATGCGCCTGCGCCTATGCAGGCCTCGAGCGTAGTCCTCGCAAGCCCGAAGTCGTCCTTTATGCCATACTCGATCGGAAGACTCCCGTTCACGGGAAGCTTGAGGTCAAGCGTCTCTGGCGAGACGAGCTTCACTTCCGGCGGCGTGTCCTTCACTATCGTTATGGACGCGGACTCGATCTGGTTTGAAAAGCCGTTGGAATCCCAGACGACCGAACTCCAGCCGCCCTCCAGACCGCGCTTCAGGTCGAAGGAAAAGTCAAGCCGTCCTTCCGACTCGACGCCAGGGACAGCTACGTCGCCAGGGAGCGTAAGCGCACCGTTCACGTCGGGACGCGACGGCTTTACCGACACAGTGATCTTCGACCCTTCGAGTCCAACTATCGACGCCGAGTTCGTGTAGGTGTCCGGCGGGCGACCGGTGTACTCCGGATGGCGCACCTCGATCTTCCTCTCGGAATAGCTCGGTTCCGGCACGACCTCGACCCTGTACGCCCGCGTCAGTGCGCTGCCGCAGCTGATGCGGTAGTTGAAGCTCTTCGTAACGCGCGGATAGGAGAACGAATATATCGCCGGCCCCTCCGCGCCTTCCTCGGAGACGCGGGCCATCCGCTCCACCGCCTCGCCCTTGCCGTCGAAGCGCGTGCGCACGAATGCGCGCGACGGGAAGCCCTCGCTCACCGCGAGCCCGAGCGTAAGCGGCGTCCCTTCGAGCATGACCTTGTCGCCGGGCGTGACCTTTAGCGACGAAGCGTAAATGTTGTCGACCTCGGCGGCAGGCACAAGCGCACGCGTCGCAAGACGGAGCGTCGCATCGGGGAACGCGGCGAAAAGGAGAATGAGTATCCCGACCGCTATCGCGGCGGCGATGAAGCGCGGCTTGACCGTCCTTCCCGTGAACTCCTTCCTCGGAGAGACCGTCTGGACGTCCTTGACCGCGTCCTTGGTGATCTCCTCCATAAGCCGAGAGGACGACGTGAGGTCGCCTGACTGCGCAAGCTCCACCACCGTTGAGAGACGCTCCTCGAGCTCCGGGTGGTTGCGCTCTATGAGGGCTGCGATTTCGGCCGCCGTGAACTTGCGCCTCATCGGCTTTATAAGCGCGAGCCAGCCGACAGCCGCGGTCGCGCCTACACAGCAGGCCCAAAGAAGCCAGCGAACCCATGAGACGTAGATTGTCACCATCGCGTCGATTGCCATTATCGCAAGGACAGAGGCGACGAACACGGCGAGCGTCGCGCATGTGCCGCGCACAAGAAGGATGCGGCGGACCCTGGCCACGCTCTCGTTGAGCTTGGCCGCTATCTGAGGCGGTATATTCTCGTATTTCATGGCATCATGCGAGAGACACTCGTTTGCGCAGTATCCACTCGGCGGTAAGAAGTCCTATGATGATGAGGAATAGCGGCGGCAGGCACCAGAGATGGAACTCCACGCGGTCTGATATGCGCTTCGAGCCGCCGCCGAAGTCGCTGTTGAGGGCGATATACTCGGAGGGCGTGAGGACCTTTCCCCCTGTTGCGGCCGCAACGCGCTCGACATGGTTGCGCGTCGACGTAGTGTCGACCTTCTCCGCGGGCTGCTTCGCCGTGACCACGACGAAGCTTGTCTTTAGCTTTTCCGCCGGATAGCGGCGGCCAAGCATCTCCTGCGCCTTGGGGCAGTCAAGCCGCACCTCGTAGAGCCCCGGCGTCGTGCAGCCGTGGATCTCGACTTCGTAGAGCCCGTTTGAGTCGGGGCGCTTCTTTGCGTTGAACACGGAGACGCGCGCACCACTGTTCGGGACCCGGACGAGGATGCGCGGATCGAGGCCGTCGATTCCGTTGTGCTTCTCGTCGAGGAACCTTACGAGCGCCTTCACGGGCTCGCCGGCGCCGTATCTAAGCTGGTCGGTGCCGAGACGGACGTACATGTTGCCGCTCCTGAGCTTCTCTCCGGCCCCCCAGCGCATTATCTGCCCCCAGAAGCGGTGGTGCAGCTGGTCGCCGGTCTTGGAGCGGAGACGCCACATCGAGTCGGTCGTCAGCATCAGGACTTTGCCCTTGCCTTTCGCGCCGGCCACGACGAGCGCGTTGCGCCCCTGCTCGCCGCGCATGTCCTCGAGGCGCTTCAGCGCGGCCTCTGGATCCTCCTCGATAGTGGCGGCGATCGACTCTGCGACGGCACCGGCGACCTCGGAGCCGGACTCCTTCTTCGTCTTCGCGTAGGCAAGGATGTCCGCGCCCGGCTTGACGCCCGAGATCGGCAGCCGCCAGTGGAAATCGGGTATCTCGGCCCAGATGTCCTCGTTCTCGGACGACGACGAACTCTGGTTCATGACAGGGTGGCCGCGCCCCGCCGCCGCAAGCTGGAAGACGAACGCGTCTTCGGGCGCGACACGTCGGCTCTGCGGCGACGGCTCGTACTCTATCGGCATCAGATCGCGGAGCTTCTGGTTCGTGATGGAGTACGGCATGTACTCCGAGCCGGAGATGAGAACAAGAAGCGCACCCCTGTCCTCGACATTGTACCTGAGCTGCTCGATGACGTCTTCCGTAAGCACGTCTTCGCCGATGTCGCCCACTATGATGACGTCGAACTGGCGCCAGTCGTTGTCCTGTATCGGCCATCCGCCGGCCTCGGACTGCCCGAACGGACGCGATGCACTCGCATATTCGAGAAGCTTCGGCTGGATGCCGTAGATTGAGTCGGGATGGACGAGCCAGTCCTGCAGGTGCACCGACTTGTCGCGACCGTAGAAGAGGTTCCTTAGGTATCGGTATTCCCAGCGCGGGCGGCCGTCGACGAGAAGGACGTTCACGCGGTCGTCTGAGACTGCGACTTCGAGCTGGCGGTCGTTGTTGTCCTCGAAAAGCTCGCCATCCAAGTGCGTCACCGAGAAGTTGTAGCTGTAGACCCCCTGGTCCTTCGGCACGTCGGTGAACTTGAACTCCTTCGACCAGTCGTCGCCCTCTACGGTGAACTCCTTCTCGTCGAGCTGCCCGCTCTCGTTGGTGAAATGGAGCTTCGCCTTGCGCCCATTGGCGCGCGTCGCCGCAACGCGCACTGTGAAGCGCACCTTGTCGCCGAGAAAGACGGACTCGGGAGAGTCGGCGGTCGCTATCGCGAGGTCGAACGGCTTCACGCTGCCGCCGACAAGCACCGTGGAGACCTGGATGCCGTATCCGCCGAGCTTGCGGGAGATCGACTCGACGCCGGCGTCGCCGTTGTGGATGCCGTCGCTGAAGATTATTATCGAGGTAATCTCCTCGGCGGGGACCTCCTTGATCGCAAGTTCAAGCGCCTTGGTTACGTCGGTGACCGAGCGGAAATTCTCTTCCTTTGCGTCGACCGGCTTCTCCTCGCCGATCGACTCGTCGCGCAGGAGCCCATTTCCGAACCTGAAGACGTCGACCTCGTACTTGCGGGCGGTACGCTTCAGGAAGCTGTTGTCGCCACCGGCGGCGAGGAGGCGTCGGACCATCTCCGCGCGCGTCATCCCGCCGTCCGGGAACTTGTCGAGCTTGAGGGCGGAGACGATGTCCTTCTTCTCCGCATCCGTAAGGAGCGTGTCATTAAAGTGCATCGACGCGGAATCGTCGACAAGCACGAGGACGCGCTCCTTCACTGTGCGTTCGCGTTCGCCTACGATGACCGGCTGCATCAGGACAAGGAGCGTGACAGCCACGGCCGCCATTCGGCACGCGACGAGAATCTTCGCCGTCCGCGGCGGAACACGTGCGCATTCGTGGCCGTAGAAGGCGCTCACGGCCTCGATTGCGAAAGCACCGAGGACTGCCGCGAAGAACAGCGACCAGGGCGTCGCCAGGAACATCATGCGTCCGAGCGTCTGAAGGACAAGCCAGCACGCGATCGTCCCGAGCGGCACGCTCAAGAGCCCCCTGTACCATACGTTGAGCTTGTTCGCGGCGAAGCGCTTCACCGCCAGATGGCAGGCGACCCACGCCGCGACGCCAAAGACGGCGAGCAGCGCTATTATCCACAGCGCCATCGTCTCGGGGAGCAGATCCGTGCGTATTACGTTCTGATCCATGATCCCTCCGTGTCGATTATGTCGCCAGTGCGCCTGTTTATCGCGATCCAGCGCGCAATCGCAGGCTCCGCGACGAGGAACAGGAACGCGACGAACGCGAGAACGCGCCAGACTTCCTTGCCGAAGCTCTGGCCGCCAATCGCCTTTATGACGTCTTCGTCCTTGATGGCCTGCGATATCTGGACGTAGTTGCAGAGGTCTGAAAGCTCGTTCTGAGTGATGGCCGTCATCGTCGATTCCTCGACTCCCGACGAGACCGTGAAGCGTATCTTGCCCTCGAAGTCAATCACGCCGCGGCAGGCATCCTTCAGCACGTCGGGAATGGCGTTTACGGTGTATACGCCTGGGATGACGCTCCGAGTTATGCGAAGGAACAGCCCTTCGTCGCCCTGGAACATCTCGGCATAGAACGTCTCGCCGTGTGGATCGGACATCTCCACGACCTCGCCCGCCCCTTCTACGCCGGCCGCGCTCGTAAAGAACACCGAAGACGGGATTTGCCCGCGCTTGCCGTTCGGCATCTGCCAATTGAGGTTGACAAACGCGATTCCGCCGTCCTCCTCGAATCGGCCTTCAATGGCGTAGGGCTTGTCCTTTTCAAGCTTGACGGACGAGTGGGAGCGAACGTCCTTGCCGCCGATCTTGAGCCAGAAGCGGTCGTCTACATCCCACCATATCTTGTAGTTGCCCGTCTCGGGAACCTTGAGGACGCCGCGCCAGCGCGCGGACCAGTTGTCGCCGGGGATTTCCTGCATCGGCCCGCCGCCGCCCCAGTTGAACGCGATGTTCTTGTCGACGCGAGAGACTGGTTTGCCGAGGCAGCCGATCTTCGGGAAGTAGTACCCCATGATACCCGACTCGCCGGACACCTCGGTACCGGACGCGCCGCTCGCGACTAGCAGTGTAAGACCCTCTGCGGGACGGACGTCGAGCGAGACTGACGCAGGGCGCGCAAGAGAATAGGCAAGCTCGTGCACCATCGGCACAAACCCGCGCTTCGAGACTAGCCCGGAGGCGGCGTCGAAGAGAGCGGCCGTCTCGACCACCATGCCGCGCCCTAAGTTGTGCGTGATGGCGAACGGAGCCCCGTCGGCGAGCTTCGCCACCACCACGGCGTTCGACGACCATCCTTCGCCGAAGTCCATCACCCTCTCCGGCGTCGCGGAGCCGAGGTCCGTGCCGGTGCGGAACCTCGCGAACATCTCGCGGAAGCCGTCGGGATCGAGCGCGGACTCGTTCTTGCGCCACTTGCCGAAGGGCGCGGGGAGAACCTTCCTGCCTTCGAACTCCCATTCATCGAAGAACTTGCCGTCCATCCCTGGCGAAGGCATGACGAGAAGCCCGCCTCCAAGCGAGACAAACCGCGCGAGCGCGTCGCGCGTCTCGTCGGAAAGCCGCCTGACGCCGGCGAGCACGACTGCGGAAAACCCGCCGAAGCCGCGGCGCCTGCCGGCGGTCGTCACGTCCTCGACAATTGTCTCGAGAAGGAATTCCCTGCCCTGCGCCTCTCCCGTGAGAGCCGCCATCTCGGGACGGAGCGCAAGCCCCGTGTAAGTTGCGGAGCGCTTCATCAGCGGTGCGCCCGGGCTGCCTTCTACGAGAAGGACCCGCAGGCTGTCGAGAACCGGCATCGCGTACTTGTAGACATCGTCGGCGGGCAGGTCATCGCCAGAGTCGACCTTCGCCGAGACGATTGTGCCGCCGGGCTTCTTGAAGCGGTGCGTGAACGTAAAAGTCTGCGATTCGCCTGGCTCCAGCTGCCTCAGGTCGTGCGCCTTCTTCACTTCGCCTTCGGCCGTGAGCGACACGCCCTTCGGCGTCACGGCCTCGGTACCGGCATTGACAACCGTGACCTGGAGATTCACTTCGCGGTCGGTGCCGACAATGTCCCTCGAAGGGCGCACGGCGCCGACGGCGAGGTTTCTCATGGAGGTGGGAAGCGGCAGTGTGCGCCACGTGACTATCGGCTGGGTCTTGAGCGACGAGAAGACGCGCCCTATGGTCTTCCAGCGCTCCTTGTCCTCAAGCTGCCATCCGACGGTCTGGCCGTCTCCGACGATGACAATCTGCTTGACGGCGTTGTGGCCTGCGGCGAGAGTGACCGCCGCCGCAGTGAGGTTGCCCGCGATCTGCATGGTGCCGTTCGCAATGTAGAGGCGGTCGAGCGTCGAGAGGATCACGCGCTTGTCTGCGATCGGCACGGGGTTCATCACCTGCGGAACGGGGCCGCCGATGATCACGGCGAACGACGTGTTGCGCGGGGCAAGCTCGACGTACTTCTTCGCCTCCTCTATCGCGCGCTCGAAGTTTGACTTCCCGTCGTTCACGATCGACATCGAAGCGGATCCGTCGATTATGAGAACGACGTCCTTTGTCGCACCAAGGCCGAAGCGCTTGAGGTTCAACTGGCGCTCAAACACGATCGTCGCTATCGACAGGACGAAGAGGAGAATGCCGAACGCCATCATGCAGAGCCGGTGCTTCGGATAGCGCCAGAGGGCGAACGAGATTCCTATCGCGACGATGGAGATGAGCATCATTGGCATCGTGACCGCCCACGGGACAGGAGAGTCGGGCCTCACGAACGGACGCGCGAACGCGAGCGCGAGAAGCCCCACCGCGAGGCAACGGCTCGCAAGCAGGAGAATGTCCTCGAGAAGCACCTTCCTCTTGCGCTTCTTCATCGTCTTGTCGAGGAACAGCCACGCGCCCCACTGGATCTTCCTCGCGTTCTTGCGGGTGAGGAGCTGGATGATGATCGGTATCGCGACGGCCGAGAGCGCGAAGAGCATCGCCATGTTTATGAACTGCATGGACTACCTCCCTCCGCTCCGCCTGCGCGACAGATACTCGACGAGCGCCTTGTCGAACGGTATTTTAGTGTTCATCGGCGCGTAGTCCGCGCCTGTCTTCCTGACGCCGTCGCCGATCTTCTTGAGAAACGCGTTGACCTGCTCGAGGTAGCTCGCCCTGATCGACTTCGCGTCGATCATCATCTCGTCGGGCCCCTCGAGGTTCTCGAAATGGACATGCCCGTCAAAGCCGAAAGTAAGCTCCTCCTCGGCCATCACGTGAAGGACGACGATCTCGTGCTTGCGGTACGTGAAGTGGTGGAGCGCCTTTATGAGCCCGTCGGCGTCCGAGGTAAAGAGGTCGGAGATGACGATCACGAGCCCGCGAGAGGGAATCCGCTCCGCGATATCGTTGATGACCGGCGCGGGATCGGTCTCGCCGCCCGGCTTCGACTTGTCGAGGAACTCGAGGATGCGCCGCGTCTGAGACGCAGACGATTTCGCGGGAAGGTACTCGCGTATCTTCGTGTCGAAGGTGACTAGCCCTATTGCGTCCTGCTGGCCCGCGAACATGTAGGTGATGCCGGCTGCGAGATACCTCGCGTAGTCGAACTTGGTGAGCTTCTGTCCGTCGAGCTCGGCCGCAGCGTCACCGCCGTAGGCCATCGACCCCGAGCAGTCAAGGAGGATCGTCGTGCGGAGATTCGTCTCTTCCTCGTACTGGCGGATGTAGAGGCGGTCTTTTCTGCCAAGCACTTTCCAGTCGAGCGTTCTCAAGTCGTCGCCAGGCATGTACTGGCGATGCTCGGCGAACTCGACGGAGTTGCCCTTCTTGGGCGAACGGTGACGCCCGGATATGAATCCGGACTTCATCGTGCGCCCGAAGAACTCGCAGCGCGAAATGGTAGCCGTCGTCTTCGGCGGCAGCCACTTCATATATCCTGGACTTTTCATCTCACCTTACAACTGACTCCTGACTCCTATGCACTGACCCCTGACAATCAGATCTCGAGATCGAGAGTCGGCTTGAGTTCCTTGAGGAGCATGTTGACGAGGTCGTCGGACGTGACGCCCGCGGCCTCGGCCGCGAAGGTCGTGATCACGCGGTGGCGGAGAACGGGCATCGCAATCGCCTCGACGTCCTTCATCGTGCAGTGGTGGCGCCCATGAAGAATCGCCCACGCCTTGGCGGCCGTGATGAGCGAAATGCCGGCACGCGGGCCTGCGCCCCAGCCGACGAGCTCCTTGACGAAGTCCGGCACGTCCGGCTCCTTCGGGCGCGACATCCGCGCGAGCGTCGCCGCGTACTGGATGACGTGGGGCGCGACGGGAACGCGCTTCACGACGTCCTGGAGCTTCTGCACCGTCTCTCCGTCGAGAACCTTCTCGAGCTTGACCTTGCGGTTGGACGTCACGTTGCGGATGATCGTCTCCTCGTCCGCCGCGCTCGGGTACTTGACGATGATGTTGAAGAGGAAGCGGTCCATCTGCGCTTCAGGCAGCGGGTACGTGCCTTCCTGCTCAATCGGGTTCTGCGTCGCCATGACGAAGAACGGCTCGGGCAGGTTGTACGTCTTCGTGCCGACGGTGATGTGGTGCTCCTGCATCGCCTCGAGAAGCGCGGCCTGAGTCTTCGGCGGGGTACGGTTGATTTCGTCGGCGAGCAGCATGTTCGTGAAGACAGGGCCTTCGACAAAGCGGAACTTCCTGCCACCGGACTCCTTGTCCTCCTCGAGGACGTCCGTTCCCGTGATGTCGGAAGGCATCAAGTCAGGCGTGAACTGGACACGCTTGAACTTGAGGTCGAGGACCTGCGAGAGCGTGGCGATGAGGAGAGTCTTGGCAAGCCCCGGGACGCCCATCAGAAGGACGTGGCCGCGCGCGAAGATCGCCGTCAGGACGAGCTCGATCACGTCCATCTGGCCTATGACGACCTGGGAAAGGTTCTCCTTCGCTAGCGCGAACTTCTCGTTCAGCAGCTTGATGAGCTCGACGTCGTCGGCGCTCATCTCGGGCGGAGGCGTGTTGTCGACCTTGATCGCCGACTTCTGTGGGGGCGGAGGCGGAGTTGCGGGCTTCGGCGGCGCGACGACCTCCTTCTTCGGCTCCTCGATCTCGATTTTTGCGCTGACGCTCACGCCGAACTTGATGCGGTCGCCGGACTTGAGCCCAACGGTCGTGATCTTGTTCCCGTTGACGTAAGTGCCGTTCGTCGATCCGAGGTCCTGGAGCATCCATGCGCCGTTCTTGCAGCACATGAACGCGTGGAGCGACGAGACGTCCGGGTCCTGGAGCGCGAGCTGGCACTGGCCGGGGTCGCGCCCGATCTTGACTCCCTGCTCGGGGAGAGCATACGCCTTGGTCTGGTTGTTGCAGGTTACCGTGAGCTTCGCTTTCATTTTCGTTTCCCTTCAGGTTGAAATTGTTTCGGGGCCACCGAATACACGGAACATACGGAACGCTGATTCAGATTCCGGGCAATTTCGCGTATTCTGTGTATTACGTGGTTCATGCAGATACAGTGGGCAGCTTCGCGAAGCTGCGTTCGAGATCCTCGTCCGTCGGCTCGTAATCGCTCAACGTTCCGTCGTTGAACGCCTCGTACGCCTTCATGTCGAAATAGCCGGTGCCGGTGAGCCCGAAAAGGATCGTCTCCTCCCTGCCCTCGGCCTTGCACTTTAGCGCCTCGTCGATCGCGGCGCGGATCGCGTGGCTCGACTCTGGCGCGGGGAGAATTCCCTCGACTCGCGCGAACTGCTGGGCGGCCGCGAACACGTCGGTCTGCTTCACACTCACCGCCTCCATGAGCTTCTGGTCGTAGAGCTCGGAAAGAGTCGAGCTCATGCCGTGAAAGCGAAGTCCGCCGGCGTGGCTCGGCGACGGGATGAAGTCGGCGCCGAGCGTGTACATCTTCGCAAGCGGGCAGATGCGGCCTGTGTCGCAGAAGTCGTAGGCGTACTTGCCGCGCGTGAACGACGGGCAACTCGAGGGCTCGACGGCGACAATGCGGTAGTCCGCCTCGCCGCGCAGCTTCTCGCCCATGAACGGCGCGATGAGGCCGCCGAGGTTCGAGCCGCCGCCGGCGCAGCCGATGATCACATCTGGCTTCACGCCAAGCTTCCTGAACGCTGCGCGCGCCTCTAGGCCGATAATCGACTGGTGCAGGAGAACCTGATTCAAGACGGAACCGAGGACATAGCGGTAGCCGGGCGTCTTGACCGCAACTTCGACGGCCTCGGAAATCGCGCAGCCGAGCGAGCCGGTCGTGCCGGGATGCTCGGCATTGATGAGGCGTCCGACATCGGTCTCCATCGACGGCGAAGGCGTCACGGCCGCTCCGTAGGTGCGCATCACCTCGCGGCGGAACGGCTTTTGCTCATACGAGCACTTTACCATGAAAACGCGACAGTCGAGCCCGAAAAACGCGCATGCCATAGAAAGCGCCGTTCCCCACTGGCCCGCGCCCGTCTCGGTCGTAACGCCCTTGAGCCCCTGCGCCTTCGCGTAGTATGCCTGCGCGACGGCTGAATTGAGCTTGTGGGAGCCCGAGGTGTTGTTGCCCTCAAACTTATAGTAGATCTTTGCAGGAGTACCGAGCGCTTCTTCGAGGAAGTACGCCCTCACTAGCGGCGAAGGACGGAACATCCTGTAGAAGTCGCGAATTGATTTCGGTATCTTGAAAAGCGGCGTTGTCTCGTCAAGCTCCTGCGCGACAAGTTCGTCGCAAAAGACGTGCGAAAGGTCCTCTGCAGTGCAAGGCGCCCCTGTCGCGGGATTAAGGAGCGGAGCGGGCTTCTTTTTCATGTCCGCGCGCACGTTGTACCAACATTCAGGCAGCTCGCTTTCTTCGAGATATGTCTTATATGGGATCGTATTCACAAACTTCTCCTTAAGATATGATTATACCAAAAACAGCCCTACCCTACACAGGGATTTTTGCATCAAATCCGTTGTAGGCGTTCATGGCCTTGTCGGACCCATCGGAGATGACGGAAGCCACCGCCTTCGCAGCCGCCTCTACGACGCGATCCATGACTGTGCGCGTCTCAGGATCGAACTTCCCGAGAACGTGCCCGACCACGTTCGACTTGTCCTTGCCGACGCCGAGCTTGATCCGCACGAACGCCTGCGTGCCGAGGCGCTCGATTATGTTGCGGATGCCGTTGTGCCCGCCGCAGGAGCCCGCCTTGCGGATGCGGAGCTTGCCGACGGCGAGATCGATATCGTCTTGGACTACGACAAGGTCGGCCGCAGTCGCGTTATGGTACTTGACGACCGGCGCGACCGACTCGCCCGAGAGGTTCATGAAGGTCTGGGGCTTTACAAGCAAGATGCTCTGGCCCGCAAGAGTCGCCCGCGTCATGAGGCACTTGAACTGCCGCTTCTCCTCCCAGACCGCACCACACTCGGCGGCAATGCGGTCAACAACTTCGAAACCTACCGAGTGCGGAGTATTAGCGTACTGCGCACCAGGGTTCCCAAGTCCGACTACGACCTTCATTCGATCATTCGTGGTTGAAAAGATCGTTGATCGATTCGTTCAGGTGGGTGCGGCGTATCGCCTCGCCGATGAGGGGCGCGACGGAAAGCTGCGTGAGCTTGAAGGGAAGCTTCGCCGGGTCGAAGCCCGCGCGGAGCGGAATCGAATCGGTGACGACGAGCTCGTCGAGCTGCACTTCCTTCATAAGCCGCTCCACGCCCTTCTCGGTGAGCGGGAAATGGGAGACGAACGCATGCACCGACTTTGCGCCGTTGTCGCGGCACATCTTCGCCGCGGCGGAAAGCGTGCCGCCCGTCGCGGTCATGTCGTCGATCATGATGACGTCGTGGCCCTTGACGTCGCCGACTACCGAGAACGCGTCTACGGTGTCTCCGCCCGTGCGCTGCTTCGCGACGATCGCGAGCCCGCACTTCAGCTTGCGGCTGTAGCCGTAGGCCGTCTTCGCCCCGCCGGTGTCGGGCGCGACGACGATGGGGCTCGCCCAGTGCTGGTCGCGGATGTACTTGAGGATCACGGGCTCGGCCTTGAGGTGGTCGAGCGGAATGTCGAAGAAGCCCTGGATCTGGTTCGCGTGGAGGTCCATCGCGATGACGCGGTCAGCGCCCGCCTTCTGCAGGAGGTTCGCGATGAGGCGCGCGGTGATCGGGACGCGCGGCTGGTCCTTGCGGTCCTGGCGCGCATAGCCGTAGTACGGGAGGATCGCCGTGATTCTCGCTGCCGAGCCGCGCTTCAGGGCGTCCATGATGATGAAGAGCTCCATGTACGCCTCGTTCGGTGCTGGGCTTCCCGACTGAATCACGAACACGTCGCGGCCGCGGACCGAGTCGATCACCTGACAGAACGTCTCGCCATCGGGGAAGTGCTTGATGTCGATCTTGTCGAGCGGATGCCCGAGGTAGTTCGCAACCTTCTCCGCGAGCGGCAGGTTCGCCGTCCCGGAAAACACCATGAAGTCATCGTTCATAAAAGTCCTTCCTGTCACAAATTACGTATATTATATCAAAATAAGCGCGTCTCAGAGTTCCTTGACCTTCAGGTTGCAGAAGGAGACGGTCGAGTCGCTGTGATCCTGGAGAAGGATGCGCCCTTCGGGAATCTCGCCCCAGTCCTGCGGCTTGCCGTCGGCCGTCTTGCCCCAATCGGCATACTTCGACGCCTTCACCGCCGCCTTGAACTCAGGCGTGCCGCGGTCGTACTCGAGAACCTTGACGCCATTGAGCCAGTGCTCGACATGCGCACCCTTGGAGACGATCATGCCGCTGTTCCACTCGCCGGGCCCCTTCAGGATGCTGTCGGCGTTCGCGGGGATGATGTCGTAGAGCGAAGCTGACTTGCGGTTGCCGTCCTTGCCCTTGTCCGAGTCGGGATGCCCGTTCTCGAGAATCTGGTACTCCTCGCACGTTCCCTTGTTGAGATTCTCGTCGTAGAAGTACTTGACGCCGGAGTTGGCGCTCTCGGTGAGGCGGAAGTCGAACTTGAACGCAAAATCGCGATACTTCTTTACAGTCACGATGTCGCCTCCGCCGCCGAGCTTCTGATCCTCAGGAGGAAGCGGGAACCATTTTCCGTTCGCGATGCCGTTGACGGGGCGCATCGTGAGCGTGCCGTCCTTGATGACCCAACCCTTCTCCGGCGGCGCCTTGCAGCCGCTCTTGACGGCGAGCCAGCCGTCGAGGGTCTTGCCGTCCCACACGAGCGTCCAGCCCTCGGCCTTCTCGGCATCGGTGAGCGTATTTGCGCCCGCGGGCGCCGGCATCATCTTCGCCTTCGCCTTGATCGCGTCGCATACGCCGCGCTCGTAGCCGATGCACTCTACGACGGCGAGGAGGTTGTCTTCGAAGTCTTTCTCGTACTCAAGCGAGCAAACGCCCTCGTAGCCAACATCGGCGAACGCCTGGAATACGGGCACGAGGTCGATCTTGCCGCGCGGGAGCGGAATGGACCCTCCGTTCTTCTCGCCAATCGGGAAGTTCTTGATGTGCGCGTCGAAGATGCGGTTGGCGTACTTGCGGATTGTCGCGGCAGGGGCCTTGCCGCTGCCATACTCCCAGCCGACATCGATGCAGAAGCCGATGCGCGGGTCGAGGTCCTTGATGAGGTTCCACCCGTACTCCACGTCGGGGAACATCTCAGGCGAAGACGGACCGTGGTTGTGGATCGCGTACCTGATGTCGAACTCCTTCACCAGCTTGTCAATCTCAAGGAGAAGCTTGCGCGAACCGCGGCGCTTGTTCCACGAATCCTTTTCGTCGGCCACATCGTATGGCACGCCCACCAGCGTCTTGACGCCGAGGCGCCTCGCGAACTCGAACTGCTCGCGCAGCTTCGCGGCATCCTTGACGTAGACGGGGCCAAGCGCGTAGGGTGTGACGCCGTATGACGCGCACTTTTCCTTGAACGCGGCGATATCGGCGTCCGTCGCGGTGAACGGGAGGTGGAAGTCCTTTACGCAGAGATAGTGGACGTCGGCCTTCTGCATGATCGCGAGCGCGTCGTCGAGCGTACGCTTGTGGAAGGTGTACCCGGCCACGCCGAGCTTGAACGGAACAGCCGCGAAAGCCCCAATAGAAGCCACCGCCGCAACAACAAACAGGATTTTCTTCATGTTTTTCCCTTTCACTTTTGACTAAAACTTTGAATTCGCCCCTCACGCCATCGGCTTCAGGAACTTCGCGTAGTCGAGCCCCGCCGCCTTGAGCGAAAGCTTGAGGTCGAAGCGCCCGCGCGCGAACGGAACGAGCATCTTGTCGGCCTCTGCGTTGCCCGTCGTCTCCTTCGCGGCATTCCAAGAGAGCCGGCCTTCGGACTTGCCGCGGCCGAGCTCCATGCACATGCGGCCGAGCGAGCAGAACGCCGTGGACCTGTGCGCGCCCTCCGCGTCGCAGACCGTGTACTGCGGGTCCTCGCGCGCGACGGCTTCGAGGAAGTTGAGGAAGTGGTCGTCTGACGTGAGGAACCGCTCGCCGCCATGCGCGAGAACGTTGTCCTTGATCTCGCACGGCAGGAGGTCCGCGAGAAGCGACGGCTTCGAGGCCTCGATTGGCCCCAGCTGCCCTGGAGCGACCTTCGGGTCGGGATCGCTCGGCGTCACCTTCATTGCGCCGCGCGTGCACCAGAGCCAGTCGCCGTTCTCGCCGATGAACTTGACGCCCATCTGGAACTTGTTGTTGACGTGGACGTCGGCACCGCCGCAATCGTAGTGGAGGTCATAGGTCGTGTGGACGTTCCAGAGCTTGTTGCCCGAGAGGTCCATCCACTCGCAAGTGCCGCGCACCGACGACGGGTCGCAGCCGAGGCCCCACGCGGTGATGTCGAGGTGGTGCGCGCCCCAGTTGGTGATCATGCCCCAGCCGTAGGGCGCAAGCTGTATCCATCCCGGACGATCACCGATATGCTTGAGGTCGCGGTTGTGGCAGCGCGTCCAGTTGTAAGGTGCGGTCGGGTCCGTCGGGCCGAGCCACGCATCGTAGTTGAACGTCGCTGGAACCGGCTCGGGACGGCGGTCTCCTCCGGAACGGTCGCAGCCGATGCCGACTTCGACGCGCGCAATCTTGCCAAGACGTCCGTTGCGGACGAGGTTCACGACCTTGCGGAACTGCGGCCGCGAACGCTGCCACGCGCCGACCTGCACGACGAGACCCTTCTTTTTCGCGATGTTGGCGACAATGCGCCCTTCCTGAACCGTCTGCGCGAACGGCTTCTGGAGGTAGATGTGCTTCCCGGCGAGAAGGCAGTCGGTCGCGACGATGGCGTGCTGGTGGTCGGGGATGCAGAGAAGAACGGCGTCAATCGACTTGTCTGCAATCATCTCGCGGTAGTCGCCGTAGGTCTTGACCTCCTGGACGATTCCCTTCTTCGCGTAGCGCTCCTCGATCACCTTCTTGCCATAGGCCGCTCGCTCGGCGTCATACTCCGCGACGGCGGTAACGACGCAGCGGTCGGTAAACTGCTGGACTCCCGGGACGTCCATCGTATGCGCGATGCGTCCATAGCCAATCACGCCGACATTGATTTTCCTGTTCGCCGCAAAGCCCCCAATGCAGCCATTGAAAAGCAGCGGTGCGGCGCCACCTGCAACCATGCCGGACAAGAACTGTCGCCTATTCATGCACTTCCTCCTTGTGTAGAGGAGATTATACCAAATCCATCGGCAGGATTACAAACGCAATCGCCGCCTTGCCGCAAGGCCGCAAGGGCAGGCGCCCTATATCCTACCGACAAGAATCTGCGGGTGGGCCTCGATTATCGCGACCCTGACGACGTCGCCGACGGCCGCGGAAACCCCGTCTGCGTCGTCCCACACGACGATACGGTTGCCGCCGTCGCGCCCCGACCAGCGCGACTTGTTGCGCTTCGACGGCCCCTCGACCATGACTTCGCGCACGGTGCCGACGAGCGCGTCGTTGCGTCGCTGACCGCGAAGCTCCTGATCCGCAAGGAGAACCTGGTCACGCCGTTCCTTCTCCGCAACAGGAACGTCGTCGGGCAGCGACGCGGAGCGCGTTCCGGGGCGAGGGGAATACTTGAACACGAAAGCATTGTCGAAGCCGGCCTCCTCCATGAGGGAACGCGTCTCCTCGAAGTCCGCCTCGGTCTCGCCGGGATAGCCGACGATGACATCGGTAGTTATGGCAAACTCCGGATCGAAGTCGCGCAGTTTCTTCACTGCGGCGAGATATTCAGCCCGCGTGTAGCGGCGGCCCATGTCGGCGAGAATGCGGTCCGAACCCGACTGCACCGGGAGATGGAGATGGCGGCAGACCTGCGGGAATTCGCGATAGGCCCGCACGAGTTCGTCAGTGCAGCCCTTCGGATGCGCCGATGTGAAGCGGATGCGACTAATGCCGGGGATTGAAGCTATCGACTCAAGAAGCCGCGGAAATGGCTCCTTGTAGCCGCCTGGACTCGGCGCGTCGGCTGGGTCCCATGCCGCGTTGCGCATTCCGTAGCGGAGAACGCTCTGACCGAGAAGGCAGACTTCGCGGACGCCGTGGGCGGCGAGCGAACGCACTTCGGCGACGATTTCACGCGCAGGTCGCGAATACTCGTGCCCGCGCACGTCGGGGACAATGCAGTAGCTGCAGCGGTTGTCGCAACCGACAAGAACGGTGACGAACGCCTGAAATCCGCCGTTTGTGTGCGCGGCAAGCGCCTCGCCCATCATGTCCTCACCAAGCTCGAGCCGCGGAAACCGCCCGTCGGCGAGGATCTTCGGGATGAGCCCGATGGCGCGCGGACCGACTGCAAAATCGAGTTTTGGAAGCTTCTTGAAGACATCCGCCCCAAGACGCTTTACGGCGCACCCCATAAGCCCCGTCAGCTTCTTCGCGGCAATTAGATTCCCCGCCTTGCCGACGGCCTTCTCCTCGGCCTTCTGCCGGACGGTGCAACTGTTGACGATGACTAGCTCCGCGTCGTCTTCGCCAACCGCCTTTTCGTGCCCTGCGGCAAGAAGCAGCGATTCGACGGCTTCCGAGTCGCGGACGTTCATCTGGCAGCCGTACGTATGGATGTGAAACTTCATTTTCCGGCTGGAACGGTCGCCTAGGAAGGGAAATGCGTGGCGAGTATCAGAAGAACCACTTCGCGACGGCGAGAAGTCCCTGCTTCCACGGAACACGGTGGGAGACGCCAGACTTGCCCTGGAACTCCGAGAGGTGCTCGACGTACCAGTCGTAGTTGCGGATAAGCGCCTGCTTGTTTGAGTGCTGGGGCTTGAAGTCGAGTATCTTCTCGGCCTTCTCGATTGAGACGAACGAGTCGGTGGAGGCCGTCTCGTAGACCCACGGATAGAGCGGCGAGAGGTGCAATTTTTCGAGTATGCGAAGGATGAAGACTATCGGCTTCACAGGAGTGCCGCGAATCTTCTTACCGTGCCCCGCATGGTCGAGGACAGCTTGGTAGTCCTCCTTCATCGTCGTGAACTCCTTCGCGCCGATGTTGAACTCGGTCGAGACCTTGTCCTTCGGATAAGTCATCGCGTTCCAGATCGCATGGTCGAGGTCGTCGACGTCCATCAGCTGATAGCGGTTGTTGCCGCTGCCGATCATCGGGAAGCCGTGGCCGGTGTACGCCCAGTCGTAGAAGAGCGCGAAAACGCCAAGGCGCTCGGGGCCGATGAAACTCTTCGGACGGATTATCGAGACGCAGTACCCTTCCTTGATCGCCGCGCGGCAGATTTCCTCGGCGTCGATCTTGGCCTGTCCGTATGGTCCGACGCCAATCAGCGGATCGGTCTCGTAGATCGGGTGCTTTTTCGGAACGCCGTAGACGGCGGTAGACGAAATCTGCACCATCCTGTCGCAGCCGAACTTGCGGCACGCGGCGAGGACGTTGCGGCAGCCGTCAACCTCGGTCGTGAAGATATCTTTCTCGGAGTAAAGCGGAAGCGCCGCAGCGCAGTGAACGACAATATCGCAGCCCTCGACGCACTTCTCGACCGCCGGAATGTCGCGCACGTCGCCAAGTGTGAACTTGAGCCACGGCTCAGACTTCTCTGGATAGTCGAAGTCGGCTATGTCGAGGACGCGAATTTCCTCCACACCCTTGGTGCGGAGGAAACGAATGAGATTGATGCCGAGAAAGCCCGAACCGCCTGTGACGAGGACCTTCATCGTGCACCTCACTTAGCTTCAGGCGCGGCAGGAGCCGCAGGAGCCGGCGCCGCAGGGGCAGCAGGAGCCGGCGCCGCAGGAGCGGGCGCGGGAGCAGCTGCAGGGGCAGCGGGCGCGGGTGCTGCAGGCGCCTGGGGCGCAGCAGCGGGCACTTCGGGAACCGCAGGAAGCTCGGGAGCCGCGGGAAGCGCGGGCGCGGTCTCGGCCGCAGGCTCCGCCTCGCGCGCCATCAGGCTGCGGGAGTGGACGGTCGAGGTAAGACGCGCGAGAACGAGCGTGTTAAGAAGGAAAATCGCGCCGAGGATCGCCGTCGTGCGGATCAGGACGTTGCCCGCATCGGCACCGAGAGACGCCTCGAGCATGCCGCCGCCGAACGCACCGCCAAGGCCGCCCTCTTTCGGCTTCTGGAGCATAACGACCATCGCCAGAAGGATGCAGACCAGGACTTCGACTACATAGAGAAAACCGATGAGAATAGACATTTTGCTTTCCTTTCGCTTATGAAGTGATATTATACCGCATTTTGCGGTCGTTAGTCAATGCCACCCCGACTTGATCGTCTTACCCTGCCTGGACGGCAGTAGCGGCGACAGTGTTCACGATGTCGTCGACAGAGCATCCGCGCGAGAGGTCGTTGCACGGCATCGCGAGTCCCTGCAGGACGGCGAAACACTTCGCGCCTCCGAGACGCTGCGTGATCTTGTAGCCGATGTTGCCCGCCTGGAGGTCCGGAAAGACGAGCACGTTCGCACGTCCGGCGACAGGGCTCCCAGGGGCCTTCTGCGCGGCAACTGCTGGAACGAGCGCCGCGTCAAACTGTAATTCGCCGTCGAGAGCAAGATCTGGCGCGAGCTCGCGGGCGATACGCGTCGCCTCCTGCACCTTATCGACGAGCGCATGGTTCGCGCTGCCCTTCGTGGAAAAAGATAGCATCGCGACGCGCGGCTCTGCAATGCCGCAGAGCTTACGAGCCGTTTCGGCTGTGGCAACGGCGATATTGGCGAGCTCCTCGGCATTCGGGCAGGGATTCACCACGCAGTCGGCATAGACGAGAAGCCCGTCTTCGCCAATCTCCCGGTTTGGACACTCCATGAGGAAGCTCGACGAGACGAGCTTCATACCGGGCGCAGTCTTTATTATCTGTAGCGCCGGCCGCAGCATGTCGCCAGTCGAATGCACTGCGCCGGAGACAAGCCCGTCGGCGTCGCCAAGCTTGACCATCATCATGCCATAGTACATCGGATCCGTCGCAAGCTTTGCCGCCGCATCCTCAGTAAGCCCCTTCGCCTTGCGAAGTTCATAGAGTGCCGCGGCATAGGCGTCAAGCTTTGGCTTGTTGGAAGGAGCTTCGATAAAATCCTTCGTAAGCAAGATCGGCTCCGCAATCCCCTCGTCACGAATGATCTTCGCCGCCGCAACCGTGCGCGGCTCGTCGCCCTCAGGCAGCACAATGCGCTTGACGCTCTCCCGCGCCTTCGCCTTTATTTTCTTTACCAGTTCCATATTTAGCACTCCTTTTACGCCAGTAGCGCATCGGCAATGCGAGCGTAGGCGTCGCCGCTACTCTCGAGCATTTCAAGCGTCTTGTCGAGCTTCTTTGCCGCTTCCGCTCGCGACGCAGGGTCGCCCAGCCAGCGTTCAAGATAGCCGCGCACGGCCTCGACGGTGAAATTCTCCTGAAGGAGCTCTGGCATCGGACATTCCGCGCCAGACTTCTCGGCGATGATGTTCGCAAGCCCGACATGCTTCACGCCGTTTATCGCGCGTCGCAGGAACGCTGCGAGAATGGGACCTACCTTGTAGACGAGAACAGTCGGGCAACGGGCAAGCGCGGCCTCAAGCGTCGCCGTTCCGCTCGCCACTGCAGCGACATCGGCACGGCGAAGAAGTTCGCGTGCGCCACCCGACTGGACAGTTAGAGTTGAAAGTTTAAAGTTTAAAGTTGAAAGCTTGGTTTTGAAATTGGCCACGATTCTTTCAATCGCGGCACGTGCGCGTTCGTTCGCGGCAGGAATCGCAACGCGAATCCCCTCAAGCGTCGCGACTGCCTCAAGAAGCGTCGGGAGGTGCTTTTCGATCTCGCCGAGACGCGAACCGGGGAGTAGCGCAACAAGACCCTTCTCGCGCCTCCCCTCGCCGCCGTTCGCACCGCCTTCAAATTCCTGCGCGAGAGGATGGCCGACGAACTCGGCGAGCCCAGGGCGGAATATCGCCGGTTCAAACGGGAAAAAGCAGCAGATCTTGTCTAGAGAGCGTTCTATGCGCGGTATGCGGCCCTGGTGCCAAGCCCAGACCTGCGGACAGACTACGTGAACCGCCTTGATGCCCTTCGACTTAGCGTAGGCCGCGAGCTTCAGGTTCATGCCGGGATAGTCTATCGTGCAGACGACATCTGGCTTCCACTCGTCGATAGCACGAACCATCGTGCGCTTCACCCTGAGAAAGAAGAATATCCGCCTCAAGACCGCCCATATCCCGAACACCGCGAGGTCGGCGGTCTTGAACCCGTAGTCGGAATAGCCGCGTATCTCCACATCGGGGCGGCGCGTGCGGACTGCCGCAGATATCCGCTCCGCGTAGTGGACACCCGACTCCTCACCGGCGAGAACGAGCAGCTTCATTTCTTCTTGCCTGCACCTGCGCCGAGGTCGCTGAGCTTCATGGAGATTACGCGGCTGACGGAACCTGCCGATGTTCGCATCGTCAAGCGCGGCGTCGAGCTCGTCGAGCATGCAGAACGGCGCGGGCTTGATCATGAAGATCGAGAAGAGAAGCGCGACGGCCGTCATCGTGCGTTCGCCGCCGGAAAGCAGCGTCACGCTCTGCGGACGCTTGCCCGGAGGACGCGCAATGATGTCGATGCCGCATTCAAGCGGGTCCTCCTCGTTGTCCAAAAGCACGAGCCGCGCCTCGCCGCCGCCGAAAAGCCGCGTGAACATCGTCTGGAAGTTGGCGTTCGCCTGCTCGAACGTCTTCTTGAACATCTCGCTCGACGTGAGGTTCAGGTTGTCGATGAGCGAAAGTATCTGCGCCTTCGCCGCCAAGAGGTCCTCTTCCTGGGCCTTCTCCTTCGCATAGCGTTCCTCGAGCTCGCGGCACTCGTCGATTGCAACCATGTTGACCGGCCCGAGCGCGGCGATTTCGGACTGGAGCCGCGCCACCTTGGCCTCGAGCTCTGCATGCGGCGGCTCCACGCCGTCCTCCCACTTGGGGTCGGGCTCGCGCAGGACCGCGTCGGCAAATAGGCCGTATTCGTCCTGAAGGTGGTCGTAGATGTTCTGGCGGCGCATCGTCGCCTCTGCTGCGGCGACTTCGAGTTTGCCCCTGAAGTCGCGCGCACGGTCGAGCTCGGCGCGCTTCGCCGCTACGTCGCGGTCGACTTCGGCAATCCTCTCGAACATCGTCTGGCGACGGGCTCGCTCGTCTTCCATCTCGGCGCGGCAGTCCGCAGCCGCGGCCTTCAGTTCCTCGAGCTGTCCGAGAAGATCGCCCGACTCCTCCTTGAGACGCGCTATGGAGTCATGATAGCGCTGTATGCCCTCGAGACGCCCGTCGACCGCCCTCTGCAGCTCGTCGCGGCGACGGCGCGCAGAATCGTTCTGCTGGCCGACGAACGAAAGTTCCTGCTCCATCTGGCTCGTCGCGATACGACGCTCCGTGAGCTGCTGGGAAACCGACATCGTGGAGACTTCAAGCGTCCGCAGTTCGTCCTCGCTCGCAGCGATCTCGGCCATGAGTATCTCGCGCCTGTCGGCCGTCGTGACCTTTGTGCCGGCGGGCCAAGTCTCAGTCTTGCCCTCGCGCGAGACTTTAGCGTCCTCCGCGAGAATGCCCGTAAGCGTAGTGTTCGCGATTTCGTGCCTGCGGCGCTGTACGTCGCTGCGCTTCTCGTCGATCTTCGCCTGAATCTCGGAAAACGCGGCCTCGCTCTCGGCGAGCGCATCCTTCGCCGTGGCAAGCGACTCGGTAAGAAGACGCGTCTTCTGGTCGAGGGAATCGACCTGCATCGCGATTTCCTCGAGCTGCGCCTTTGCGTCGGCTATCTCGCGCTCGTCGCGCTCCGCGAACTGGCCGTACTCCTCGATGCGCTGCGCGTTCACGCCGATGACTTCGTTGGCGCGGCTGTAGGCGTTGTCCGCCGCCGCCTGGCGTGACGCGAGCGACTGGAGACGCTCCTCGAGCTCGTGTACCTGGGCGTGAAGTTCCTGCTGTCCGCGCTCCGCCTCGGCCACGGCACCAGACGCTTCTTCAATCGACTTGTCGATGTCGCGCCTGTTCGACGCGTTCTGAACAAGCTCCTCGTCGAAGGCCTTGATCTTCTGCCGAGAAACGTAGATATCGAGGACGCGCAGCTCGTCGTGAAGTTCCTTGTACTTCTTCGCCTTGCCGACCTGACGCTGGAGAGAGCCGATCTGGCGCTTCATCTCCTTGAGGACGTCGGCTTCGCGCAGCAGGTTCTGCTCGGTCTGCTCGATCTTCCTCAGGGCCTCCTTGCGGTCGGCCTTGAACTTCGTGATCCCAGCCGCTTCCTCGAACACGCCGCGGCGGTCCTCCGGCTTTGAAGAGAGAATCGCGTCGATCTGGCCCTGGGCCATGACGGAGTAGGACGACGTGCCGATGCCGGTGCCCATCAGGAGGTGCTGGATGTCCCTGAGACGGCACGGCTGCTTGTTTAGGAAATATTCGCCCGAGCCGTCGCGATAGACGCGGCGCTGTATCGTCACCTCGTGGTAGTCGGTGCCAAGCTCCTTCTCGCAGTCCGCAAAGGTGATCGTTACTTCCGCAAGGCCAAGGGGCTTTCTCGTGTCGGTGCCGTTGAAGACGACATCAACGAGCTTCGAGCACCTGAGCGCCGTAGGACGCTGCTCGCCAAGCACCCAGCGGATCGCATCGGAGACGTTGGATTTGCCGCAGCCATTCGGACCCACGATGGCGATAAGGCCAGGATCGAAGGTGAGCTTCGTCTTGTCGGCGAAACTCTTAAATCCGACTATGTCGAGCTGCTTTAGATACATTGGGGATATTTTACCAAAAATTCGGCGGGTTTGGAACCGTCACAGGGCGTTGATTCCCGCCTTCAGCTCGACCGTCTTTCCGCCAAACTCAAATGTCCCCGGAACAGGCGTGACAACCGTTCCCGTCGCCTTGTCGCCGTCGAACTTGAGGTCGACCTCGATCCAGCCCTTTGGGTGGGGATGCGTCGCCTTGAGCGACTTAAGCCCTCCCGGGCACGGCGCGACGCGGACCTTCGCAAAGAATGGCGCGGCCGGCTTGATGCCCGCAAGCCCCGTCTGCATGAACCAGATCGGATGCGCGCCCCAAGCGTGGCAGTCGCTCCTCGACTCGTTCTGCCCGTTCTTTCCGGAATCGGGTGCTTCCTGCGTCGTCGTAAGCCCCTTCTTGACGTAGTCGCGCCAGAGGTCGAGGCGCTTCAAGAAAAGGTCGCCGCGCCCGAACTTGAAATATGTCTCGAAGAGGTAGTAAGAGAAATACACGGTGCAGCGCTTGAGGTCCTTGTCATCGACGAGATGCCGGAACGTCGTCTCGGCCTTGCCCGCAGGGAGGACGTCGCCAAGAAGCGCAAGCGCCTGAGCGTGTTCCGAGAAATCCTTCTTCGCAGGCGTGTCGGCGAAAATGCCGCGCTTCTCGTCCCAGAACGTCTTGACAACCGCCTGCTTGAGCTTGTCCGACTTCTCTTCCCAGTATTTCGCCTGCAACTCGTTGCCAAGCGCGCGCTCAACTGCGGCAGCGGAACGCATCGCAAGGTTCCAATAGAGATTGAGTTCCGCGTTCACGCCGTCGCCGAACCGGCAGCCGGGCGCGGTTCCGTCGCCATCCCAGCCAACGACCCAGTCCATGAAGTTCCACCCGGGGATATCCTCGAGAAGGCCGTCCTTGTTCTCGTAGTATTCCATTCCCGCCATCGACTTCCTTAAGCCAGGGAGACGCGCCCTCAGCCATTCGCGGTCGGCATGGTTCATCACGTAGTCGCCGTACATAAGAAGATAGCAAAGCGTGTAGCTCGCGCCCTCCTGCGTACCGCGCGTCGGGAAGTTGAACGGACACTGCCCGTCGTCGCGCGTATTGAGGTCGTATATCTCGATCGCGCGCTTGACGATGCGGTCGTCGCGCGACATCGCCGAAAGGACGTTCAGCTGGACGCGCGTGTCGCCCGGATACATCTGCTGTTCGTAGAACGGGCAGTCGAAAAGCATTTCGTGGCAGCACATCTGCATCGCGCGCGCCGATATGTCGCGTATGGCGCCGAGCGACGGATCGTCGGGCGACGAAAAGACGCTCTCCATCTCGACGGGATAGCGGCTTTCGACGAGCCCTACGGCGTCGACCGTCAGCGGCTCGTCCTTCGTCTCGATGTCGATGCGAACCCACTTTCCGCAGCGGAACCACGGCGCGGAAAACTTTGCGTCCTTCCGTCCGTCGCTCACAAACGTATCGCCGAACGCGGGAAGATAGCGACCGACGATCAAGTCGCGTGCATTCGGCTCGCTTGTCTTGAGGTGATTGTCGCCACGATGCGATGCCTCAGCGAAGCAGATCGCGAACTTTGCCCCCTTGCCGCCGGAGAGAACGACATCTGGATATGCGCAGTAGTAGCGCCCGAGATCCCATGCGAGCTGCATCTTCGTGTTCGCGGGAACGGTGAACGGCTTAGTTAGGTCAACCGTCTCCTTCGCCTCGTCCTCAGTGTATACATGCTGACTGCGGAACTCGGCGCCCTTCGCAACCGCCTTGACGTGCCCTGGGACACATGGATATTCAGTCTGATCGGGAATCTGCGACGGGAAAAGCATCCAGCCGCTCGTCCGTCCACCATAGATCCGCGGCCCTTTTGACCCTGCGGCGCCACGCACAATGACGGACTTCTTCCATTCCGTCGGCTCGCCAGAATAAGGCCCACATCCAACAATCTCGAACTGCGAGCCCGTGCCCCACGCGCCAGCGGCCTTGCCAATGGAGCGGACACCGGGAACAAGCCCTACCTCCCAATCGGCCTTGCCTGTCGTCAGCTTAGCGTCATACGCGCCGTTCGCCTTGAAGACAAATCCGCCGCGATACGAAAGCTGAGCAAGAGGCGCAAAGTCGCCAAGCCGTTGGACATACGCCTCGAAGATATGGCGCCCCGGCTTAAGGTCCGTGGCAATATATGTCTGGTACTGCCAGTTCTCCACGGTTCCGCGATTCGGTCCGCGGGCAACGAACTTGCCATCGAGGAACAGGACGAACCTCTCGTCGGCCGAGACATCGAAGACAAGCGTCCCGTCGCCGTCTGCGACATCGAACGACTTACGGAACTTGAGTATCGTCAAGCCCGCGTCGACCAGGTTGCCGTGTCTCTCGCCGTCCCAGAAATCAGTCGTTCCGGCTTTCGGCTCGCCCACGCCTGGATGCCACACCCACGACGCCTCGTCTATCGGCTGGACGCGGAGGATGTTGGTGTTGCCACGCGTCACACGCGCGTCGCGGAAGGCGCGGTCGACGGACATGGCCTTGCCGTCGCCAAGCCGATGAATGTTCGCGAGAATTGCCGCCGTCATCAGTTCGTCCGCCCTCGCTTCGGACATGCCCTCCGGCCTGTAATCGCACGACTGGTTGATTTTGAATCCGAAAATAGCAGCGTCCCAGACAAGCGCCTGGAGGTACTCGCCCTCCTCGTGGTTGAAATGGAAGTCTGGCTTCGTGAAGAGCGAGTTGCGGTCGGCGCATATCTCCGCCGCGGTGCCGACGGGGATTATGCCGAATCCGTACTTCTTCGCGAAGGCGGCGTATGCGTCGTGCAGGCGCGCATACATCTCGACCTGGTCGAAGCCAAACTTCTTGAGCCGCTTGTCCCACGGAGGATAGCTCCACGTCTCCTGCACGACGATCTTCGCCTGCGGCGCAAGCTCGCGGATCTTCGCGACAAGATTGTCGCCCCACGGATGGTAGGTCGCTGGATCCCAGCTGAAGTGGCTCGCCTGCTGGAGCGTCACGACATCCCACTTGTCCATCGCGAGCGCGTCCGGGATGTTCGCCGCACCCTTCTCGACGACGCACCGCCCTTCCACAAACCTGTCGAACCGGTAGGGCTTGAACGTCGCGTTCGTCGCGGCGGCCTCGACGTTCCGCCAGTGGCGCTCGAGCGAGCATCCGCCGATATAGAGCGAGGCGAGGTCGAGCTTGTGCCCGTTCGCCTCGGCGACCAGCGGCAGCTGCCGCGTGCAGCTGATCGAGAAGCTGTTCCCGATCATCAGGACCTTCAACCCGTCCGGTGAAGTACGATTCTCGCCGTCGTCGGCGAAGCAAAAGAATACGGCCACAATGGCCAGAAAAGGAAGGAGCATCTTTTTCATGAAGTAAATTATACCAAAAACTCGGAGAGTTGCAATGATAACGACACTACGGCTTTACCCAGTATCCAGGGAGGTCTGAGAGCCGTTCAGCGGGTTTGCGCGAGTAGACAGCCGCTGGGACTTTGCGTGGGCCGTCGAGCATGTAGCCAAGAACGGCCGCTGGCGGAAGGATCGTCTCCCACACCGTGTATTCGCTCGCCGCGACGGAATAGCTCTCGACGTTCGCGAAACGGCGCCAGATCGGCCAGTGCTTCACGACGTCGTTGCCGTAGACGTACTTCTTCGCGTCCTGCGCGACGCCATACGTCCACCTGTAGGGCGTTATGCCGCCGACGTATTCGGCGATGCCGTCGTCCATGCTCTGAAGGTCCAGGAACCGCGCCGGATAGACGACGCCCATTCCGCTCGTCAGAGACTCGCCGCGCGGGTTGCACCCGTTGTGGAAGTCGTTTGCGAGATACACGCCCTCAAGATACTTTGCATCGCCGGTGAGCGCATGCGCCGCGACAAAGCTCTCCGCGCGCCGAAGCGGATGGCTGTTGCCCCAGCTCATCGTGTGGACGAAACCGTGCTTCGCAGAAAACCACGGCGTGCGGTATGGATAGGCGTTCTCGAGCTCGTCAAGATACTCGTTCGCAGTGTTGACGCGGCGGCGAATCCAGTCCTTCCTGATCTGCTCAAGTTCGTCTGGAATGCGCTGGTCCTTCAAGGCGAATTCGAGGAACGTGTACGCGCTCCACCCCCAGCTCGACTTGTTGATCTCCTTCTGGAGGTCGTCCTTTCGCTTCGCCACCGAATTGAAATAGTGCATGTCGCCCGTGAGCGCGGAAAGGTTGAGGGCGGCGGTGAGCATGTAACGCGGCGACCAGTTCTCGGGCTCGCGGTAGACGAGATCGACCCACGGGCCTTCCTTCCACTTGGTGGTTGTGCATCCCTTCATCTGCTGCACGACGGGGCCGTGCGTCTCGGCCCATTTCCACGCCTGTATCGCCCGTTCGAGAAGCATGTCGGCTGTCTTCTTCTGGCCCGCCGCCTTGAATGCGCGAGCGACGAGCGCGACAGTTCCCGCGAAATCGTAGCACGAGTTGTGGGTCGGAATCGAAAGATAGTACTGAAGCCCCTCGTGCTGAGGCGCGGCATGTTCGCCGCCGGGATGCCCCGTCGTCTCGATCCACGTGCCGACGCCGCCGTCCTTCTGCTGCGCGGCAAGAAGGTGCTTTATGCCCCACATCGCCTCGTCGAGGATGTCGGGGATTCCGTTTCCCGACTCTGGAATGCAGAGCTGCCCGTCGGTGAAATTGCCCGGCTTTAGCAAATAGTCGAGCGCGAGCGAACGCGGAATCTGCAAGTGCATCGGACGGCGGTCGTAGTCGGCCGCGTCGTGGTAGCCGCCCGGGAGCGAAAGATGCTCGTTAGTCGCGCACATCTCGCGGCTCGAGGTTATTACGTTGAAGTGCTTGAACTTGAAGGGCTTGCCGTCTTTGCCGACGATTGGCTGACCGTCCGCGGGAACGACGTACTTGTCGTACTGCCACTCGTCCGGCGGCTGTACGCCACGGATCACGTCAAGGTGGCAGGCGGGGCAAGTCCACTGCGTGCAAGGCGGCTTCTTCTCTATCCCGCAGCGCTTGTTGAAAAGCCCAAGCATATGGTGGCCCCACGCCTCGGCGATCGCGTCGCGCGACACGGAGAACTCCATCGAGCGCCCTATGCCGTCCACGGAAATGTAATAGCGCCCTTCCTTTTCGAGCTGCGTCAGATCTGCCTCAAACGTCTCCTCGCCGGTGAAAGGCGTACCATCCTTGTTTACCGGATCGGCTACACGCGGCGCAAGCTTCCCCTCGAGAACCTTCGCGCCGCTCTTTGCGTCGACGACGGCGAACGGCTTTCCATTGAACGCGGCAAGCGGCAAGGGGCCTGCCGTTCCAAGCCATGCGCCGACATACGCGTACTTGCGCGCATCTGGCGCATAGCCAACTTGGTTGACCTTGAAGACTGGCGACGGCACGTCGGGGTCGTAGGTAAACTTGCCCGCCACCCCGAGGTCTACGCTGTCACCCTTCTTCATCGGCATGACTTTCACGAAGACGTTGTGTATCACTTCGCCAGCCGTCAGGTTGAAGTGGTCGCCGTCTGGGGCGACGTAGTGCTTCATGCCGTCCGCCTCTGGCCAATACGAGACGACACCCTGTATCGCCTTAAGCTTCTCCGCAAACGGTTCGCGAACCTTTTTCACGATGTCTTCGTGCAGGGCGACGCGCTTGCGCCTTATCTGCCAGTCCGCGCCGGCGCTCTTCGACTCCTCGAAACGAGGGTCCGCGAAGAACGCGGCGTTTTCGTCCGCCGAGCAGTCGCCCTGAACGAGTATGTATTCAGGCGTAAGCGCAGTGACCCTGAATTCCGCCGCAGTTGCGGCAAAAGCGGCGACAGCGGTGGCCGCCATGATGCAGACACTCTTCATTGACAACACCTCGTCATTTTGTGCGCCTGATGACCGCCTCATGTGCGGCCTTGAGGACTTCTGGATTGTACTTCAGTACCTTTCGGTCGTATGTTAGGAGACCGTTGATCTCGATCTCAACGTCGGTCGTCTGCGTGTAGATAGAACCGCCAAGTCCCTTCTCCGCGAGATCGCCGAGTTTTTTCATGAGGCCGAGATATGCCTTTTCAAGACCTTCGCGATTCTTCGTGTCCGAAATGCCGCCATATCCCCAGCTGCCCTTGGCCTCCTTCCATAGATGCCCTTCTACGGGATGTCCGAGCCCGCCGAACTCGCCAAGGAAACTTATGCGGCGCGGATTCACCGCAAGCATGTCGGGGCCGCGGTAGAGATGGAGATCCACCGTGTCAGCCGCCTCGCATTCGCCCTCCGGCCTGTGATTCGTAAGAACACGCCTGTTCCAGTCCCAGCCATTTGGAAGGAGATGCCCGCCTTCCCAGTCCCACCACCCGCTTGGACCGTTCACGAGACGCGTACGGTCGTAGCGGCGCACGAAGTCAAGCATGGAATGAGTAAGGAATTCGCCTGGCTGCGACCATCCCTCGTTGTAGGGGTTCCACATCACGATCGAGGGGAATGTCTGGAGGACGTCCATCATCTCTTTCATCTCCTGGCGCTGCAGGCCATAGCGCGGAACGACGCCAACCCCAATTGGATCGACCGCGTTTCCGTTGCCGCTCGGGAGGTCCTGTATCACGAGAAGGCCCATCCTGTCGCAGAGTGCATAGTAGCGGAACGGCTCGACCTTGATGTGCTTGCGCATGGTGTTGAAGCCGCAGTCCTTGAGGGTCTTGATGTCGAACGCCATCGCCTCTTCCGAAGGCGGCGTCAAGAGCCCGTCCGGCCACCATCCCTGGTCGAGAGTGCCCATCACGTAATATGGCTCGTTGTTGAGAAAGAACCGAAGAATCCCCTTCGCGTCAGCCCGCTTCTCGAACTTGCGCATGCCGAAGTAGCCCTTGATCTCGTCCTTGCCGTACTTCGCGGTGAAGTTGTAGAGCTTCGGGTTCTCCGGCGACCACAATTCAACTGGCTTGGGCAACTTGACTGTAACCGGCTCGTTGGGGGCAAATGTCTTTTCAACGCAGAGGCGCGGAGACGCAGAGGTCTCGATTTCAACCGTTCCCCGTTCCCCGTTCCCCGTTCCCCGAAAACTTAGCGTCACTTCCCCCTTGTCGATGTCTGCAACTACGCTGTAGCCGGAGATGTACTTCTCGGGCACCGTCTCCATCCACACCGTCTGCCAGATTCCGGAGACGCGCGTGTAGAAGCATCCGTGGGGCTTGAAGCACTGCTTGCCTCGGGAGTTGATGAATCTCTCGGTTGGATCCCACACGCAGACGGTAAGCTCGTTCTCGCCTTTCTTCACGAAGTCCGTGATATCGAGCGTAAAGGGATTCTGCCCGCCTTCGTGCGGAACATCCGTCACCTCGTCATGCCCGATGAACACCATCGTGCGGAAGTCTACGCCGCCGAAGTGGAGCAGCATTCTTTCGCCGGGTTTCGGGTCGCATGATATCTTGCGCGTGTACCAAAGGAACTCGTCGGGTTCCAGAAGCCGCCCGACGCCGGAAAGCGCAGACTCGATGCAGAACGGTACGCGGATCTTCCCGTCCCATTGCTCGGGGCGTCCGGGCGTATTGGTCACGCTCGTCACCGCATACTCCCATTCTCCGTTGAGGTTGGTCCAGTTCTGGCGCACCATCTGAGGGCGTGGATAGTCACGCCAGGCGTTCTCGCTCGTAACCTTCTCTCCCCAGGTAGTAAGCATCGTTCCAGCCGAAGCCACACTCGAAACAGACATGACTGCGGCAAGAATTGTTATCGTTTTCATTGTCCTGTCCCCTTCGTTTTATGTCAAAATCAGTCCTGCATCAAAAACCGGCCTCATGAAGCGCCTCTTCAGTAAGGCCCTGTCTGGCAGTTTGCTTCGCCACGTACTTCCCTACTATGTCGCCTTCGAGGTTGACGAAATCTCCGACCTTCTTTGAGCCAAGCGTCGTCTCCTTCGCAGTAGTCGGAATGAGATCGACCGCAAGCCAGTCGTCGCCGAGCCCCGAAATCGTGAGCGACACGCCGTCGATTGCGATCGAGCCCTTGAGAACCGATTGCGACGCAAGAACGCGGCCACACCTGACCTTGAGTTGGAAGTCGCGGCCCTTCGGCGCTTTCGCGGCAATTGTGCCGCGACAGTCGACATGTCCCTGGACGATATGCCCGCCCATCGCGTCGCCCGCCCTAAGCGCGCGCTCAAGGTTCACCTTCGCACCCGGCACGAGCTCGCCGAGCCCCGTGCGCGACTCTGTTTCTCTCAGGACGTCCGCCGTGAATCGCGAGCCGTCGCACTTGACTACCGTGAGGCACACGCCGTTCACTGCGACCGACTCGCCCTCTTCGAGCGGCTTCGTCCAACCGTCTCCGCCAAGGCTACGACGGTCACGCGGCGTATCCGCCGCGATCTCGACAACGAGCCCAACCCCGCGCGAGACACGCTTGACCGTTCCGATTCGCTGGACAAGACCTGTAAACATCACTTCTTCTCCTCGGACTGCCCGCCCCACTTCTTGCACGGAATGTAACGGATGGACGCGGCCTCCTCGGCGGTCAGGCGCTCATCGCCACCTGGCCCAGGCTTGAAGGAATCGAGCAACGGTCCGACTTCTACGTCGCGGACAGGAACGAGGAAGCGCTCGTCGGCGCCGCTTCCTTTGATCTTGCCGCCTTCTGCGACGACGAGTTGGCGCGTCAGTTTCTCGCACACGGCGAGGAGCCCGTCATAAGTGTAGTCGGTAAACTCCCATTTCTTGGAGTGGTCGAGTTTGCCGACATACTGCTCGCCAAACGCCTTCGCGCCGATCTGCACGCCGAGGATGCCGAGCGCGGTTGAAGGATTGCAGTCGGAATCGTACCCGCCGCATGTGGAGATCTTCATCGTCTTCTCGATGTCGCCATCGCCCCAGAGGTATCCAAGCAGCACCATCGCACCGTTGATCTTCACGTCTATGGCTGAATAGCTGACCTTGCCCATGTTCGGGCCCTTGTCGCGACCGTATGCGTCGACGGCGAGCTTCCACGCCTTGCGCCAGTCCTTTGGGTCGGCGGCGTACCACGCGAGCATGTCGCGCACCATCTTCGCGTAACGCGATTCCGCGGGAATGCAACGGAGAGCGGCTTCGACAGTCTTTACGCGGTCGGTCTCGAAGTATGCAATCGAGTAAAGCGCGCCGACGAACTGGCCGGCATAAAGTCCATCGCCATAGTTCATTATGCGCCCGAACTGTTCGCCAAACTTCACCGCACGCCAGGGCATGCCGGGGACGAGAATTCCCGAGAAGTCGGCTTCGATCTGGTAGTCGATGTCGTCCGTCGACGGATGGTTCTTCGGATGGGAAGACGACGGCGCGGCAATGCCGCGGCGCAAGTTGTCGCGCGCGTTCGCATTCGCACACCAGAGCCGATAGCGCGAATTGGCGAAGTCGATTCCTGCCTCGCGAACGCCAACGTCGATGCCGCGCGTATCAAGCGTGTTGATGAAGGTCATCTCGACGTAGAGGTCGTCCTGGTTAAACGTCTCGTTTACAAGCTCGGGCTTCCAGATCGGCAGCGCGTCCCAGTCGAAGAGCTCGCCGCTTCTCTTGAACTCGGTCGGCCACCCATAGGCAACGCCAACGGACTGGCCTATCCAGGCGCCGGCCATCTTGTCGCGGTATTCGGCAACGGAAATGGAGCGCATCTCCACGCCATCCACAAAAAGGCAGCCACCTGTGCAACCTAGCATGGCAAGCGCAGCGGCCGCCAGCGCGACCCTTGTTGAAAACCTAATTGTCATGGCCTTCCCCTCCTTTCAAAGTCAACCGTCACAAACGAATCCCCGCACGCAATGAAGCTTTCGTCGACGTTGAGCCTGCCGCGAATGGCCTTGCCGATAGGACGCGACCCGATTACGACAGGCGCGACTATCGTTATCCACTGGTCGACCAATCCGACCTCCGCAAGAGAACGCGCGAGCTTAAGGCCTCCTTCACAGAGAACGGACACGATTCCCATCTTGCCAAGCTCACGAACGGCCTTTGCCGCGTCGTCAAAGACAAGCGTCTTGTTCGGAGCGCCGTCAGTGAACACCTGCGCGTTTTTCGGGAGTCTCCCGCTCTTCGAGATTATCACGCGCACAAGGTCGTTGTTGCGCCGGCCATGCGAAAGCAGAGAAGGATTGTCCTTGCGAACCGTCTCGGCACCGACCATGATGGCATCGTTGATTTCACGCAAGGTGCTGCCAGTCAGTCGGCGAGAGTCCGCCGACGATATCCACTTCGCGTTGCCAAAGTCGTCGCAGATCTTTCCGTCGAGGGACATGGCGATTTTCACGATCACATACGGAAGCCCCGTCGTCACGTGCTTTCGGAAATCGCAAATCAAGTCGTCTGCCAACTTCAAGATGTCTGCATCGCCCTTGAACCGCTCGCACTTAATCCCGTGCTTCGCGAGAGCGCGCTTCGCCTTGCCGCGGTTCTTCGGATTTGGATCGGGAACCGCATATACGACGCGCGAGATTCCGGCGGTGACAATCGCGTCTGTGCACGCGCCAACTCGCCCCGGCTTCGAGCACGGCTCCAATGTCACATAAATCGTAGCGCCCTTGAGAATCTTTGCGCCGCGCCGCGCCGCGTTCTTGATCGCGGCGACTTCAGCATGGTCCTTTCCGGCTTTCTTGTGCCAACCCTCGCCGATTATCTTGCCGCCCTTCACTATCACTGCGCCGACTGCGGGATTAGGCCTTGTGTGTCCAAGCCCGCGCGCCGCAAGCTTGACTGCCCTCTCCATAAACTCAGCATCCCTCTCCAATTTTCTCTGCGCCTCTGCGTCTCTGCGTTAAAAATCACCAGAAAGAACTATTTCAGTTCCTTACCGTACTTGTCGAGGACGGCGTTGATAAGCGTCCTCGACTTTGGGGTAGAGAACCAGTTGGCAAGGTCGATCGCCTCGTTGATGACTACGGGCTTCGGAACATCCGACCACTTCATTTCCCATACACCCATCCTGAGGACGGCGCGTTCGATTGTGCCGAGGCGGTAGAGATCCCATTTCGCAAGAAGCGGGACAAGTATCTCGTCTATCTCCTTTTGGTTAGCAAGGACGCCAACTACGCGCGCTTCAGCGAAATCCTTCATCTCGCCCTTGGGACTGGCTCTCCCCTCTTCGCTGTCGAGAGAGGAAAGCTCTTCCCAGAAGGAAACCATGAACTGCCCGACGTCGTCCGGCGGATTTAGATCCGCCGCCGTCAGATCCGCCGCCGTCAGCATCTGAATCGCCCATTCGCGGGCCTGTCTGCGCGTAGCCGCCATGTCAAAGAACCTTTTGATGCATATTATACCAAAAGTTTCATGGCGGCGCGGCGTCAGGCAGGCACTACTTCACCTTGATCGCAATGAGCTGGAGCGGCTTCAGCGTCTTGAACGCAAGCGCACCGTCCTTGAGCGACCTCGTCTTGCCGTAGGCGACGAATTCGACTTCGCCCTTCGCCCCGGGGATCTTGACCTTGACGTCGCTCTTCTCCTTCCATCCAGTGTGGACGAGGGCATAGTACTTCGCCTTGACTCCAAGCTTCGAGCAGTCGATCTCGCGCAAGACCACCTCTGGGTCAGAGCATGCGCCCTTCACGACCTTCGAAGGAAGCGCAGGAAGCGCGAGGAAGTTCTGGTTGAACTCCCTGACCGGTCCAGGGAAGCCGCGCGTATAGTTCGAGCCCATCAAATAGCCGAGGTTTACGGGGTCGCCGTTCGCCATCGCGTTGATCTCGGCGATCATGCAGGCGCGTCCGGCGTGTTCCCAGTCGGCCATCGCGTAGCCTGTGATCGGTTTCTTCTCGACTTCGCCCTTCCCGTTCTTGACTGGATTGCCGTTAGGATCGAGCAGCGGCTCGCTGTCGAAAGTGCCTTCGTTGAGGTCGTAGTGGCGGATCAGCGTCGCCGTGCCGTTGCCGTTTGCAAACGCGGAGAGGCATTCGGGGTCGGTCACGGTGAAGAGAGCGTGGAACGGCAGCGCTATCCAGACGTTCTTGAGGTCGTTGTAGTGCTCCGGGTCGCAGGCAGGCGAGGCATGCTGCCATTCCCACGGACCCCAGGTGCTGGCCGGGGTCCTAAGCGCCTTGAGGTAGCGATGCTGCCCGACGACGCTCGGATCGTTGACGTCGACAATCTTCTTGCCGGGAAGCTTCTCCTTCCAGTAGGCAAGATCGTCGGTCGTCATGCTGCCGCCGTCCGCAAGGGGATAGCCGGTCTCGGAATCGTCGTTCTCGAGAATGGAGATCGCGTTCTTGACGCCATTTTCCTCGAGGTATTTGCGTATCTCGTCCATGAACTGCGCGCGCTTCTTGCCGTACCAGGCGATGTACTTGTCGTAGAGTGCGCGGTTCTTCTTGAGGTCCTGGCGCGAGACGGCCTTGCCGCCGTTCTCCTCCTTCGCAAAGCGCGCGCGCGTCTTGTCGGAGAAGCTGATCGCCCAGTGCCCAGGACGCGGACGCATCAGTGCGCCCACGAAAGCCCCCTTGTCGACCAGATCCTTGTAGCGGAGTATCGTGCCTTCGAGGATGTACTTGAGCTCTTCGAGAGTGTCTGGGTCGGTGATGTCGACACGAAGCTTGCCCTCGGACCACCAGATGTGCGTGTAGTTCGCGCCCCGTGCCTTGCGGTCGGGCTTGTTGTCGATGTCGAGCGGTTCGGCGCGCTTCTGGGGGCCAAGTGCCTCCTTGGGATCTCCGGCCGCCCCGCCGTACTCGTAGTAGGGAAGGAGGTCAAACCCATACTTCTCCACGGCGAGTGCAACGACCTTCGTCCAAAGATCGGCGTAGTAGGCGTCGCACGCCCACATCCACTTCCAGCTCTTGCCGCCCGGCTTGCCGTGCTTCCAATTGCAGTCCCAGTGCTGGTTGTGGCCGAACTCGAGAAGGTCCTTGCAGTAGGTGTTCTGGCCGAAGATCTTCATCGCGCGGAATTTCTGCTCGATCCAATCGACGCCGCCGTTGCCAGGGCAGAGACTGTCCTTGGCCATCACGCCGTCGGCCATCTCTTCGCGCCAGAAGATATGTCGGCGCGGCAACGGGGCGGGCGGCAGGTTGAGCTTGGCCCAAGCCGCCTTCTCGTCGAGAATTTCGCAAAGCTGGATGCGGGAGACCGCGATGCCCTCGGAGCAAGGATGCCAATGGCGCTTGTACTGGGAGATCGCGACTTCGAAGCCGTCGGTCGCAATGTCGAGCTGCGGCTTCTCGCCTGTCTTCGCAGCCATGTCTTTCCCGAGGTCGCGGCGGTTCGCGGCCTTCTCGCCGAGGAAGGTGAGCGACGTCCACCTCTCATATTTGCCGGACTGGGGAATATTGAGCGACTCTGGCTTGTGGTGGACGATCGGTCCCTCGAAGGCGTCGCCGTTGGAACGCCCGGTGTAGAACGAACGGCGCGAGTTGTTGCCGTAGTTGCGGACATGGAACGCGCGCGGCTTGTCGTCCGGATACTCGATCACTACGACGTAGGCGGCGTTCGGCTTGAGCCCCTTGCCCTCGCCAAGTCGCCAGTCGAGGTAGGACGCCGTCTCCGACTGCACGTCGAGGACGCGGCAGGGCTTTCCGAGAACCGTCTCCACGCGGCTTGCGCCCTTCGGCCAGTCCGCGAAGCGGTGATCGGTCTTGGTGCAGTCGACCTCGTCGACGACCTTGACGTCTCCAAAAGGCGGCAATGCGATTGTAGCCGCAAGCAGCAGGGTTACCATGTCCATTTTGTTTCCTCCTTGTCTATTTTAAGATGAATTCCACGACCGGTATCTCCACCGGCGGTTTCTCGACGGGAAGATGAAGAGTGTTCCAGCGGAACCTGAGTTCGCTTCCGTCGTTAAGAAGCCGGCAGCACTTCACGCGCTCTCCAAACGGAACCTGGAACGCACCAAACCTCCAGGAGAGCATGTGCATGTAGAGGCGGTTCGTCTTGGGGTTGTAGGTCAGGGTCGTACCGGGAAGCGGCTTGAATTCCTCGGGCGCGGGACCGCACCCGTAGATGGACTCGCCGTTGACTCTAAGCCACTTGCCGTAGTCCGCAAGACGCTCGAGAGCGCGGTAGTCGAACTCGCCCGTCGCCATCGGCCCGACGTTCATGATGACGTTGCCGCCCTTGGAAACGGCGTCGATCAGCTGCTCGATGCACTGGTAGGCGCTCTTCCAGCTCGACTCGTCTCGCGCATAGCCCCAGCTGCCGGAGAAGGTCTGGCATGTCTCCCACGGAACCTTTTTGCCATGCACTTCGACACATCCAGCGGGCCTGCTCTGCTCGGGCGTCGCGAAATCCCAGCCGTCCTCCCAGTCCGTGAGGTCGAGGCGGTTGTCGATGATGATTTCCGGCTGAAGCTTCTTCGCGAGACGGAGGAGCCCTTCTGAATCCCAGTCGTAGCGACTCTTGCCGTTCTTCCCGGGGAAGGAGAAGTCAAACCAGATTATGTCGATCTTGCCGTAGTTCGTAAGAAGCTCCGTCACCTGGTTCTTCATGAACTGGCGGTACTTCGCCATGTCGCGGCCAGCGTTCTCCTTCGAGTAGTCGACGTTCTCCCCTCCTGCGCCGAACTGCTCGGGGTTCTTGCGACGAGGATGTATCCTGTCTATCGTGTAGTCGGGATGATGCCAGTCGAGCAGGGAGTAGTAGAAGCCGACCTTAAGCCCCTCGGCGCGAAACGCGTCAACAAACTCCCGGACTAAGTCGCGGCCGAACGGTGTGTTGGTGATCTTGTAGTCTGAGAACTTCGTGTCGAAAAGCGAGAAGCCCTCGTGGTGGCGCGAGGTGAGGACGGCATACTTCATGCCTGCTTCCTTCGCGGCCTTCGCCCACGCCTTCGCGTCGAAGCGAGACGGGTTGAACGTCTCAAAGTATTCGCGATACTGCTCGTCGCTAATGCGCTCGTTCGACTTCACCCACTCGTGACGCGCGGGAACGGCGTATAGCCCGAAATGGATGAACATGCCGAATCGCGCATCCGTCCACCACTTCATGCGCTCAAGCTTCTGCTCCCACGTCTCCTTCGTCAGGTGCTTCGCGTAATTGTAGGGAACGACGTCGAAATTGACATCCTTCGGCGCGTCTACACCCGTCACGGCGAAGTAGCAGAACCTCTGGACATCGTGGAACTCGACGTAAAGGCGTCCATCCTTCTCCGTGCGCGAGGCGAGAATCGGGGAACCAAGACCGCCATCGGCAAGCGAAGGCGACCACGAACCGTAGACTTCGACGCTCGAGCCAGCAGGCACATAGACGCCGCGCACTGCCGTCTCGCCGCCGAAATCTGCAAAGATGCAATCGGCCCTTTTCTCGAGGCGCTGCGGCAGTCGGCCATCCATCGCCTTGCGTATTTCCGTTTCTGCGCGCGGCCGGAGCTCGAGCGCAAGGCCTCCCATCTTCGGGTCGGCGTCGCCTTTGACTTCGAACTGGAAGCGCGAAGCGAACACGGCCTTCGGCAGATTCGTGACGAGATTCTTGCACAGGCCCTCCCCATGCGCGAACTCCCACGAGTCCACCGTAAGCTTCCACGCCCCGGCAGGATTGTTCTCCAGTGCGAAGAAATCGGCTTTCACCGGCTCGCCAAGCGCATAGACGATACGCCATCCGTCATCCGTTCTGGAAACCGACGATGGTTTTTCGAGAACAATGCCGGCCAAGGCGAGTTCTGCCACGGCGGCGACCGAAAAAACAAGAAGAGCCCTACGCATGTCTTTTTACTTCTCGAGCTTGACCTTTGCCCAAGTCCACGGCTTCTTCATGAGGTTGTCACGCTTGGAGTTAGGCCAGTAGAGTTCGTGCTGCGAATTCTTGAGGTCTTCGACGACGAGCGTGAACGAAAGGCCTATCGTGGCGCCGGGCTTCATCTTGTCCCAGCCCTTGAGCTGCTCGGCAGGAATGAACATCTCGGCGCGATAGCCGCGCGGCGTCTTTACGAGGCCAGAGCGAGAGCCATCAGGCACGCTCTTTGATGCGTTTCCAGTCCACTTGGCGTTTACATCCTCGCCAGACTTCTTGTAGACCTTCTGCCCCTTGCAGTTGCTCCAGTAGCCGCAGAACACGTTCTTGTCCTTCAGCATCGGGCAGAACCACATCTGGTGGTCGAAGAGTGACCACGGCTCGTCTGGCTTGAACTTGACGCCGTCGGGAGTCGTGATCATGATTTCGAGGCAGTCGGCAGCGCGCCAGAAGCTGCCGGGGTCGGCCGTGAAGCAGCGCGAGTCGTCGACGTCAAGCGCCGCAACGAGTCCCTCCGGGCAGTACGCGAGATACACCTTCGTCGGGTCCTTGTCGCCGTTCGGACCGATCATGAAGCTGTTGACGAGGTTGCGGTCGTCCCAGTCGGAAAGATCGCCGTCGAACTTGATCTTCTTGAGGTCTACGCTGCGCATCGTCCAGGTGCGCGGAATGACAGGCGCGTAGTCGACCTGCATGCCCTTCGCGTTGACGATGGAGAGCTTCGGATTCGCGGCGCCCTTCGCAGCCGGGTCGACCGGCGCGGACTTGACCAGCTTGAACGAGAGAGTCTTGGTCTCCTCTGGCTTGAGCTTGCCAGTCTGCATGACGGCAGGATCGATCGCCCAGCCATCCGGGAGCTCCGCCTTGACTGTGAAGTCCTGATTCTCGGCGGACTGGTTCGTGACATCCATCGTGAACTCGCCGTCGAAATTCGCGGCCTTGGACTTCGCGTAGGCCTGCGGAACGATATCGACCTCGATCGCCATCGTCTTCGAGACCTTGCCGTTCTTGCCGGTGACGGTGAAAGAGGTGTTGCCGCGCTTGAGCCCGGCGGGGCCCATCACGTCGAAGCCGTAGGGTTTCTTCTCGACCGTCCATCCCTTCGGCGGCTCGACGGAGTACTCGAACTTGTCAGGCTGCGCGACCTCGACGCGAACCGGTTCGCCGCCGACGTTGCGGACATAGAAGTCGCTCTCGATGTCGAGCGGGCATTGCTTGAGCCAGTCGCTGTCCTCGTCGAGGCCAACGTACCATGTCGGCGCGATGTCGAGCTTGCGCTTGCCGAAGGTGCCAGTCGGCTTGAGAGTGCGGCCGAACATGTCGGTGACGAGCTCGGCCTTCTCGTCCTTGATTTCAAGGTCCGGGCCGTCCTTCCTCACCTTGTACGCAAGCGCGACGACCTTGCCCTCGGCGCGGAGGAGCTGAACCATGTGGTTGGGCCCGAGGTTGGCCGTGCCAAGATACTCGTATTTCCCCGGGATGAACGTCCTCATCGCGGCAAAGGACGCCGCCGACGGCTTCGGGTTGCGCCTGCGGTCGAAAATGCCGCAGCCGGCGAAGAAGTAGTTGGGAGTGTCGGTGTCGTCGTCGTAGTACCAGTACCAGAACATCTTCTCGACGCCGTTGCCCATCGCGAGCACCCACTTGCGCTGGAGGTAGGCGGCCTGCTCCCACTCGCTGACGGGCTGGCCCGCGAGAGTGTCCCAGCCCCATTCGGTGACCCAGAGCTCGCGGAACTTGCCGTCGCATGTCGCGGCCTTCTTCCAGTGGCGCCACACGTCGCGCAAGTACGCGGGCTTCGCCTCGCTCATGCCGGTGTTGAGGTTCGCCTTGGAGTATTCAGGGCCGTCCTTGCCGCAGTAGCGATGGCCGTTCACCACGTCGATGTTGCGGAAATACCCCTTCTCGACGAGCTTCTGCGACTGCTCGACGTAGATGCCGGCAAGGCCAGGCGCGACGGCGCGCGCATCGGGACGAGCGGCCTTGACGATGTCGCCGAACGCCTGGCAGTAGCGCCCGTAGCCATCAAGAGTCTTGAACATGAGTCCGTCCACCTCGTTGTCGAGCTCGAACGCAGTCAGCGTGTCGAACGTCGACACGGCGAGCGCCATTTGGCGGCGCCATTCCTTGTTGGGAGTGAAGCTCGGGTCATTGTCGCCTGTCGCGTCTCTCTTGACCTCGACCGCTCCCATGAGACATGGAAGCGTCTTGATCCCGACATCCTCCGCAGCCTTCACGATCTTCGGGTACCACGGCCAGCCGGCGTACTTGCCGTCGCCGCGCGCGCGACGCATCCAGTGGAAGTTGAACGCGTAGTCGCGCACCCAGGTGAAGCCAAGGCGGGCGAACTTTTCGTAGCCGACATAGCCGCCGCCGTGGACGTTGATTCCGTAGGGCGACGCCTCCTTTTCCTCGTCGGTCAGGTCCCGCGGATGGAGACAGACGACGTAGCGGGACTTCTCGACAAAAGGCTTCGGAAAGCCGTCGACCGCTATCTCGACCTTGTACGCGCCCGGCTCGTCAAACGGCAGCTTCACCATCTGGCTCGCGCCGTCGAGGACCTTCAGCGGCGGAATGTCGATCTTCCTCTCCTCGCCTGCCGCCGATACGGCCTTCGCCTTGAAGGTAAGCGTCTTCTCCTCGCCAATCCAGCTGCCGGCGGAGATTATGACCGCAGGTTCGCCCTCGGCATCATAAAACGTGTTGCCCACGACGGGATACCTGACGGAAAGCTCGTAAGGCCTGTCGGTGACGCCTTCCATGTCCGTCCAAAGACGGAAGTCGTACATGTCGAACTGGCGCGTCTTCGGCGGCGAGTTGCGGTCGCCCCAGTTGTTCTGCTTGACGCAGTCGAACTTGACGGGAAGCGCAATCGGCTCCTTGTTCTTGCCGACGGTTTCTGGGAAGGTCATCTCAAACTGCTGCCAGTTGCGCGTAAGCTTGAGCTTGCCCTTCGGATCGCCCACAGGGTGTATGGACAGGGAGAAGTTGTTCGTGTGCGCATCGACGAACGCAAACTCCATGCCCCACGAATCGTCGTTGCCAAGCCGTGCCCAGCCGGTGAATTTCACCGGCTTCCCGGGAAGGACGTTCTTCTTGAGCGAAGCGTTCCAGCCGCCGAAAACGTGATCGCCGTATCGCGTCTCAAAGCGCACCGACTTGGCCTTCGTCGGCGCATCGGACGGACGCTCGTCAAGCGTAATCACATCGCCGCCGCATGTAACCCAAGTGCCGGCTTCCCATGCGTTCATCTCGGGATCGCCGATGTCGCGCGAAACGAGTTCGGCGTATGTGGCAAACGAAGTCATGGCGGCAATCGCCGACAGGCCTACAAGTCTACAATTCATGTTCTTTCTCCTTGAAAAATGTAGCGCAAGAATCAAGCGCCCTTGCCGGGAACCTTGAGCCCTGGCTTCAACCCTGGCTTTGGCGGGAGCTTGAGGCCACTCGGCAACGCACCTCCCTTGGGCGGAAGCTTTAGACCGCTTGGCAACGAACCGCCCTTTTGCGGAAGCTTGAGACCTGGCTTTAGCCCGGGCTTAAGCCCTGGTATAGTCGGACGGCGGAGAGCCGCAGGAGCCGCTGGCGCAACTGGCGTGGGGACCTTCGCCGTCTTGGTGGGCGAAACCGGCTTGAGTTCCTCGACTGGCTCAAGAGGCGTAATCGGCTCGAGAGGCGTAATCGGCTCGAGAGGAGTGATCGGTTCAAGCGGAGTAATCGGCTCAAGCGGCGCTACGGGCTCAAGTGGAACGACCGGCTCGAGTTCGGCAACCGGCTTGACCGGCTCAACTGGCTTGGTCGGTTCCACGGGCTTGACCGGTTCCACGGGCTTGACTGGCTCAATCGGCTTAGGCGGCTCCACTGGCGTGGCGGGCTTGGGCGGCTCCGTCGGCGCGACTGGCGCAACCGGTTTCGGCGGTTCGACTGCCGTCACGGGAGCTGGAGATGCCGACTCCTCGAAGTCAAACGAAGCAAGTTCCATGAGCCCGCACCTTATCGAATCACCCTTCTCGATCTTTGTCGGGGCCTCGACCTTGACGCGGTTGCGGTAGGTGCCGTTTGTGCTGCCTACGTCCTCGACATACCATGCTCCGTCCTTGAAGAAGATGCGCGCGTGGTGGCGCGAAAAGCCATCTACGTTTATGGGCGCTATGGTGTTTCCGATTTCGCGCCCTATGGTCACTACGTCGGACTGTTCAAACGAATACCCAAGATATATGCCCTTGATGTTGGCGATGAACTTGATTTTCATGCCAGCAATTATACCACAATTCCTTGCGCCGGACAATGGGTAACGGCGACTGGCCAGCAGTTAGATTCAAAGCCGTCGTATGGGCAATTGCGCGAGAGCGAGGCAAACTTCGCTATATCGATGACGCGCCGCTCACCGATCTCGACCACAGTTTGCCGCGCATCGTCGAGACGAGCGGCCGCACGAGGCGAGAGAATCCCACGCGACATCTTCCACCACGCCTGCGCCCAGGCGTCGGGCGACATTCCCTCGCCCTCGACCATCGTGACCCAAGTAAGCGGTATAGCCGCCTCAAGTCCGATAATGCCGTTCGCGCTCCCGGCAAAGCCAAGCGCTTTCTTCGCCGCAGGGTGCGGCGCGTGATCGGTCGCAAACATTAGAACGCCGTCCTTCACGGCGCGGCGAAGCTCTGCGCGGTCTTCGTTATTCCCGAGAGGCGGCGCCATCTTGTAGTTCGCGTCGTCGCGCGGGATCTCCTCGCACGAAAGAAGAAGATGGTGAGGTGTCGCTTCGGCGGTAACAGGTAGTCCTTCTTTCTGCGCGTCGCGAACGAGCGAAACGCCCTCGGCCGTGGAAATGTGCTGAATGTGAAGACGGCATCCTGTCACGCGGCAAATCGCAAGATCGCGGCGAATTGCCATCGTCTCGGCAGAGACGGGAATGATGGGCAAATGATGAGTCCTCGCGAGATTGCAGTCGCGGATCACGCCATCCTTGACTTCCTTCGGATCCATCGCGTGTTCGCAAATGCACATCCCAAGCGCGGCAGCGCGGCGCATTGCCTCTTCCATCACCTTGTCGTCCGCGACATACGAGCCGTCGTCGGTGAAGAACGCGGCTCCCGCCTCGGCAAGCGCTTCAAGATCGGCGACTTCGCGTCCAAGCCGACCTTTGGTGATGCAGGCCGATGGCAGAAGCAGTGTCCCAGCACCAGCACATTGCGCGGCCTTGCGCTGATAGTCCATCCACTCCGGCGAGTCGCAGGCGGGAGTCGTGTTGGGCATCGTGACGACCGCGGCAAATCCGCCGCGCCGCGCCGCCTCAAGGCCAGACGCCGTTGTCTCCGCCTCTGGAATGCCAGGGTCGCGGAAATGGACGTGGACGTCAACGAAGCCGGGAAATGTCAGTATTTTATTCATTGGTCAGTTATTTAGCCGTGTAGAACGTGTAGATCGTGTAGATTTCTTCATGTTCTGCATGTTCTACATGGTTTATAGTTAGCCAAAAAGATCTCCTTGAACTGGAGCGGCGGCCGACGGCTTTTCGTCGGCAGGCTGCTCCGCCTTGTCAGATGAAGTCTCCCCAAGAAGTTCGAGAAGCCGCGCTTCGTCTATCACCTCTGTGCCGAGCGCACGCGCTTTTTCCGTCTTCGTTGCGCCGACGTTCGCGCCAGCGATCAGGTATTTCGTCTTTGAAGTGACAGCGCTTTGGACAATGCCGCCCGCCTTCTCGATTAGCGCGGCATATTCGCCGCGGGGACGGCTTAACGCCCCTGTAAGGACGCAACCGGCGCCTACGAGCGGACCTGTCGTAGCGACCGCGGCACGTGCGCCGCGCTGAGGGTCGATACCAAGCGAAAGCATGCGATCAAGAAACGCACTTCCGTATTCGCTCGCGAAGAAAGAGAGAACCGCCTTCGCCGCCTCGACCTTGATGGCGAGAATCTTGCGCTCCTTGCCCTTCTTCGTATCGTTCTCGATGACATTCTTGAGAACAGGGCTGTCCTTGAGGTCGCTGAACTTCTCGTGTTCTGCCGCGATATCCTTCGCAACCGTGACGCCAACCTGCGGAATGCCGACGGCAAATAGCCATCTCTCAAGTGGCAACTCCTTTGCATCGACAACGGCATTCTTTAGGTTGAGCGCGTTCTTGCCAAACTTGCGAGGTGCGTCTTTTTCGCCGACATCGAGACCTGCGAGTTCAGAATAGTCGAGTGTGAAAAGATCGAGAGGATCCTTTACAACACCCTTGTCAACAAGGATGTCCGCGATCTTGCCGCCGAGCGCTTTCAAGTCGAGTGCGTTGCGACTCGCAAAATGTTCAAGCCGACGGCAAAGCTGCGCGGGGCACGCAGGATTCATGCAGCGCGTCGCCACCTCTCCTTCAAGACGCGCAACCGCACCGCCACAGACGGGACAAGCAGTAGGCATCGTGAAAACGATTTCAGCACCAGTACGCTTTTCTGGGATAGAAGATTCGATGGCGGGAATTACATCGCCCGCCTTGACGAGCCAGACGCGGTCGCCTATGCGAATGTCCTGACGCGCGATCTGGTCGGCGTTGTGCAAAGTGGCGCGGGAGATGACAGAGCCGGCGAGCGGAACTGGCTTCAGTTCAGCAACAGGCGTAAGGATGCCAGTTCTACCAACCTGGACTGTAATCGCCTCGACGGTCGTTTCAGCGCGCTCGGGCGCGTACTTGTATGCGCGCGCCCAGCGAGGGCCGTGAGCAGTCGCGCCGAGGATGTCGTAGAACTTGCGCTCGTCGATCTTGATGACCGCGCCGTCGATCTCGAATCGGAAGGTGTGGCGAAGCGTCTGAAGTTCGTCGATCGCAGCAAACACCTCGTCTATCGTCTTGCAGAACTTCGACCACGGCGCGACGGGGAAGCCCCACTTCGCAAACGCCGCGATCATCTCGCTGTGCGAGGCGAAGCCGTCGCAACCGACGCCGCCCGCGTTGTAGATGACGACATCCAAAGGACGTTCGGCGGTGACGCGCGAGTCGAGCTGCTTCAAGGAACCGGCGCAGGCGTTCCTCGGGTTCGCAAAGGTCTCGAGACCTGCGGCCTCCTGACGAGCGTTAAGCTCGACAAAGCCCTCACGCGTCATGAACGCCTCGCCACGCACTTCAAGCTCGCGCGGCGCATCAGGCGGGAGGACTTTTGGAACGGTCTTTATCGTGTTTACGTTCGCAGTTATGTCATCGCCTACAAGACCGTTGCCGCGCGTTGCGGCGCGGACGAGCCGCCCACCTGAATAGCGAAGCGAAAGCGAGATACCATCAATCTTCGGTTCGACGAGATAGGTGAAGCCCTCGACAGTCTTCCTGACAAACGCGTCGAACTCGGCAAGTTCGCTTTTCGCATGTGTCTTGTCGAGCGACTGCATCGGCGGGTCGTGCTTGACTTTCGCAAAGCCCTCGAGAAGACCGCCCGCGACATTCTGAACTGGCGACGACGCGTCGGCAAACTCGGGGAAATCCGCCTCGAGCTTCAGGAGCTCCTGCTCCCACATATCGTAGTCGCGGTCGCCTACCGTCGGCTGGTGAAGGTCGTAATAGTCGTGGTTGGCCTTCTCTATGAGGGCCCTCAGTTCCTCAATCCGCGCCTTTGCGTTTGCCTTGTCCATCAATCGCTTGCTCCCTTGTAGCGGATTTTGCACTTGCCGGGGGGAGAGGCGTGGCGGGAAGACTGGGTGGCGCGCTGCTGGCGCTCGAGAGCCATTTCCTCCTCTGTGCGGACGTGGCTTTCGGCGCGCTTCTTTGAGACGAGGACGGATCGGCGGTAGCCGTCGTGGGCGAGAAGGCCCATGAACGCACGGGCCGGTTTCAAGTCGCGTTCGGCTTCCTCGTCGATGAGTATGTGTATCACGCGGTCGTGCGGCACGTCGTAGCTCTCGAGAATTGAGGGGACCTTCCTTGGGTCGACATAGCGCTCGCCTATGAGAAACCCCTGGGACGAATAGCGTATCGAGGGATGTGCGGCGTCAAGCACGATGTCGCCGTAGTCCGGCGAAAAGCACCCGGTGCAGACGAGGCACATGTAGAGGACCGTGCCCGCGACGATGCTGAGAAGCGCGTTGCGCCGCCAGATCTGAAGCGCGACAACGAGCGAGCCGGCGAGATAGGGCCAGGCCGTCTTCCACTGAAGTCCGGAATACGAATAGAAAATCAAGGCGGCAATTATCACCGGAGAGACGAGATCGCCAAAGCGCGAAACCCACTTCGGAAGCTCCCTGTCGCGGCTGGCGAAGAGGACGAACGGCAAGGCCCGCAGCGCGTAGTTCACGAGGAACCCGACGGCCACGATGCCGAGCATATATAGGATTTCTCCCTTCATTTCGCGGTGCGAGACTCCAGTATCTTCCCGACGCGGACGGCGTCTTCGGGTGTATCGACGCCGACGCCTTCGTCCTCGGTGCGGACGACGGCGATCTTCGCGCCCATCCAGAGCGCGCGAAGCTGCTCAAGCTTCTCAGTCTTCTCCAATTGGCACGGCGGCTCTGCGATATACTTCTTCAGAAACGCGCCGCGGTAGGCGTAGATGCCGAGGTGCCGGACGTAAAGAAAGTTAAAAGGTTGAAAAGTTGAATGGTTGAAAGGTTTGGAGAAGTCGGGCTCGTTGTCGCGATCGCAGGGAATAGACGCACGGGAGAAATAAAGAGCGCCGTCGTCGCGATCAAGCACGACCTTTACCACAGTCTTAGCCGCAAAATCGGAGGCATTCCTGATAGGCGTCACCGCCGTCGCCATGGACCAGCGGGGGTCGTCCTTAAGCTTCGCCGCAAGTTGTTCAATGAGCGCAGGGTCGATAAGCGGCTCGTCGCCCTGGATGTTGACGAGAATGTCATCGTCAGCGAAATCGGCGCCGAGGAAATTTCGCGCAGCGCACGCGATGCGGTCAGTCCCGCTCGGAAGCTCCGACGGCGTCATCACCGCCTTGCCGCCATGTTCCTCCACGGCTTTGACTATGCGCTCATCGTCTGTCGCAACGAGAACTTCGTCGAGTCCTTTCGCCTTCTTGACTGCCTCGACAACCCATGCAACAAGGGGCTTCCCAGCGAGAATCGCAAGTGGCTTCCCTGGGAAACGGCTAGACCCGAACCGCGACGGAATTATTCCATAGACTTTCATAGGTATAATTATACCATAATTCGGTGGGGGAGCGAAGGTCCGAGCGAGGGGATTCGGCGTATTCGCCGAGGGCTCCCCGAGGAGGAGCCTTCGGACCCCGCCGAATTGCGCCCAACCCCGACTCTGCTTAGGTCCCCGCCGAATTTATGGTATAATTATGTCATGAAATTTGGTGAAATAGTGGAGCGCCTCGGCGGAACGGTAGTCGTGGAGAACAAAGATGGCGAGATTACCTCGGCCTACACGTCAGATCTCCTGTCGGACGTCATGGGACATTGCGGAGACGAATCGGTTCTCATTACGATCCAGAACCACCTCAATGCAATCGCCGTCTGCACACTCGCAGGGATAGAGGGCATCGTCCTCTGCCACGACCGCCAGCCGCCGGAAGACATGGTTGAAGCCGCACGCCGCGAAGGAATCGGCATAATGACGACCTCGCTTTCACAGTTCGAGGTGTCGGTCAAGCTCGCGGACTTGCGGCCTTCGGCAAGATAGCAAAATGGATTATTTCCTGATAACGCTCGGAGCGCTGCTACTCGTCTGCGGTTTTATCGGGAGCGCCGTTCCTGTTCTGCCTGGGCCTATTCTAGGATACGCCGCTCTCTGGACGCTTGTGCCAACGGCCAAAGCCCCTTCCACCAGTATTCTGGCGTTTGGTGCGGCCATCGTTGTAATCGTCTCGATTGTGGACTATGTCCTCCCGACTTTCTTCGCAAAGAAATTCAAGTGTTCAGGATGGGGAGTTTTCGGCTGCGCTGTCGGAACGATTGTCGGGCTCTTCTTCCTGCCAATTGGTCTTATCGCAGGACCATTTCTCGGCACGGTCGCAGGCGAGCTCATCGCCGGACGACGCTTCGGGCATGCGCTTAAGGGCGGCGTGGGCGCACTTGTCGGATATGTCGCCACCCTTGCGATGAAGCTAGTCGCCGTCGCCTATTTCGCGATCATCTTCATCCGCGCCGCATTTGGCTAAAGCGACTCTTCCTGACCCTCGAGAAACTCGCGGGCGAGCGAAAGCCCCTCGACGGAATCAAAGCCGCCGACCGCTTCCATAAGTTCAAGGCGAGAGATCTCGTACTCCTCTCCATTCTTACGGTGACGGAATACGAGATCGAAGTCTCCGTCGAAGTTGAAGAGCGAAAGAACCGCCTGCGGGAGACTCCCCATCGGCGGCAAGTCTATGTTGTCGGCCTTGAACGTGCAGACGAGCGTGGTTCCCACCCCTTGCGTGCTTTCGAGCTTTACAGAGCCGCCACAGCCGTCGCACGTCTGCTTTACGAACGGAAGCCCCATGCCGACCTTGCGCTTGTCGTGCTTTCCCGGCTCCGTGTAGAACGGATCAAACGCCTTGGCGACGATTTCGGGCGGCATGCCCTTCCCGTTGTCCTCGACGCGAAGGACAATCGTTCCGTTTTCTTCGAGAACTTCGACAACAACCTTCTTGGCGCGGGCCTCGATCGAATTGGCCGCGACATCTGCTATGATATCTGAAAGACTTGCGTGCATCTGCCATTCCCCTTGTAACACGCAATAGTCTACCAAAAATCGCCGACTTCGGCGTGGAGAAAGTTGCTACCTGTTGCCAGTGTGATACTCCTGCAGACTGTAGACCGAGCTTTCTGCGCAGTCCTCAGCGAGACCTGCGACGGCTGCGGCGAAGCCAGCAAGCGTAGTCGTCACTGGAACGCCAGTAGCGACGGCCGCGGAACGGAGCTGAACCGAATCTCCAGATGCCTCGCCGTCAGACTCGGATGTGTTTACGACCCACTGTATCTCGCCTTTGCGCATCAGATCGATCGCATTGGGGCGGCCACGGGATATCCTGAATGCCGCCTTCGACTCAATGCCGTGTCCCCAAAGATACGTCGAAGTGCCAAGCGTCGCGTAGATGCCAAAGCCAAGTTCCTTGAGCTTCGCGGCAAGCTCGGCGACACGCGGCTTGTCCTCGTCGCGCACCGAGAGGAAGACATTGCCGCTCTTTGGCAAGGGACTGCCGCAGGCGATCTGGCTCTTGTAGTACGCGCCGAAGCGGTCGGGGTCGATTGCCATCACCTCGCCCGTCGACTTCATCTCGGGCGAAAGAGTGATCTTCGCGCCGGGGAACTTGACGTACGGGAAGACCGCTTCCTTGACGCAGTAGTAATTCGGGGAACGGGGAATGGGTAACGTATCCCCCGAGCGAAGCGAGCCGCGCAAGCGGTCGCTAGAGGGGTGGGAACGAGGAACGTATCCCCCGAGCGAAGCGAGCGCCGAAGGCGGCTCAATGCGGGGTGGTAACGGGAGTTTCTCCCCGACCATCGCAAGTGCGCCGAGGTCGGCGAGCGGAATGCCCGTCGCCTTCGAGACGAACGGGACTGTCCGCGAGGCGCGAGGATTGACCTCGATCATCCATATCTCTCCGTCCTTCACCGCGAGCTGTAGGTTCATTAGCCCGACGACATGGAGACGCTTCGCGAAAATTTCGGTATAGCGCTTTACCTCCGCAATCGTCTTGTCGGAGAGATTCACCGGCGGCGTAATTGCCGCGGCGTCGCCAGAATGGCAGCCCGCCGCCTCGATATGCTCGAGGATTGCGCCTATCATCGTCGTCTCGCCGTCCGACACGGCGTCTACGTCAAGTTCGATCGCGTGTTCGAGGAACTTGTCGATGAGAATCGGCTTCCCTTCCGACGCGGCGACCGCCTCCGAAACGTAGGAATCGAGCTCCGACTCCCTGTAGACTATCGCCATTCCGCGGCCACCGAGGACGAAGCTCGGCCGCACGAGGACCGGATAACCAATCTCCTTCGCGATGCGCCGCGCATCCTCGATGGAATGGGCGATACCGCTTGCCGGCTGCTTCATTCCGACTTCCGCGACAAGCTCGCGGAAGAAGTCGCGGTCTTCGGCAAGCGCAATGTCATTTGGCGAAGTGCCGACGATCTTCGCGCCCGCCTTTTCAAGTTTCGCGGCGAGGTTGAGTGGCGTTTGCCCGCCGTACTGGACTATCACGCCGTCGCACTTCTCGCGGTCGTAGATCTCCATAACGTCCTCAAACGTGAGCGGCTCGAAGTAGAGCTTGTCGGAAGTGTCGTAGTCGGTCGAGACTGTCTCGGGGTTGGAGTTTACCATCACGACTTCGTAACCGCGCTTCCTGAGCGAGAACGCCGCGTGGCAGCAGCACCAGTCGAACTCGATGCCCTGGCCGATGCGGTTTGGCCCGCCGCCGAGGATCATGATTTTATGTTTCTGCCGCAAAGTACGCAAAGAGCGCAAAGGACATTCTGTCTTTGCGTTCTCTGCGTTCTCTGCGGCTAACGAATAATACGAATAATAATACGGCGTCACGGCCTCGAACTCGCCGGCGCAAGTGTCGACCTCGCCGAACTCGGGGCGGATGCCAAGCTCCTGTCTTTTCGTCCGCACCGTAATCTCATCGGAGCCAATCGCCTCGGCGATTTCCTTGTCGCTGAACCCGAACACCTTCGCCTGGCGGATGAGAGACGACATCTCTTCATCGCCTTTGTTGCCGCAAAGATCGCAAAGTTCGCAAAGTGGTTCAGGGTGAGGGGAATCTGAACTTGTCTTTGCGTTCTCTGCGTTCTTTGTGGCTAATCTGAACTGGCCGAGCCATTTCCTGAACGCCTCGATCTCCTCTAGTTCGCGCTTGAACCACGGATCGTAGGTTTCGGCGTGGTGATATTTGAGCGGGGCCTCAAGCGACCTGACGGCCTTTAGGTACGCCTGCTTGAAAGTCCTGCCGATTGCCATCACCTCGCCGACGGACTTCATCTGCGTGCCGAGCGTCGTGCTCGCGCCGTGGAACTTCTCGAACGCAAAGCGAGGAATCTTCACGACAATATAGTCAAGTGACGGCTCAAAGCAAGCGAGTGTTTTTCCAGTAATGTCGTTCGTGATTTCGTCAAGCGTGAAGCCGACTGCGAGAAGCGCGGCGATCTTGGCGATCGGGAAGCCAGTCGCCTTCGATGCGAGCGCAGAAGAGCGCGAGACACGCGGGTTCATCTCGATGATGATGCGCCGCCCGTTCTCCGGGTTTACCGCCCACTGCACGTTCGAGCCGCCAGTCTCGATGCCGATCTTCTCAAGGACCTTGATGGAATCGTCGCGCATCGCCTGATACTCGCGGTCGGTGAGTGTCAAGATCGGCGCGACGGTGATGGAATCGCCAGTGTGGACGCCCATCGGATCCATGTTCTCGATGGAGCAGACAATGACGGCGTTCCCCGCCTTGTCACGCATTACCTCCATCTCGTATTCCTTCCAGCCGATCAGCGACTCCTCTACGAGAACCTCGTGGTTGAGCGACGCCTCAAGACCGCCAGTGACAATCCGCGCAAACTCCTCCGCGTTGTGCGCGATGCCGCCGCCGGTGCCGCCGAGCGTGAAGCCAGGGCGCACTATGAGCGGCCATGAGCCGATGGTCTTTGCGATTGCCTCGGCCTCCGCAAGAGAATGGGCGCTTCCCGAGCGCGGCATGTCGAGGCCGATGTCGCGCATCGCCTCCTTGAAGAGATTGCGGTCTTCGGCGCGTTCGATTGCCTCGGCCTTCGCGCCGATGAGCTCAACGCGGTAGCGTTTCAAGACGCCTCTCTTTTCGAGCTCCATCGCGAGGTTGAGCGCCGTCTGTCCGCCAAGCGTCGGCAGGATCGCGTCTGGCCGTTCGCGGCGGATGACTTCATGGAGATAGTCGACGGTGAGCGGCTCGATATACGTCCTGTCGGCACGGTCGGGGTCGGTCATCACCGTCGCGGGGTTGGAGTTGACAAGCACGACTTCGTAGCCGAGCGACTTAAGCGCCTTCACTGCCTGTACGCCAGAATAGTCGAACTCACAACCCTGTCCGATGACGATTGGCCCAGAGCCAATGATCAGTATCTTCCTCAAATCACTTCTTTTCATTCTTCACTCCCTCTTCCCGTTACCACCCCTGCTAGGGCATCGCCTTCGGCGACTCGCTTCGCTCGGGGGATACGTTCCCCGTTACCCGTTCCCCGTTTCCCGTTCCTCAACGCGGCTTTTACAAGGCCGTTGAACAGCGGATGCGGGATTGTCGGGCGCGACTTGAACTCGGGGTGGAACTGCGAGGCGATGAAGTAGGGGTGGCCCGGCAGCTCCACTATCTCGACGAGTTTTCCGTCAGGCGACGTGCCGCTTACATTGAGCCCTGCGGCCGTCAGCGCCTTCTGCACTTTGCCGCCATTCGCAAGCTCGTAGCGGTGGCGATGTCGCTCGGAAATAATGGGCGCGTCTTTGTTTTTAACGCAGAGTCGCGTAACCGCCGCGGAAGCGGGGCTCGCGTTTTGTAGCGAGCCAAGCCGAGCGAAGCGAGTGCCGAGAGGCGCAGAGTTATCTTTGTGTTCTTTGTGGCTATACAGCTTATCAGCGAGAGAGCCCTTCTCGAGGACGCACGGATAAGCGCCGAGGCGCATCGTGCCGCCCTTCTGCGTGACGCCGCGCTGCTCTTCCATCAAGTCGATCACGGGGTGCGTGGTGTTCTCGTCGAACTCCGTCGAGTTGGCGTCTTTCCAGCCGAGGACATCGCGCGCATACTCGATGACAGTGCACTGCATGCCGAGGCAGATGCCGAGGAACGGAATCTTCTTCTCGCGTGCATACTTGATCGCGGCGATCTTGCCCTCTACACCCCTCGACCCAAAGCCGCCGGGGACGAGAATGCCGTCGATATTTTTTAAACGCAGAGACGCAGAGTCGCAGAGAGATTTTGATGATTTGCCGGCTTGCTGGCCGTCAGATGCAGACGAGGACGATTCTTTCCCCGCCTCTGCGCCTCTGCGCCTCTGCGTTAAGATTTCTTCCGCTTCGATAGGCACGACTTCGACCTTGCAGTCGTTTGCCATGCCGGCGTGCTGCAAGGCCTCGTGAACTGACTTGTAGGCGTCGCGTATCGAGATGTACTTCCCGACAAGGGCGATACGGCAGCGCTTCTTCGGCTGCGTCGCCTTGCGGACGAGCGTGTCCCAGACCGTGTGCTTAATCGGCCAAAGGTCGAGACGCACCTGCCTCAAGACCTGCTCGTCGAGACCCTGCTCGCGCAGTTCGCGCGGCACGGCATAGACAGAGTCTGCGACATCCTTTTCCTCGATTACGCACTCGCGCTTCACGTTGCAGAACATGGCGAGCTTCTTGAGGTGCTCCTCGGGAATCGTCATTTCGGTGCGGCAGACAAGGATGTCAGGGATGATGCCGATGTTTCGCAGCATGCCGACGGAGTGCTGCGACGGTTTTGTCTTGAGCTCGCCCGCCGCCTTGAGATAGGGAACGAGCGTCAGGTGCACGAAGCAAGTGTTCTCATTTCCCTCTTCGAAGCGGAACTGGCGCGCGGCCTCGAGGAACGGGAGCGACTCGATGTCGCCCGATACTCCGCCTATTTCGCAGAGGACGATGTCTGGCGCGGGCTCGTCGCCATGCGCTTCGCCGGCACTCCTGATCGCCGCCTTGATTTCGTCGGTGATGTGCGGCACGACCTGCACCGTTCCGCCGAGGTAGCCGCCCGCGCGTTCGCGCGCGAGGACGGCTGAGTAGATACGGCCAGAGGTGTAGTTCGACGCCTTAGAGCACGTCACGCCCGCGAAACGCTCGTAGTGGCCGAGGTCGAGGTCTGTCTCTGCGCCGTCGTCTGTCACGAACACCTCGCCGTGCTGGTAGGGCGACATCGTGCCGGGATCGACGTTGAGATACGGGTCGAGCTTCTGCATGAAGACCCTGTAGCCGCGACTCTTCAAGAGAAGCGCAAGTGACGCGCTTGTGACGCCCTTTCCAAGCGAGCTAACCACGCCGCCGGTGATAAATACGTATTTGACTTGCTTTTTCATGGCTGTTTATTTAACCGTGTAGAACATGTAGAAACATGTAGATTTGCATATTCACTTTCTACTGGATGTTTTACATGTTCCACATGGTTAAATTTCTCCTTTCTACACGATCTACACGTTCTGCACGGCTAATACCATCTTTCTGAATTCGTCGAAGAGATACTTTGAGTCGTGCGGACCGGGGCAAGACTCGGGGTGGTACTGCACCGAGAACGCGGGAAGCGTCTTGTGCCTGACACCCTCGATAGAGTTGTCGTTGAGGTTTATGTGCGTGACTTCAAGGCAATCCGGAACCGTCTCTGGCAAGACTGCGAAGTTGTGGTTCTGACTCGTTATCTCCACATGGCCTGTCGCAAGGTTCTTCACTGGATGGTTACAGCCGTGGTGACCGAACTTTAGCCGCCCAGTCTTCGCACCACAGGCAAGCGAGAGCAACTGATGCCCCAAACAAATTCCCATTATGGGAAGTGGCCCCAACAACTTTTTGATGTTCTCTATGGCGTAGGTAACTGCCGCGGGGTCGGCGGGGCCGTTTGAGAGGAACACGCCGTCAGGTTTCATCTTGAGGACTTCTTCAGCAGGCGTCTTCGCGGGAACGACGGTGACCTTTGCCCACGACGCAAGCGAACGGAGGATATTTGTCTTCACGCCGAAGTCGTAGCAGACTATTCTTTTGACAGGATTTACAAGATTTACAGGATTTTTGGGGTCTGTGGACATGTCCCCAGATAATCTTGTTAATCCTGTTAATCCTGTCTTAAACTCATACCCCTTCTCGCATGTCACCTTTGCCGCATAGTCCTGGCCGTCGAGCCCTTCCCATTCACGCGCCTTGGCAACCGCCTCCCGTTCCCCGTTCCCCATTCCCCGTTCCCCAACGTACAGAAAGGCTTTCTGGTTACCATGATCTCTCAAGTGCAACGTTAGAGCGCGCGTATCGACGCCATAAATGCCAGGTACGCCGTTCTCCTTCAGGTAGTCGTCCAAGCTCTTTTCGGAGCGCCAGTTGCTAGGCGCGGTCAAATCGCCAATGACAAGACCCGATAAGAACAACTTGCGGCTTTCTATGTCTTCGGCATTTATGCCGTAGTTACCGACTTCTGCGGGGGTAAGCGTGACGAACTGCCCGGCGTAGCTTGGATCGGTTAGTATTTCCTGATAGCCGCACATACCGGTGTTGAAGACGACTTCGCCAAGCGCGTCCTTCTTAGCGCCAAAAGCGACGCCGTGGAACACAGTGCCGTCCGCAAGTGCGAGATACGCCTTGCGTTCGCGTTCCACCTTCCACTTTTCACTATAGTTCATAAATTCCTTTCTCTGACTCCTGACCCCTGACTACTGACTCCTGACTCCTAATTACTGACCCCTAATACGACCTTTCCGAATTCTTATCCAAGTAATTCAGAAGCGCCTTTCGCAGCACCTTGTATCCGCCAGGTGTCGGATAGTCGCCAGTGAAATACCAGTCACCAATTCGGGGAACGGGGAACCGGGAACCGGGAACGGGAGCAAGAGACTTATGCAAGTCTTCAATCGTCTGATAGACCACAACGACTTCGGCCTTCATTCCCGGAGGGGTAAGAAGTCGGGCAATTTCTGCAGCGTGTTGCTTTTCAGTGAAGCGCGCATAGAGGGATGCGAGAGGGTTTAATGATTTTAACCGTGTAGAACATGTAGAAACGTGTAGATGTTCAATTTCGGCAAGCGCTTCGCGCAACTCCCGTTCCCCGTTCCCACCCCGCATTGAGCCGCCTTCGGCGCTCGCTTCGCTCGGGGGATACGTTCCCCGTTCCCCATCCAGCAAATTTACAAGCGCCTTGAATGCTACAAGCTCTCCCAGCGTCGACATGTCGATGCCATAGCAGTCTGGGTAGCGGATTGGTGGCGCGGAAGAGGCGATCACGATTCTCTTCGGCCCAAGCGCACGATCGAATCGTCGAGCACGACGAGCGTATCGTCCTTCTTGACGAGCCCGTAGGTCACGTCGTAGACATGCTTGTAGAACTCGCGCCTTGCCGCAGCGTCAGCGATGAACGTGCGGAACTTCGCGTCCTTCACCGCCACCTCTCCAAAGCGCGGGATATTATTAACGCGGCTCTGCGGTGAAACACATCTCTTGAACAAATCTTCCAGAAGTCCATGAAAGGCGATGCGCGCGGAGTTGGGAATGTAGCTGAAGAAGATGCGGTCCATCGGCGCATTGGCGGCCTCGAGGATCCGCGGCACAAGTGCCGCGCCAAGCGCCTTGCGCTCGCGGTGGATGTCGGCATCGTTCGCACGGGAGAAGTAGATGCGCTCGAAAGAGCAGGGACGGGCAAGTGGTTTTTCAAGCCGTGTAGAACATGTAGAAACATGTAGATCAGAAGTATTGCTTTCTACACGTTCTACATGTTCTGCACGGTTCAAATCAACAAACTTGACTTCCCCTTCCGGCGAGACGACAAGCGCTTCGCCAGGCGGAAGCTCCTTCACGGCTTCGGGCGGCACGTCGAACGCCGCCTGTATGGCGGCACGCTCGGAGGCGACGACAACGACATCGTCGTCGATGTAGTGCCAGCCAGGCCTGATGCCGTGCGGGTCGCGCGTCGCAAACGCCCATCCGTCTGCGGTCATGCCGCAGAGCGTCCATGCGCCGTCGGCGTTCTTCAATGCCGTGGAGATAGCGCGTGACAAAGCAGATTCTGACCATGCAGAACATGTAGAATCATGTAGATTCGGTTCTAATTCTACATGCTCTACATGTTCTACACGGCTAATATTTTTCAGCGCCTGTGCAATAATCTCGCAGATGAGATAGCCGTCCGACTTGCTCGTCGGGAATGAACCGCGGTGGCGGTAGTCGTCGAAAAGCTCGTGGGCGTTTGTGAGGTTGAAGTTTCCGGCGAGAAGAAGCGTATGATTCAGTTCGCTCGACTCGTGCACGAATGGATGACAGAACGCCACGTCGTTTTTCCCGAACGTGGCGTAGCGAAGATGACCGAGAAAGACCCTTTCAAATCCTGTCTGAACACTGCTTCTCTTCCCGATCATTCCAAGCACATCCGTGAGCGGTGTAGCGGACGCAGACTTGGCGATCCAGTACGGTGTCTCGCCAGGTTCGGGATTGGCCGAGAGTATTGCCGCGCCCGCGCCGTCCTGCCCGCGATTGTGCTGTTTTTCGAGAAGGAGCGAAAGCTTTGTCCCACCGAAATCGCCGGTGGCGACGGCGGACTTTCTCAAGACCACCATCGCCACGGCACATTCGTGCTTTAGTTCATCAGTCATTTGATATCACTAATCACTACTCACTGACTCCTGACTCCTAACCCCTGACCCCTAATACAAGAACAGCATTTCGCGGTACTTCGGAAGCGGCCACTTTTCGCTCGTGATGACCGCCTCGAGCGAGTCTGCGATCTTCCTGAGCTCGGCCATCCTCGCAAGGGTGTCCGCAGTGTCGTAGTTCTTCAGCGCGTCCTGCAAGTAGTCTATCGCCTCCTTCATCTTTACGAGTCCGCTGCCAAGTTCCGTCATCTGCCCGTGAAGCATGTCGATTGCGATTTTCACGTTGCTGGAATCCGTCTCGTTGTAGGCCTTCGCAACCTCGAGATACTCGGCGCGGACGGCTGGGAGGATCATCGTCTTTGCGATGTCGAGCGCCGTGTTGCCTTCGATGCGCACCTTGTTGGCGTATTCCTCGAGGAATATCTCGTGGCGGCTCTTGAGCTCGCGCTTCGTCATGACGCCGTACTTCTCGAAGAGGGAGACGTTCTCCTTCTTCGAAAGCGCGGCCAGGGCGGAGAGCGTGTCTGGCGCATTGGGAAGACCGCGCTTCTCGGCTTCCTTCGGCCAGTCGGCCTCATAGCCGTTGCCGTTGAACACGACGCGCTTGTGCGTCTTGAGCGAGGCCTGCAGTATCTTCTGGAGAGCCACGTGGAACGCCGCGGTGTGCTCGCCCGGCTTCGCCTTTCCGGCGACCTTGGCGGCGTCGAGCTCGGCGGCAATCCTGTCTACCGCCTCGGCGACGATTGTGTTGAGGACCGTCATCGGGCCGGAGCAGCAGACGCTCGATCCCGGAGCGCGGAACTCGAACTTGTTGCCGGTGAACGCGAAAGGCGAAGTGCGGTTGCGGTCGGTCGCGTCCTTCGGAATCGCGGGGAGCGTGTCGACGCCGATCTTGAGGGAGCCCTTTTCCTCGTGCTTCGCGCCCTTTGGATTCTCGATGCGGTCGAGCACTTCCGCGAGCTGGTCGCCGACATAGATCGAGATGACAGCGGGCGGCGCTTCGTTTGCGCCGAGACGGTGGTCGTTGCCCGCACCAGCGACGGAGGCCCTAAGGAGGTCGGCATGCTTGTCTACCGCCTCGATGACGGCGCAGAGCATCGTGAGGAACACGGCGTTCTCGTGCGGGTCGTTGCCCGGGTCGAGGAGGTTCCTGCCGCCGAAGGCGACGGACCAGTTGTTGTGCTTACCAGAGCCGTTGACGCCCGCGTAGGGCTTCTCGTGGAGAAGGCACTTCATTCCGTGCTTTTCGGCGACGTTCCGCAAGGTATCCATCACGAGCATGTTGTGGTCACTCGCGAGGTTGAGCTCCTCGAACTGCGGCGCAAGCTCGAACTGCGCGGGCGCGACTTCGTTGTGGCGCGTCTTCGCCGGGATGCCGAGCTTCCAGAGCTCGCGCTCGACGTCGTTCATGAAGGAAATGACGCGATCTGGAATCGTGCCGAAGTAGTGGTCTTCGAGCTGCTGGCCCTTAGCGGACGGAGCACCGAAGAGCGTCCGACCCGTAAGCACGAGGTCGGGACGCTTCTTCCAGTATCCCTTGTCGATGAGGAAGTATTCCTGCTCCGCGCCGAGCGTGCACGCGGCATGGCCTTCGGCGCGCCCAAAGAGCTTCATGAGGCGCTTTAGCGACTTGTCGAGCGCCTGCATCGAGCGGAGAAGCGGCGTCTTTTTGTCGAGCGACTCGCCCGTGTATGCGCAGAACGCGGTCGGGATGCACAAGGTGGCGCCGTTCGAGTGGCGCTTGATGAACGCCGGCGACGTCGGATCCCACGCGGTGTAGCCGCGCGCCTCGAAGGTGGAGCGGATGCCGCCAGACGGGAAAGACGATGCGTCGGGCTCGCCGACGATCAGGTTCTTGCCGCTGAACTGCATGATCGGCTCGCCGTCCTTGAGTTCCAAGAACGAGTCGTGCTTCTCGGCGGTGGAGCCGGTCATCGGGAGGAACCAGTGCGTGTAGTGCGTCGCGCCGCGATCCATCGCCCAGTGGCGGATGCCATGTGCGACTTCGCCCGCGATCGACGGATCGAGCGGCTTCCCTTCCCGAATCGTCGCCTGGAGCTTCTTCGCCGTGTCCTTGCTCAAATACTTGTTGATCGCCTCTTCGCCGAACACATCGGCGCCGAAGTCGGTTGCGGCCTTTGTCTCTTCCGTCATTGTCTTGTTCCTTGTTTGGTTTGTCGAACGCGTCCATCGCATCCGCCGCCGAACAATTAGCACACGCCATGCCAAAACCTGAAAAAGCCTGATTTTAAAGGGTAATACGATGTAACGACCAAAATGCCCGCGACACATTTTGTCGACATGTCTCCAGCGGAATTACAGAAAATGTAAAAGCGCCGTATCGCTAAAATTCGCAGTCGAGAATGATATGAGCCACAGGAGAAGACAGGACGCTCGCTATGAGCATGCTAGTATACGGGCGAGCGGGGAGAATCTGACAGAAGAAAAGTCAGGTGCGATCTGATGCGACTTGGGACGAATGCGCAGCGATCACGTCGATTATCGCTTGGTACACGGGTGATGGGAACGTCAACGAGAGCTCGTCGGCAAGGTTCTGAGCGACAGGCATGATGCGCCGTGCCATCTCGTCAAGTCTGGAAAGAACCAACTTGGGCGACATCTGGAATTCTTCCGCCATTCGGGAAAAACATTCCCTTTGGATATCGTCAATCCGAGACACGCCGCCGATAGACATGGCCATCGCCCGCGAGAGCTGTGGATACACAGCCGTCGAAACCACATCATAGAGCGGAGAAAACGACGCACGTCCGCCATGATACAAAACCGAATAGTTTTTCCCATGCGCGTCGGCATTGCCGACGAGAAAATTGTACACGAGTGCGTCAATGAACGCTATTTGATCCTGAGGACTAGCCTTCACGTCTCGAAGCGTCTCCATGCACATGGCGGCAGAAGGCCCGCCCTGTTCCTCGTACTTCTGCTCCGGATCAATGGACAACATCTGGCAGAAATCCTCTTGGTGAAGGCGTGCAACACGTCCATCCGACATCGCGCGGTCATATCGCTTCGAAACGAAATAGCGATCCCCCTCCAGAACCAGTATCTCGCATTCCGACGAATTCAGCCCAAGGCGAGCCGCCAATTTCTGGCAAAAGCACTCATTCTCGACGGAATTCTGGAAATCGCCTGTCGCAGGCTTCACGATATGAGTCGATGGCGTGCCATACAACGGAAGAATGACCTTGCCCTCTGCCACTCGCGCAATGAGCTTGTCCTGGGCACCGGCGCCTGAATAACGATATCCAGTTTCGCCATCCGCATAAAGCGGACGAATGCGAAGAGACTTCAGTATCCGAACCGCCTCGGACTCTTCAAGCGGTCGGAGAATCTCCTTCTCCGGCGGATTCGGACGAACGCCTTCTCTGTACAACGCCACCGCCCCGGCGCAGTCTCCGCCAAGCGCACGCAGAAAGCCGAAAACATTTCCTGCAGATATATGCACACACTTCTCGAGCTTCTTGCGAATGTACGCCGGCGGCAGAAGATTGGCAAAATATCCATAGGCCGCCTCCGACTCGAACACATCCGACTGCAGCGGCAAGGAATGCGAGAGCGCACCCTCCGCTGGATTCGCCAGATATTCTGGGTCGTATTGAAATGCATATATGTCACCGACAGACTCATGCGAGAACCTGCCGACAAACCGGTTCAGCAAATAGACATTAAGCACTCCGTACATGCTATCACTCCGGTGGAAGTTCAAACTTCATCGTTACACCCATCGTGCGCAGAATGGACAGCACTTTGTCAAACTGGACTGTTGGCTTGCCATTTTCAACATCGAACACAAATCTGACCCCAACATTTGACAGTTGTGCCAAGACAGTCTGCGAGATTCCTTGCTTTTTACGAGTCGCTCGGACAATGCTTGCAAGGTCTGATGTTGACTTGATTTCTTTCATGATTGTGGAATTGTACCAAATATTAATGTGAGTGCGCAACGAGAATTTTACCCGTTCGGGTAAGAAAACTCAATCCAACCCACCAAGATAAGTGATTTTACCCGTTCGGGAAAATTTTTGAACATTGGCTTACCTTGTCGCTCATTTATTCCCATTCGGGAACAAATTGTCTTCACATTCAACGCGAGCGTGTCATTGTTTTACGCCTTTCAATAACCGCATTCGGCAGTATTTGTTCTAAAGGCGCTTTACAGGATGTCCACCGGCATAGGACGAGGATGCGTTACGCGGGGGTATTTAAAGGCGGGAGGGCCAAACAGGAGAACCGCGCCCACCGAATGTCCCTTGGGAATCTTCAGGGCGCGTTGGAATCCCCTCGATAACTTGAAGGCGTGAACCGCAAAGCCGCCCCAGCAGGTGCCAAGGCCGTTTGCCTGCGCCAGCAAATCGAAATAGCTGAGGGCAATCCACGGATCCGCCTCCTTGCAAGGCGCCTTCTTGGGCGTAGAGGCGACAATCATGCAGGGCGCATTGCGGAAGACGATGTCATCGCCGCGCAGGATTTCATCCACATAGCGGCGAAACACGGGATAGAGCAACTGAAGGACGCCTGTGCGGACAAGCATCTTCAGCTTCTTCGACGTCTCGCGACGAAACCACTCCATGCGCTCCGCATCCCGCACAACGGTGAAATGGAGCTTGTGGTCGTTACACCCGGTAGGCATCCATGCGAGGGTATCAACAAGTCGTTTCCAGACGTCCTCGGGAATCGGCCCCTTCCCCCAGTGGCGGACGCTCCGACGCTGTCGAATGAGCGCCGCCTCCGCAGCGCCGTCGGAAACCGGCTCGACATCAAGCGTATCGGCGAATCCGACGCCATTGCAAGTGACCGCCCCGCGCGCGCACACGGCAAGGCAGTGCTGACAGTTTATGCAAAACTGTTCATCCTCTGCCCTGACGGTCGGCACTCCGTCGGCTCCAGCCGTCAGAACGTGAACTATGCAGTCGCGCACACACGCGCCGCACGCTACGCATTTCTCCCTGTCGATGTTTATCATTTTTATTCAATCCAGCGATAATCCACGTTTGGATCACGCAAGGCCCTTATCCGGCGCAACACCCTATTTCGCGACGAATTGTATCACACTCTCTGCCAAAAAATCAACAGCTGAGAATGATGTAGGCCACAAAGAACAGGAGACGACAGGAGGATGGTAATCCTTACTTCCGTCAATTCACCATTAAATTATAGCGCTGTCGCTGGAGGCGACTCCCCTTCGCCATCATCCTTCACAAATAGGTACGTCAAATCCACTGGCAGGAAAACCGTGTCAAATGCGACTTCGCATACCTCGTCAACAACAGTTATCGGCCACACCATCAACGCGCATGTGGCGGCCAGGCCGCAGTCGTATTTGCGGGTAAATGCCACATCCTGCCAGACTTCTGCCGTGCAATAGTATGGATGCGGGGCGCAAGCATACGGCGCAACTTTGCCTTCCGTACGCGTCGCATAATTGCAACACCCCGACAAGCCTGCAATCATCAAGCATCCAATCGACATTACCATCCCAAGTCTCATAGTCTTGTTCCTTGTCTTGAACAGCGCAAATTGTTATTCTATCGCCTCTTCGCTTTCGACAGGTATTCGAGTTCGCCGATAACAACGCCGCAACCCTCAATGGTGGCATGCGCAGGATCGTTGGCCACACGGACGGGCAGGCCCGTCGCAGCAGCAATATACTTGCCCAGCCCACGCAGCAGCGCACCACCGCCCGTCAGGACGATGCCATTCTCCACAAGGTCAGCGGCAAGTTCCGGTTCAATGCGCGTGATAAACCCCCTCAGCGTATCTTCAAGCTGCCCGAGCAACCCGGCAAGCGCCTCCTCGCGAATTTCTTTGGAATCGATCTTGACGACAAGTTTGCGACCTTCAGTTGCATCAATGCCCTTGATTTCATATTCAAGTTCCTTCTCCGGTCTGCAAGCGGTGCCAATCTTGATCTTGATGTCCTCCGCCTCCCTCTCGCCGATGACAAGGCTGTACTTGTCCCGGAGATAAGTCATGATGGCGCTGTTCATCTCGTTGCCGCCGACACGAAGGACATTGGAGTGAACGATGCCAGCGAGCGAGATAACCACCATTTCCGTTTCCGAGGCGCCGATGTCCATGAGCATGCATCCTTCCGGCTCAGAGACCGGAAGCCCAGCCCCTATCGCGGCCGACATCGGCGCCTCAATCAGGAAGACATCCCCCGCTCCGGCGGACTGCGCCGCATCCTCCAAGGCCCGTTTCTCGACCTCCGTAATGCCTGAAGGAACGGCAAACACCACACGAGGTCTCCTGAATCCGCCCTTGCGGGCTTTCTTGACTTTTTCATGAGAAAAGCAGTAGCGGAGCAGTTTCTTGGTAATGTCGTAGTCACATATAACGCCACCCTTCATCGGCTGTATAACGACAATACTGCCAGGCGTTTTGCCGAGCATGTCACCTGCCGCCGCACCAATGGCAAGAACGCGATGCTCGCGAGGTTTGCCGCTGTCTTTGGATTCCTGTTGTCCCTGCTCCTTCACTTCCTCATGGGTGATGTCCAGCGCGACAGCCGACGGCTCTTCCAGCACAAGCCCCTCGCCACTAATCCAGACACGCATGTTCGCGGCCCCGAGGTCGATTCCAATATCATCGCGACAAAACAGCTTTGACATGATGCTCATACTTGCGTTCCTTTCTATGTGATACTCGCCCTTCAATCCAAAATCTTACACGAATACTCCCGCAAAATTCTGACAATGCCCATTCTCGACATTTCTGCCTGCTACCCGTTGAGCAGCACCTCGCGGAGCTTCTCCGGCGACGCCTTGCAGCCTCTCGGAAGGCTCAGCGCCAGCGAGCAGTTCTCCGGACGGAAGATCTCCGCGGCAAGCGACTGCAACTCGGCGGCAGAGATGCTCCGAATGCGCGCTTCCTCCTCCTCGGGAGGAACCATCTTCTTGAAGACTTTCAGGCACATGTCAAGCACATCATATTCGCTTTCGCAGTCACCTTCACTCGTCAAGACATACAGACTTGCAAACTTATCTCTTCGTGACGCCAACTCCTGCCTTCCAACTGGCTTTCGTATAAGTTCTTTGAGTTCGCGGCCACAGAGCGAAAGTGCCTTCTCAAGCGAATCTGCCGACACCCCGGCAGAAACAGAGAACTCGCCGTGATCCTCATAAGAGCTAGAATAAGCTCCGACCGAATACGCAAGACCATGCCGTTCACGTACGCTCCGGAACAGGCGTGAACTAGAATCGCCGCCGAGTATGGTCGAAAGAAGCTGCTGCGCATGTCTGCGGGGATCGGCACCCTTCACTCCGCGAAACGAGATTATAAATCTCGCCTGAGACTCGCCGCAGCGCTCGACTACCATAGGGCTGATGGGCCAATCCGGGGACGCAGGACGGTAGCGCGGCTCAGGGGCGTGCGTGAGTGCATCGAACACAGGGCGCACCCGCTCTACGATTTCGTCGTGGTCAACCTTCCCGGTGGCGAGGAACATCGCACCGCGCGACGTGTAGCGGGAGCGGTGGAACTCTTTGAGCGATTCGGCGTCGATGGGCGCTATGGATTTAGGCGTTCCGGTAACCAGTTTGCTGAGAGGATGGAGTGGCCACAGTCCCACGCACGCCGCCCTGAGAAACCTGTTCACCGAATCGTCTTCATCCATTTTGATTTCCTCAAGAATGACCTTACGTTCTTTTTCAATCTCCGGCTCCAGGAACAGAGGATGTGCAATCGCGTCTCCAAGAACGTCAATGGTGGTATTTACTCCATAGGCAGGCACATACGCGTAAAACTTCGTCCACAGTCTCGACGTGGCCGCATTGAAAATTCCGCCGAATCTGCCCATGATACGGTTGACGATCTTGCTCGACGGATACTTCTCCGATCCCTGCAGAACCATGTGCTCGGCGAAGTGGCTCCACCCCGCCTCGCACGCCTTTTCGCGGCGGCTGCCCATCGGGATGTGGAACCCGAGATGGCAGACGTTCGACCCCTTCATCTCCGACGTCGCGACGCACGCCCCGTTTTCAAGCTTCGTTATCCTCACGTTCTCAAACATTTCATCAATCCCTTCTGGTTTTAGCGTTCTGAATTTTCTACAAATTACCGGGCCGCCACGAGATACGCGGAGCGCAGACGCCTGCCCGCAGCCTTCGCGTCGGCGAGACACTGCCTCCTGCTGGAGTCCACGGCATCGCGCATCGATTCGCTCAGCTCAGCGGGAAGGACCTTTGTCGCCTTGTAGACTTCATATCCAGACCATGCTGTGCTTCCGAGGAAGAATACGCCGCCGATTACATCGCCCACGGGCAGCGGTCCGTCGGCGGCTGCAGCCCCGGCTCCGGCCAATGCCGCGCCAGCCTCGCGGGCAGCTATCTTCCCCAGCACCTTAGCCACCATGGAAACGGTCTGACGTATGAAAATCAGCTCGACCGCCGCCGATATCGCCGCCACGTCCTGCCCAGTGCGAAGCTCCGCCTTTGAAGCGTCGATCTTCTGCGCGGCCGCGGCCAGCACGGCATTGTAGCGCGCTTCGTCCGCGAACCCATCGGCGCCTCCAAGCCCCTTCAGGGCCAAACCGTACCTGCTGCGGGCATTCTCCATCCGAGCCGCGTAAGTCTTCACGCACTCCCCAACGGCGTCCCTCGCCGCATACAGCGCAACGTAGAAATCCTTCTCGAGCTCCTCGTTCACGGAGGCCTCGGTAGAGTTGCCGCCATTCACCTTGTCGACGGCCAGGCACTTGACAAGCCCGGCGCAGCGCGACAGCGTTCCGAACCTGTCCGCTACGGACGGCACCATGCTTTCGACCTGGCCGAAGCGCAAACGAGCGACAGACTCGACGGACGAGTTGAACTCATCCTGCGCACGGTCTAGTTCCGCGACATAGTCGGCGCGAAGCCGCTTGATCTCAGCCGCAAGCCTCTCGGCGCGCCCCTTGTCGCCGTCAGCATCTTCAAACACACTCGCGCCGTCCATTCCGTTGCCAGACCCGCTCGACGCCATGTGCCAGAATCCGACGATGGACAGCACTGAGAATCCGGCGATCATAGTTAGCATGTAAAGGTTCACCCGCCCTGGCTGCGCGGCGACAGTCCGCCCTGCGACAACTTCCTGCGCGGCAGACCCTCCGCAAGACGACTCCTCCTCGGTCCTCTTCGCAAGTCGCCTCGCGCACCTTGCCGAAACCAAATCGACCGCAGCGCGGACGGCCTTCACGACCGGCCAGAGGAACCATGCGAGGAGCGCGGCAAGCAATGCGCCGACCGGAATCACGAGCCACTTCAGCGCCGAAGAGAGAGAGTCTGTGACCTTCTGCGCAAGGTCCGGATTCTCCTCCACCGCCTTCCCGACACCCTCGCCAATCGACTGGACGCCGTCGGAGACTTCATGCGCGGCCACCACTACCGCCGTAGCGCCGCCTGCGGCTAGGATGTTCTTCGGGGTCGCGACCTTCCCGAGCGTCTTGCACGTCGACTTCGCAACCGCGCGTGCGCTCGCCCTCTCTGCCTGGGCGGCGACAAGCGCCGGCGACGCCTCAGCCAACATCATGCCCCCCGCATGCACAGCCGCGGCCGCACCCGTCTTCTTCGCACCGGACTTCACGGCGGGCTTTACCGCCGTCTTCTCGACAGCCTTCACCACAAGCGACGCGGGAGAACCCCATACCGCCGCCCCGACGATCATCATGACTACCGCTAATGCTTTCTTCATGGTTCTGCCTTTCTCTTGTTTTGTTGTGACATCGAAATTATCGCATAAAAGCCTGCTGAAAACTCAAGTGCGGATATCCGAAGATATCCGCACTTTCCCCCTACCCGTTGACAAGCGCCTCTCGGAGCTTCTCCGGCGACGCCTTGCAGCCGCGCGGAAGAATAAGCGCAAGGGAGCAGTTCTCCGGGCGGAAGATTTCGGACGCAAGGGACTGGACTTCCTCAGCCGTTACCGACTCGTAGCCTGCTATCTC